>RPRK01000017.1 GCA_003818495.1 Burkholderiales bacterium
CGCTGGCGCGCCCCGGCAAGATCGTGTGCATCGGCGTCAACTACGCCGAGCGCAACGAGGAGTACCGGGACGGCTCGGAGCGGCCGCGATTCCCGAGCCTGTTCATGCGCACCCCGGGTTCGCTGGTCGCGCACGGCGAGGCGATCCTGCGTCCGCCCGAGTCGCCGCAGCTCGACTACGAAGGCGAGATCGCGGTGGTGATCGGCACGGCAGGCCGGCGGATCCCGCGCGAGCGCGCGGCCACGCACGTCGCCGCACTGACCTGCGTGAACGAAGGCACGCTGCGCGACTGGGTGCGACACGGCAAGTTCAACGTCACCCAGGGCAAGAACTTCGAGGCGAGCGGCTCGATCGGCCCGTGGCTCGCCACCGCGGACGGCTTCCCCGACCTCGCCGACCTGCGGGTGGCCACCCGGGTCAACGGCGAGCTGCGCCAGGACGACACCACCGCGCGGATGATGTTCCCGATCGCGGTGCTGATCGAGTACCTCTCCACCTTCATGCGGCTCGAGCCGGGCGACGTGATCTCCACCGGCACGCCGACCGGCGCCGGCGCGCGCTTCGAGCCGCCGCGCTGGCTGGTGCCGGGCGACGTCGTCGAGGTGACGGTGCCGGGCGTGGGCACGCTGCGCAACAGCGTGGAGGACGAACCGCGATGAGCCGCGCGATGCGCGCCTTCTCGCGCTCGCTGCCGATGCTGCTGCTGCGCAGCCATCAGGCGGTGATGGCGCAGTTCCGACCGGTGCTGCGGGCGAACGGCATCACCGAGCAGCAGTGGCGCGTGCTGCGCGCGCTGTCTTCGGTCGACGAGGCGCGCATCTCGCGGCTGGCCGAGCTCACGCTGATCAGCAAGCCCAGCCTGTCGCGACTGCTGCCGGCGCTGGAGGCACGGCGACTGGTCCGTCGATCCGCCACCGAGGACGACGGGCGCGGCGCGAGCATCCGGATCGCGCCCGCGGGCACCGCGCTGATCGGGAAGGTCGCGCCGCACTCCGAGGCGCGCTACCGCGCGATCGGCGCGGCGATCGGCGACGACGCGATGGCGCAGCTCTACGACCTGCTGCCGCGACTCGCCGAGCGGCTCGAGGCGAGCGCCGGGCCCCTGGCGTCGGCCTCCCTGCCCACCGCCGCCGCGGCGCCCGCGCCGCGACGACCGGCGACGCCCCGGTCGACCTCGGCCGAGGCCGCCGCGCCGAAGCGGCGCGTGGCCGGTCGCGCCTAGCCGCGCGGGTGATGCCGGGCGTGCAGCGTCTTCAGGCGCTCGCGCGCGATGTGGGTGTAGATCTGCGTGGTCGAGATGTCGGCGTGCCCGAGCAGCAGCTGCACCACGCGCAGGTCGGCCCCGTGGTTCAGCAGGTGGGTGGCGAACGCGTGACGCAGCGTGTGCGGCGACAGCGGCGCGTCGATGCCCGCGACGCGCGCATGGCGCTTGATCAGCGTCCAGAACATCTGTCGCGTCATCGGTGCGGCGCGCCCCGTCACGAACAGGGCGTCCGCCGGCCGCCCCGCCAGGAGCGCGGCGCGCCCGTCGGCCAGCCAGCGCTCGATCCAGTGCCGGGCCTCCTCGCCCAGCGGCACCAGCCGCTCCTTGTCGCCCTTGCCGATCACGCGGACCACGCCGTCGACCAGCCCCACCTCGACCGTCTTCAGGCCGACCAGCTCGGAGACCCGCAGCCCGGTCGCATAGAGCGTCTCGAGCATCGCGCGGTCGCGCAGGCCGAGCGGCGTGTCGACGTCCGGCGCGCCGAGCAGCGCATCGACCTGGGCCTCGGACAGCGTCTTGGGGAAACGCGGCGGACGGCGGGCGGACGACAGCCGCAGGGTCGGGTCGTCGGCGCGGCGGCGCTCGCGCAGCAGCCAGCGGTAGAAGCGCCGGAAGACGGCCAGCCGCCGATTGGCGCTGCTCGGGCGCGAGCCCGCATGGGCGGCGGCGACGTAGCCCTGCAGGTCGGCCTCGCCCGCGGCCTGCAGCGTCACGCCCCGCTCGCCCAGCCACAGCGCGAGGCGGGCGAGGTCGCCGTGGTAGGCGTCGCGCGTGTTCACCGACAGCCCGTCCTCGAGCCACAGCGCATCGACGAAGGCCTGCACCGCATCGCGGTCGGCGGCGTCGGGCGGCACCGCGGCGTTCGGGCCCCGGCCGCCGGCGGCCCGGGCCGGGGGGCGGCGGGTCACGATGCGGAGGCCGGCCGCGAGGGCTCGGTCCGCGCCTCGGATTCCGGATCCGGGACGCCTGCCGCCCGATGACGCTCGAGCGCCCACCGCACGTGCTCCGCGACCAGCGGCGAAGGATCGTGCTCGCGGGACCGCAGCGCCGCGATCACCTGCGGCGAGGCGGGCGCGTTCCCGAGCGCGACGGCGATGTTGCGCAGCCAGCGTTCATGGCCGATGCGACGGATCGCCGATCCCTCCATGCGCGACTCGAACGCCGGGCGGTCCCAGCCGAACAGCTCGACCAGTGACGCGGCGTCGAGCCGGTTGCGGCTCGCGAAGTCGGGCAGCGACGCCATCGCGGCGTACTTGTTCCACGGGCAGGCGAGCTGGCAGTCGTCGCAGCCGTAGATCCGGTTGCCGATCGCCTCGCGGAACTCGACCGGGATCGCACCCTTCGCCTCGATGGTCAGGTAGGCGATGCAGCGCCGCGCGTCGAGCCGGTAGGGGGCGACGATCGCGCGCGTCGGGCAGGCGTCCAGGCAGGCGGTGCAGCGCCCGCAGTGCTCGTCGACCGGCGCGTCGACCGGCAGCGGCAGGTCGGTGTAGAGGGTGCCCAGGAAGCGCATGGACCCGCCCTCGCGCGCCAGCAGCAGCGTGTGCTTGCCCCGCCAGCCGAGTCCCGCGCGGCGCGCGAGCTCGACCTCCATGACCGGCGCGGAATCGCAGAAGGCCCGCCATCCGAACGGGCCGACCGCCGCCTGCAGACGCTCGGCGAGCCGCGAGAGCCGGCTCCGCACCACCTTGTGGTAATCGCGGCCCAGCGCATAGCGCGACACGTAGGCCCGCTCGGGGTCGGCCAGCGTCAGCCAGGCCTGCTCGAGCCAGGCCGGATCGTCGGGCGCGTAGTCGAGGCTCACCATGACCGCCCGCAGGGTGCCGGGCACCAGCGCGTCGGGCCGTGCCCGGAGACCGGCGTGGCGGGCCATATAATCCATCTCGCCGTGGAACCCTGCGTCGAGCCAGCGCGCCAGCCCGTCGGCGGCGGGCGAGTGCTCGATGCCGGAGACGTCCGCGACACCGATCGACGCGAAGCCGAGCTCCCGGGCCCAGCCGCGCAGCCGCTCCATCCAGTCGTCCAGGGTCGCTTCGTCCATCCGCCATTGTAGGAACAAGCGCCCCCGGTCTTCTTCGCTCGAGCTTGCCGCCGTCGCCCACGCCGGCGTTTCCGACCCGCCCGGAGTCTCACGCGTCGCCATGCAGCCCACGCCCGAACGTCCTCCCGCCCCGAAGCCGGCCGCCGACCCGGTCGCCGCGGCCATCCGCCCGATCCTCGAGCGGGCGATCGCCCTGCACAAGGCGGGCCGGCTGATCGAGGCGCGCGCGGTCTACGAAGCGATCCTCGCCTCGCAGCCCCGGCAGTTCGACGCGCTCAACAACCTCGGCGTGCTGTGCAAGGCGCTGCACGACCATCGGCGCGCGCTCGAACTCTTCGACCGTGCCGCCGAGGTCGACCCCGGCGTCGCCTCGCTGCACGTGAACCGGGGGAACCTGCTGGCGATGACCAAGCGCCACGACGAGGCGCTGGCGAGCTACGACCGGGCGCTCGCGGTGCGCCCGACTCACGCCGACGCGCACTACGCGCGCGGCTGCCTCGAGAAGGACCGCGGGCGCTACGACGCCGCGCTGGCGTGCTTCGACCGCGCCATCGGGCTGCGGCCCGGCTACGCCGACGCGCACTACGAGCGCGGGATGGTGCTGCAGGGGATGCAGCGGCTCGACGACGCGGTCGCGGCCTTCGGCGAGACACTGCGCATCGATCCGGTCTACCCGTTCGCGAAGGGTTCGCTGCTGCACGCGAAGATGCTCGCCTGCGACTGGACGGGGCTCGAGGCACTCGACCGATCGCTGCGCGCCGACGTCGCCGCCTCCCGCCGCGCGGCGCGTCCCTTCGGCTACCAGGGGCTGTGCGACGACGAGGCGAGCCTGCGGCGCTGCGCCGAGATCTTCACCGCCAGCCGCTTTCCCCGCACCGACGTCGGCTTTCCGCGGCGCATGCCGGGCAGCGGACCGAAGCTGCGCATCGGCTATGTCTGCGGGGAGTTCCGCGAGCAGGCGACCTCCATCCTGATGGCCGAGGCCTGGTCGCTGCACGACCGGAACGCGTTCGAGCTGCATGCGTTCGACAACGGCTGGAACGACGGCAGTCCGCGGCGCGAGCGGCTCGAGCGCTCGTTCGACCGGTTCACCGACATCTCCGCCCTGTCCGACCTCGATGCCGCCCGGCTCGTCCACGAGCGCGGCATCGACGTCCTGGTCGACATGAACGGCTTCTTCGGCCGCGGCCGCCAGGGCGTGTTCGCGATGCGCCCGGCACCGATCCAGGTCACCTACCTCGGCTTTCCGGGCACGACCGGCGCCGACTACATGGACTACCTGATCGCCGACCGGACGGTCGTGCCCGACGCGAGCCGCGCGCACTACCGCGAGCAGGTCGTGCGCCTGCCGCACAGCTACCAGGCCAACGACCGGCAGCGGCCGATGTCGGAGCGCCGCTTCACCCGCGACGAGCTCGGGCTGCCCGAGCGGGCGTTCGTGTTCTGCTGCTTCAACAATTCCTACAAGATCACGCCGGCGACCTTCTCGTCCTGGATGCGCATCCTGCTGGCGGTCGAGGGCAGCGTGCTGTGGCTGCGCGATGCCAATCCGGTGGCCGCCGACAACCTCCGGCGGGAGGCCGAGCGGCGCGGCGTGTTCGGCGAGCGGCTGGTGTTCGCACCGATCATGCCGCCGCCCGAGCACCTGTCCCGCCACCGCGCGGCCGACCTGGTCCTCGACACGCTGCCGTACAACGCCCACACGACGGCGAGCGACGCGCTCTGGGCCGGCGTGCCGCTGGTGACGCTCGAGGGACGCACCTTCCCCGGTCGGGTGGCCGCGAGCCTGCTCGAGGCCGTCGGCCTGCCGGGCCTGGTGACGCGTTCGGCCGCCGACTACGAGGCGCTCGCCATCGGGCTCGCCCGCGACCCCGCCCGGCTCGCCGAGCTCCGGACGGCGCTCGTCCGACAGCGCGGCGTCGCGCCGCTGTTCGACACGCCGCGCACCGTCGCCCATCTCGAGACCGCCTTCCGCGCGATGGTCGCCCGGGCGCGCGCCGGTCTGCCGCCGACGGCGATCGACATCGCGGCCTGAGCCGGGGTGGCTCGGAGGACGCGACCATGACGCACACCGTCCCGCCCCGGCCGACCGGGTCGTCCGGGCCGACCACGCCGACGGCCCCGACCGCCACCCGGCAGCTGGTGCTCGCCGACGAAACGGCCACCGCCGCCCTTGCCGCTCGCCTCGCGGCCGCGCTCGAGCCGGGCATGGTGCTGTGGCTGTCGGGCGGGCTCGGCGCGGGCAAGACCACGCTCGTCCGGGGGGTGCTGAGGGCACTCGGCCACACCGGGAAAGTACGCAGCCCCACCTTCACGCTGCTCGAACCTTATAATCTGGTGAGGTTTCCGGTCTATCACTTTGATTTCTATAGATTCTCATCAGCGGACGAGTGGCGTGACGCGGGCTTCGACGAGTACTTCCGCGGCGCGGGTGCCTGCCTGGTCGAGTGGCCGGAGCTGGCCGGCCCGGACCTGCCCCGGGCCGACCTCGCGATCCGCCTCGGCTTCGCCGACGACGACGCCGAGCGCACGGGCGACGCGCGCATCGCGCAGCTCGACGCCTTCGGCGACGCGGGGCTGCGGTGCCTGAACGCGGCCGCCGCCGCTTCCTGAGCGCGGCGCCCGGCGCACTGCTCGCGCTCGACCTGCCGCTCGCGCACGGCGCGACCATCGTGGCGGTGCGGGTCTGGCCCGCGAAGGACTACACCCGGGTCACTCTCGAGCTCGACGCCCCCCTCAAGGCGTCGCACTTCACCGTCGCCGACCCGCCCCGCCTGGTCGTCGACCTCGAGGGCGTCGAGATCGACACCCAGCTGCGCGACCTGGTCGCCAAGGTGCAGGCGAACGACCCGTACATCGCGACGGTGCGCGTCGGGCAGAACCGGCCCCGCGTCACGCGGCTGGTCTTCGACCTGAAGGCACCGGTCGCGCCGCAGGTCTTCTCGCTCGCTCCGATCGCGGTGTACCGGCATCGGCTGGTGCTCGACCTGCATCCGGTCGAGCCGCCCGACCCGCTCGCGCAGCTGATCGGGTCCGAACGCGGTGCGGCAGGGGCGGAAGGCACGGCAGCGACCGCGCCCGTGCCGCCGGGCGCGGCGTCCGCCGGCACGGCGGCGGCGTCATCGTCATCGCCGGCATCTCCCTCGTCGTCCTCGTCGTCCTCGTCGTCCTCAGCATCGTCTTCGCCGTCTTCGCCGCCTCCATCGTCGGCCGCGTCCGCGCCCCCCCCCCGGTCCGCGATGCCTTCGGGGCCGGCACCGGGCGGCCCCCGCGCAGCGGTGGGCGCCCGTCCGCCGCGCCCACCCGCCGACGACCCGATCGCCGGCCTGATCCGGGACCGCGACCCATCGACACCCGGGACCCGCAAAGCGCCCGCGGTCACGCGGATGGTCACCATCGCGATCGACCCGGGCCACGGCGGCGAGGATCCGGGCGCGGTCGGGCGCTACGGCACGCTCGAGAAGGACGTGGTGCTCTCGGTCGCCTTCCGGCTGCGCGAGCGCATCAATGCCGAGCCGAACATGCGGGCGTACCTGACCCGCGACTCCGACTACTTCGTGCCGCTGGCGACGCGGGTCTCGAAGGCGCGCGCCGTGCAGGCCGATCTCTTCGTGTCGGTGCATGCCGACGCCTTCGTGCTGCCCAACGCGCGCGGCTCCTCGGTGTTCGTGCTGTCCGACCGGACCGCCTCGAGCGTCGGCGCGCGCTGGCTCGCCAGCCGGGAGAACCGCGCGGACCTGATCGGCGGCGTGAACCTGCCGCGGCGCAGCCGCGAGGTCGCCCGCGTGCTGCTCGACCTGTCGACCACCGCGCAGATCCGCGAGAGCAAGCGGCTGGCCAGCGCGGTGCTCGGCGAGCTGCGCAGCATCGGCGAGGTGCACAAGCCGAGCGTCGAGCAGGCCGCCTTCGCGGTGCTGCGCGCGCCCGACATCCCGTCGATCCTCGTCGAGACCGCCTTCATCAGCAACCCGGACGAGGAGCGCAAGCTGCGCAACCCCCGCTACCAGCGGCAGATCGCCGACGCGATCTTCGCGGGCATCCGCAACCACTTCCGGCGCAACCCGCCGCCGGCGCGGGGGCAGACCGCATGAACGGTCTCCGGATCCGTTGACGCCGACCCTCCCGGCGGTCCCGCCGGACGGCGAAGGCCCGCCGCCCGAGGTGCCCTTCGCCGATGCCCTGCGCTTCTGGCTCAAGCTCGGCTTCATCAGCTTCGGCGGGCCGGCCGGGCAGATCGCGATCATGCACGACGAGCTCGTCGAACGGCGGCGCTGGATCTCGGAAGGCCGCTTCCTGCACGCGCTCAACTACTGCATGGTGCTGCCCGGCCCCGAGGCGCAGCAGCTCGCCACCTACATCGGCTGGCTGATGCATCGCACGCCCGGTGCGCTGGTGGCCGGCGGCCTGTTCGTGCTGCCCTCGCTGTTCCTGCTGATCGCGCTGTCATGGGTCTACCTCGCGTTCGGCGACGTCCCCGCGGTGGGCGGCGTGCTCGCCGGCATCAAGCCGGCGGTGATCGCGATCGTGGCCGCGGCGGCCTGGCGGATCGCGTCGCGCTCGCTCCGGCATCCGGCGGCGTGGGCGATCGCGATCGCCGCCTTCGTGGCGATCGCGGCACTCGACGTGCCCTTCCCAGCGATCGTGCTGGCGGCGGCGGCGCTCGGCGCGCTCGGCGGTCGCCTCGCGCCGGCGGGGTTCGGCGGTGGGGGCGCGGCGCATGCCGCGGCACGCGCCTCGCGCGGTCCGGCGGTGATCGACGACGACACGCCGGCCCCCGCCCATGCGCGCTTCTCGCGCGGGCATCTCGCGGCGGTGCTGGCGGTCGGCATCGGCCTCGGCACGATCGGCTGGGCGCTGCTGCGCTTCACGCCCGGAACCAGCCCGGTCTTCGCCGACCTCGCCGCGTTCTTCACCAAGGCCGCGCTGCTGACCTTCGGCGGTGCCTACGCCGTGCTGCCCTACGTCTACCAGGGCGCGGTCGAGCACTACGGCTGGCTGACGGGGCCGCAGATGATCGACGGGCTGGCGCTCGGCGAGACGACGCCGGGGCCGCTGATCATGATCGTCGCGTTCGTGGGCTTCGTCGGCGGCTGGACGCTGCAGGCGCTCGGGCCGGACGCGCCGTTCGCGGCCGGCGCGGCGGGTGCGGTGGTGGCCACCGCGTTCACCTTCCTGCCGTCGTTCGTGTTCATCCTCGCGGGCGGCCCGCTGGTGGAGGCGACCCGCGGCAGCCTGCGGGTGGCCGCACCGCTCGCCGGCATCTCGGCCGCGGTGGTCGGCGTGATCGCGGCACTCGCGCTGTTCTTCGCGCAGCACGTGCTGTGGCCGGACGGGTTCGGCGGACGCTTCGACGCGGTGGCGGCGCTGATCGGCGCGCTCGCCGCGCTCGCGCTGTTCCGCTACAAGGTCGGCGTGGTGCGGCTGATCCTGGCCTGCGGGGCGGCGGGGCTGCTGCTGCGGCTGGCCGGACTGCACTGACCGCCCGGACCGGGCGCGCGGTACGGCGCCGGTCGACCGCGAGAGGCGCGCGGCTCGGTCAGGCGCGGGGGGCGCGCCGCCCGATCAGACCCGCGGCGCGCGCCGCTTGAACAGGGTATGCCGCAGCACCTCGTACACCGCCGGCAGTCCGGGCACGATGATCAGCGCGAGGGCGACCCAGGAGAAGTGCTCCTTGACCCAAGGCAGGTTGCCGACCAGGTAGCCGAGCACGGTCAGGCTGGTGACCCACAGCACGCCGCCCACCACGTTGTAGAGGGCGAACTTCGGATAGGTCATCTCGGCGACGCCGGCCACGAAGGGCGCGAAGGTCCGCACGAACGGCAGGAAGCGCGCGACGATGATCGTGATGGCACCGTGGCGCTCGTAGAACGCATGGGTGCGGTCGAAGGCCGCGCGGTTGAAGAAGCGCGACTGCTCCCAGCCCCAGACCTTCGGGCCGAAGTACTTGCCGATCGAATAGTTCGTGGCGTCGCCGAGCACGGCGGCCGTCACCAGCAGCACGATGAGCAGGGGCAGCGACAGGCCGCCGATCGCGGCGATCGCGCCGCAGACGAAGAGCAGCGAATCGCCCGGCAGGAAGGGCATCACGACCAGGCCGGTCTCGACGAAGATGATCGTGAACAGGATCACGTAGACCCAGGTTCCGTACTGCGCGACGACCGACTCGAGGTGCTTGTCGAGGTGCAGGAAGACGTCGATGATCTGGGCGATGTCCATGGCGGGGGCGATGATACACGCCGCCTATAATGGTCCGATGGACGACCTTCCCGCCGGGGCGGCCGGGTCCGCGCCCCCGGATGTGCCCGACGTCGCGGCGCCGCGCCGCCCGATCGCCCCCCTCCCCGACCACCTGGTCAGCCAGATCGCCGCCGGCGAGGTCGTCGAGCGCCCCGCGTCGGTGGTCAAGGAGCTGCTCGAGAACGCGATCGACGCCGGCGCCCGCCACGTCGAGCTGCGGCTCGAGGAGGGCGGCGTGCGGCGCGTCGCGGTCATCGACGACGGCTGCGGCATCCCGCCCGAGCAGCTCGGGCTGGCGCTGACCCGCCACGCGACCAGCAAGATCGTCTCGCTCGGCGAGCTCGAGCGCGTGCGCACGCTGGGCTTCCGGGGCGAGGCCCTCGCCGCGATCGCTTCGGTGGCCCGCGTGCGGATCGTCAGCCGCACCGCCGGCGCCGAGGCGGCCACCGTCATCGACAGCGCGGTCTCCGGGCTCGCACCCGCCGCCGGTCCGGTCGGGACCACGGTGGAGGTGCTCGAGCTCTACTCCGCCACGCCGGCGCGGCGCAAGTTCCTCAAGGCGCAGGGCACCGAGACCGCCCATGCGCTCGACGCCTTCCGCCGGGTCGCGCTCGCGCATCCGGCGATCGCGTTCGCCTGCTTCGTCGACGGCCGCCGCGTCGAGCAGTGGCCGGCGGTGCGCGGACCCGAGCGGGCGGCGGCGGCGCTCGGCGAGGACGTGGCCACCCGGTCGATCGAGCGCGTCGCCGGCCCCCTGCGGCTTCACGGTCTCGCCGGCGTGCCCACCGCCAGCCGGGCGCGGGCCGACCGGCAGTTCTTCTACGTGAACGGCCGCTTCGTGCGGGACAAGCTGCTCGCGCACGCCGTCAAGCAGGCCTACGCCGACGTGCTGCACGGCGACCGCCATCCGGCCTGGTGCCTGTTCCTCTGGATCGACCCCGAGGAGGTCGACGTCAACGTGCATCCGGCCAAGACCGAGGTGCGCTTTCGCGACGCGCGGGCCATCCACTCGTTCGTGTTCCACGCCGTGCGCGAGGCCCTGCGGGTCGGTGCGGCGGCCGATGGCGTGGCCTCGACGGTGCGCGGGGCGGCGCCAGGGTTCGGACCGGCGGGCTCGCCGGATGGCGCGCCGGATGCCGCCCCGCAGCGCGCCCCGTGGAACGCCGGCGCGGCGGGCCCTGCGGGCGACCCCGACGCCGTCGGAACCGGCCTTCGCCCCGGGTTCGGCCGCAGCGCCTCCGGGACTTCCGGCGCCGACCGCTGGCCCGCCTCGGATGCGTCCCGGCCGAGCTGGCAGGCGACGCTGCCGCTGGCCTCGGCGCCCCAGTCGCTCGGGCCGCTGATGCGCTTCCTCGCGCCCGACGCCGCCCCGGGGACGATGGCGGACCGAGCTGCTCCGACGGACATCTCGACGGGCCTGCCCCCCGGCATGAAGCCGGAGCATGCGGCCGGTGCCGCGCAGACCGGATCCGGGTCGGTCGCGCCCCCGCGCGACACCGCGGCGGCCGACCTGCCGCCCCTGGGCTTCGCGATCGGCCAGGTGCACGGCATCTACATCCTGGCGCAGAACGCGCAGGGACTGGTGGTGGTCGACATGCACGCCGCGCACGAGCGCGTCGTCTACGAGCGGATGAAGGCCGGCCTGGATGCACGCGACGTGCCCTCGCAGCCGCTGCTGATCCCGCCCGCGTTCCCGGCCGACGCGCACGAGCGGCGCGTCGCCGAGGACGAGCGCGACGCGCTGCGCGCGCTCGGCCTGGACCTGGTTCCCGACGACGACGGCGCGATCGCCATCCGGGCCGTGCCCGCGGTGCTGGCCGCCGGCGATCCGGTCGCGCTCGCGCGCTCGGTCCTCGCCGATCTCGCCGAGCACGGCGCGAGCCGTCTGCTCGCCGAGCGCCGCGACGCGCTGCTGGCGACCATGGCCTGCCACGCGGCCGTCCGCGCGAACCAGGCGCTGTCGCTCGCCCAGATGAACGCGCTGCTGCGCGACATGGAGACCACCGCGGGTGCCGACCAGTGCAACCACGGCCGGCCCACCTGGGTGCAGCTGCCGATGGCCGAGCTCGACCGCTGGTTCCTGCGCGGGCGCTGAGCACGATGAGCGAGACGCCGTCACGGCCCGGGCGGCCCGACGCCATCCTGCTCCTCGGCCCGACCGCCTCGGGCAAGAGCGCGATCGCGCTCGCGCTCGCGCAACGCATGCCGCTGGAGATCGTCAGCGTCGACTCGGCGCTGGTCTACCGCGGCATGGACGTCGGCACCGCGAAGCCCAGCGTCGCCGAGCGCGCCGCGGTGCCGCACCACCTGATCGACCTCATCGAGCCGACCGCCGCCTATTCGGCGGCCGCCTTCTGCACCGACGCCCGCCGCCTGATCGCGACGATCCGCGCGCGCGGGCGGCTGCCGCTGCTGGTCGGCGGCACGATGCTCTACGCCAAGGCGCTCGCCGAGGGGCTCGACGAACTGCCGCCGGCCGATCCCACGGTGCGTGCCGCACTCGACGCCGAGGCCGCGCGGGACGGCTGGCCCGCGCTGCACGCGCGGCTCGCCTGCATCGATCCGATCACCGCCGCGCGGCTCGAGCCGGGCGACTCGCAGCGCGTGCAGCGGGCCCTCGAGGTGCATGCCCTCACCGGGCGGCCGCTGTCGGCCCTGATCGGCACGCGCGCCGCCGACGGACCGCCGCCGCGGCTGGCGACGATCGCCCTCGAGCCGGCCGACCGCGCGGTGCTCCACGACCGGATCGCGAGACGCTTCGAGGCGATGCTGGCCGCCGGATTCATCGACGAGATGCGGGCCCTGCGCGCCCGCGGCGACCTCGAGCCGGGCATGGCGTCGATGCGCTGCGTCGGCTACCGCCAGGCCTGGACCTGGCTCGACGACCTCGAGGCCGGCGGACAGGACGCGGCGCGCCGGCAGCGCTTCGTCGACGAGGCCGTCGCGGCGACCCGCCAGCTCGCCAAGCGCCAGCTCACCTGGCTGCGCTCGATGCGCGGGCGCGAGGTCGTCGACTGCCTCGCGCCCGACGCGCTCGAACGGGTGTCCGCTATCATCGCCGCCCATGAACGCTGACCACATTCCTCACGCGCCGACGCTCGCGATGATCGGCCTCGGCCGCATGGGCGCGAACATGGTTCGCCGCCTCGCCCGCGGCGGCGCGCACGTGCACGGCTTCGACGCGCAGCCCGAGGCGCGCGCGGCGCTCGCCGACGAACCGGGGGTCGTCCTGCACGCCTCGCTCGCCGAGGCCGTCGCCGCCCTGCCATCGCCGCGCACCGTCTGGCTGATGCTCCCGGCGGGCGAGGCCAGCGAGTCGGCGCTCGCCGAGCTGGTCGCGCGGCTCGCTCCCGGCGACCTGGTCGTCGACGGCGCCAACGCCAACTACCTCGAGTCCCAGCGCCATGCCCGCGAACTCGAGGCGCACGGCCTGCGCTTCGCCGACTGCGGCGTGTCGGGCGGGGTCTGGGGTCTCGCCAACGGCTACTGCCTGATGTACGGCGCCGACGCCGAGGCCGCCGCGCGGCTCGAGCCGATCGCGCGGCTGCTCGCGCCGGCGCCCGACCGGGGCTGGCTGCACTGCGGCCCGCCCGGCAGCGGCCACTTCGTGAAGATGATCCACAACGGCATCGAGTACGGCGCGATGCAGGCCTACGCCGAGGGCTTCGCGCTGCTCGAGGGCAAGGCCGAGTTCGACCTCGACCTGGCGGCGGTCGGCGAGCTGTGGCGCCACGGCTCGGTCGTGCGCTCGTGGCTGCTCGACCTGACGGTCGACGCGCTGCGCGACCCGGACGCGCTCGACTCGGTGGCCCCCTTCGTCGCGGACTCCGGCGAGGGCCGCTGGACCGTCGACGAGTCGGTCCGCCAGGGCACGCCGGCGCCGGTGATCGCACTGGCGCTGATGAGCCGCTTCGCGTCGCAGGGCCGGGCGGACGTGGGCAACCGGCTGCTGTCGCTGATGCGCAAGGGATTCGGCGGTCACGCCGTCAAGACGAAGTGAGCCGCAGCTGCGATCCGCGCGACGGCGACGGCACCGCGGCAGCCGGGGCCGCTGCATCGGTGTCTCCGCAGGTCCCGATCCCGGCCGGTCATGCGCCCGTTGACGCGGGCGAGGCGCACGAGGCACGCCCGGATGCGCCGCTCGCCGTCGTCGTGATGGGCGTCTCCGGCTGCGGCAAGACCTCCGTCGGCGAGGCGCTCGCGCAGCGGCTCGGCGCGCGCTTCGTCGATGCCGACGACTTCCATCCGCCGGCCAACGTCGAGAAGATGCGCCGCGGCACGCCGCTCGACGACACCGACCGCGCGCCGTGGCTCGCGCGGCTCAACGCGGTGCTGCGCCATTCGGTGGCCAAGGGCGACCCGGTGGTGCTCGCCTGCTCGGCGCTGAAGGCCCGCTACCGCACGGCGCTCGGCGAACGGCTGCCCGGGCTGCGCATCGTGCACCTGGCCGGTTCGTTCGAGCTGATCTCGGCGCGGCTCGCGACCCGCCAGCACCGCTACATGCCGCCGAGCCTGCTGGCCAGCCAGTTCGAGGCCCTCGAGGCGCCGGACGACGCGGTCACCGTGGACGTCGACGCGTCGGTCGAGGCGATCGCCGAGGCGGCGGCCCGCGGGCTGCGTCGCGACTAGTCGTACCGGTACGTCCAGAGCAGATCGACCGCGTTCTGCGTGCCGGTCTTGGTGCGTACCGACAGACGCTCGGTGATCTCGTACTGAAGCCGCAGCAGGTTCTGCAGCCCGCGCAGGCTCTGCTCGTAGCTGATGAACAGCCGGTCGGTCAGGCGCTTGCCCAGCGTCACCACGCTGTCCTGCGCCGAGGTGGCCGCGGAGCCCGACTCGCCGGTGCTGCCGATCTGCGACGTCCGCACCGACAGCACGTCGAGCCCGAAGGTCGACGCGATGCCGGGTCCGGCGAGGCTCGGGTCTGCCGTGGCGAGGATCGTCGCGGCGGCCGCCTGGAGCGCGGAGTTCTGCCCGCCGCTGCGCGCGGTGTCGGAGCCCGTGCCCAGCACCAGCCAGGAGAGCTTGTCGGGCTCGGGCACGTCCGGCTTGGAGACGAGCGCGATCTTGGGGACGCGGGCGGTGCCGGTGAGCGCGACGCCCGCCTCGACCGGCAGGTAGCGGCGGTAGGCGACCAGGTCGATCGACGGATTGTCGACCGGGCCGCTGAACACCAGCACGCCGCGCTCGATCTCGAGCTTCTGCCCGAATCCGGTGTACGTGCCTTGAGCGACCCGCACCGTGCCGGTCAGGCGGGGCGCGTCGGGCAGCCGGCCGCGCAGCGTGAGCTGGCCCACCAGCCGCGCGTCGACGCCGGCGCCGAAGACACGGAAGCGATCGCCGAGGTCGATCTGCAGGTTGCTGAGGATGCGGAAGCCCTTGCCCGCGGACGGGTCGGCATCGGCGGCGGCGGCCGGCGGGCCGTTGCGGCGCGCGGCCTCGCGTTCGCGCGCCCGCGCCGCCGCCTCGGCCGCGTCGCGCACCACCACGACGTCGCGCGACAGGCTCGGCGTGTCGTACGCGGTCAGCTCGATCACCCCCTCGTCGGCCCGCAACGCGCCGCGCAGGGTCAGCAGGCCGCCGCGCAGCGCCGCCCGCGCCTCGCCCGACAGCGTCAGCCGCTGGCCGGCGCCGAGCGGGATCGGCATGCGGTCGAGCACCAGCACCGCCTCGCTGCGCTCGTCGGGGCGCAGCGCGCCGGACATCGACACCGAGCCGTCGCCGCTGGCGAAACGCAGCCGCTCGAGCAGCACGGCGTTGTCGGTGACGCTGGCCGCGAGTTCGCCGTCGACGAGCTTCATGCCGAGCTCGCGCTGCTCGGCGACCAGGCCGGTCCCGTCGATGCGTCCGGTCACGCGCGGCGCGGCGAGCGTGCCGGCCAGGACCAGGCGCGCCTTGAGGGCACCGTCGAAGCGCCACGCCTCGCCGACCAGCGCCCGGGTGAACGCGAGCGAGGGCACGCCGAGCTCGACGAGGCCCTCGAGCGGCACGCTGGTGTCCGGCGCGCCGGCGGGTGTCCAGACCAGCGGGGCGCGGGCCTCGGCGCGCAGCGAGCCGATCGCCGCGCCGCGCATCGACGCGCTCGCGACCAGGCGCCCGTCGGCGAGCTCGATGCGCGCCTCGAGCGCCTGCAGCCCCGAGCGCAGCGCCTCGACGCCGCCGCCGGTGGCCGGCACCTCGACGGTGAGATCGCCGGACTCGCGGAACGCCTCGATGCGCGCGCGCAGATCGCCGCCGGGGCCGGGCACGCCGGCGACGTCGATGCGCGCCCCCATGCGCAGCGCGTCCGGCTCGTCCAGGCGCAGTCCGCGGTCGGCCACCCAGGGCGCCAGCCAGCGCAGCGGCACCGCCGACAGCACGCCCTGCAGGCGCAGGCGGCCGGCCTCCCACGATGCGGCCTCGAGCTGCAGGCGTGCGCCGTCGGCCCCGTCGATCTCGATGCGCAGCGGGCCAGCGCTCGCGGCCTCCCCCGACAGCGCGAGCTCGGCCGGCTGCAGCAGGCGCAGCCGCGGGACGACCGCGTTGCCCGCCTCGAGCAGTCGGCCCCGCCAGCGCGGCGGCGCACCGCGCTCGAGGCCGCCCGTCGCCCGCAGGACCGCATCCAGCGCGAGGCCGTCGCGCCCCGGGGCGCGCGAACGCACGACGAGCGCGTGGCGGTCGGCGTCCCCGGAGAGCTCGAGCCGGAGCGTGTCGACCGGCCTGCCGTCGAGCCGCAGCCCGTCGGCCTGCAGGGTGACCGACAGGGGCTCCACGGCCGCGACGGCGACGGCCCCTGCCGTCGGTCCCGGCGCCGGAGAGCGGCCCGCCGCGCGAGGCGCGGGCGCGGGCTTCGCGACCGGTGTCGGGTCGGGGTCGACCAGCCCCAGGCGCTGCAGCACGTCGCGCAGCGCCGATGGCCGGACCACCTGCACCTCGGCGCGCAGGCTGCGCACGGTCAGTCGATCCTCGACGCGCAGGTCGCGTCCGGTCGCGGTGGCGACGACCGCGGGCGCGCTCAGCGCGTCGCGCAGCGTCGCCTCGAGCGCGGCCCGTCCGCCCAGCCGGGCATCGAGTTCCTGGAGGCGCGCGGCGTCGACGGTCAGGGCGAGCCGGTCGCCGGTGGCGCCGAGATCGCCTCGCGCGGAGGCCGTGCTGCCGCCCCACCGCAACGCGGCGTCGACCCGGCTCACCCGCTCGGGCTGCCAGCGGCCGGCGGCGCGACCCGTCAGCGGCAGACCGCGCCACTGGCTGTCGGAGAGGACGGCGTCGATGTCGACCGAGGGCTTCGGGCCGGCCTCGCCGGTGACGCGCCAGCGCCCGTTCAGCAGCCCCTCGGGCACGTCGGCGAAGCGGGCGGGATCGAGCCGGGCCACCGTTCCCGCCAGCGCGAAGCGCCAGGGCGAGGCGATGCCGGCGGTGCCGGCGAACTCGGCGACACCGTCGCGCGCCTGCAGCCGCGCCCGCGCGATCGTCAGCGTCGCGTCGGCCAGTCGGGCCTGCGCCTCGAGCGCGAGCTCCCCGTCGGCCAGCCGGCCCTCGAACGCGAGCCCGCCACGCTCGGGCGTGACGCGGACCTCGCCGCGCAGCGCGGTCGGGCGCAGCGCCGAATGCGCACGCTGCAGGTCGAGCGCCTCGGTGGCCACGCGCAGCGCGAACTCGGTCGGCACCCGCGTGCCCGCCGCGGGCACGCGCAGCGTCGCGTCACCCTCCACGCGTCCGGGCGGACCGACGACGGTGACCGCCTCGAGCCGCAGACGCTCGCCGTCGAAGACGAAGCGGGTGGTCGCCGTCTCGAGCGGCAGCAGCCCCGCGTCGATCGCCCCGGGGCGCGCGTTGCGCAGGGCGAGCGTGCCGCCGAGCGCCGGCAGCGCGGGCACGGGCGCTCCCGCCGCCGCGGGCGGCGCCGTGCCCTGCAGCCGGCCCTCGAGCCGGGTGGCCGGCAGACCGGCGCCGAAGCGCGCGAGGTCGAGGTTGGCGATGCCGAGGTCGGCCGCGAGCAGCGGCCGCGGCGAGAACGGCGCGACGCGCAGGCGTGCCGCTGCCGACGCGTCGCGCAGCACGGTGCGCGCGTCGATCGCCAGCGCCGTGAGGTCGCCGGTGGCGCTCGCGCGGAGGGCGAGCGGCTCGTCCAGCACCCGGGTCTCCAGCAGCGCGTTCGCGGTCAGGGCGAACGGCGGCGCATCGGCCACCGTGCCGTCGAGCCGCAGCGCACCGAAGTCGCCACGCACCGTCAGCGTCTCGAGCGACCAGACCGCCGACGCGTAGCGCGCCGCGACGTGCAGCGCCTCGAGTCGCAGCGGTTCGGCGTCGCCGCTGCGCACCACGAGTTCGCCGACGTCGAGCCCCACCACGTCGAGCTTGAGACCGAAGGGCAGCGCGAGGGAGGCCGGCGGCGCGGGCGCGGCATCCGAGACCGGCAGCGTCAGCGCGATGCGCGTCGCGTCCGCCGAGGCCACCCGCAGCCGACGGGCCGCGAGGCCGCGCCAGTCGAGGGTCACCGCGAGCCCGTCGACCTCCGCCACCGTGCCGGCGTCGGCCCAGCGCACGCGCGCCGCCCGCACCGTGCCGAGCAGCGAGCCGGTGGGCGACTCGACCTCGAGTCGCCC
Organism: Burkholderiales bacterium; assembly: GCA_003818495.1. GTDB lineage: Bacteria > Pseudomonadota > Gammaproteobacteria > Burkholderiales > Burkholderiaceae_E > UBA4615. Next base: position 18,128 of record RPRK01000017.1, read on the forward strand.
GCCGCTGGCCGCGACCGCGCGGGCGACGACCGACTGCAGCATCGACTCCGTGCCGAGCCAGGAGGCCGCTGCCCCCAGCAGCGCCGTCACCAGGCCGGCGAGCACGGCCAGACCGACCAGCGCGATCCGCAGGCGGCGTCGGGGCCGCGGCGCGGACGCCGGCGCGACCGGGGTCGGGGTCGGGGTCGGGGTCGGGCCGCCCATCAGAACACCACCCCGATCGAGAAATGCAGCCGCCAGTCCCGGATGGCCTCGCCCCAGGCGAGGTCGAGGTTCAGCGGGCCGACCGGCGTGCGCCAGCGCACGCCCGCGCCGTAGCCTGCGACCGGCTCCAGCCCGCGCCGCGTGTCCGCGGCGTTGCCCCAGTCGTAGAACACCGCGAGCGCGACGTCGCGGGTGACGAGGTGCTGGTACTCGGCGCTGGTGACCATCAGGAAGCGTCCGCCGACCGTGGCCTGGCCGAGCGGCACGCCCAGGCTCTGCGAGCCGTAGCCGCGGACCGACTTGGTGCCCCCGGTGCGGAACAGGTTCGCCGACGGGATGCCGTCGCGCGCGTCGGCGACCACCGCGCCGAGCTCGCCCCGGAGCACGATACGGCCGAACGTCTCGCCGCCCGCATTCGCCAGCGGCACGATCCCGTAGCCCAGCCCGTAGGCCCGCACGAACGAGCGCGCCGAGCCGACCGACGCGGACGCGCCGGACAGCTGCCCCGACACGATGTAGCCCTCCGACGGGAAGATCGGCGAATCGAGCCGGCGCTGCGTCCAGGTGTAGCCGAGCACCAGCGCCCGGTTCTCGTAGAGCCGCTCGTCGTCGGGCCCGAACACGACGTTCTGGCGCTCGGCCTGGTACTGCAGCGACAGCGAGGTCTCGATGTCGCCGCGACGCCGGTTGCGCGAGGCGAACACGGATCCGGCATCGACCAGGTCGTTCTGGATGTCGCGATGCTCGGCGCGCGCACCGAACTGCCAGCGCCAGCCCCCGGTGTCCTGCGGGGTCTCCCAGGTCGAGTAGGCGACCTGCCGCTCGACGTCGACCTCGACGCCGTTGAAGGTCTGAACGCCGATGCCGCCGACGTTGCGGTGCTCCCAGGCCGCCAGCAGGTTCACGCCGCGATCGGTGTCGTAGCCGCCGCCCAGCGTCCACCGCTTGCTCTCGCGCTCGACGACGTCGATGCGCACCGGCACCTCGACGATCTCCGGGTCCCGTTCGAGCGCCAGCATGTCGGGGCGCACGTTCACCGACGTGAACCAGCCGGCGCCGTTCAGCCGGCTCTGGAACTCGGTGATGCGTCGTGCGTCGTACGGATCGCCGCGCCGGAAGGTCGCGAGGCCCTCGACGACGTCCTGCGGATAGCGCTGCAGGCCGCCGACGTCCAGCGCGCCGAAGTACAGCGGCGGCCCCGAATCGACGTCGACCCGGAGCGACGCGCGCGCCCGGTCGCGCTCGACGATCGCCTCGGAGTCCTCGATCCGCGCCCGCAGGAAGCCGCCGTCGCGCAGCCCCGCGAGCAGGCCCCGCTTGGCGCGCTCCCACTCGGCGGAACGGAAGACCGCCCCGCCGGGCAGCAGCCACTCGCGTTCGACGCGCTCGCGCAGCACGGCGTGCGCGTCGCCTCCCAGCTCGCCGTCGAGCTGCAGCGTGACGCCGTCGACGCGGGTGCGCGGGCCGGCCTCGACCGCGACGCGCACCCCGCCGCGGATCGGCTCGACGCGCACCGTCGGCGAGAACCACCCTTCGGCCGCCAGCAGCTCGCGCACCTCCTGATCCGCGCGCCGGATGAAGAGCGGCAGCTGCGAGGGGTCGTAGTCCGGTCGCCGGCGCCAGCGGCCGAGCAGCGTGAACTCGCGGATCTGGCGGGCGACCGGCTCGGGCGCCTCGACCTCGAGCACGTAGTGCGGCGCGACCTTGCTGCCGTCCTTGGAGGCGGCCTCCTCGCCGCCGCCGAACCACTTGCCCACGAAGGGGAGCGTCGACAGGAAGCCGCGCTCCGGGGCCGGCGCGGCCGACTCCGACGGATCCGTCGCGTCGGCGGGCTGCGCCGACGACGGCGCGCTCCAGCCGAGTCCCGCCGCGATCAGCAGCGCGCCGACGTCGTGCCCCCGGCCGCCGGGCCGGTGTCGCGCACTGCGCATCGTCGAGGCCGCCGGCCGGCGTCCGGCGCGCCGTTCAGACGACGACGGTGGCGGCTGCACCCGCGGGCCGCGCGACGATCCCGCCGATCCGCGCGGCCGTCTCGCCGGCCGCGCGCAGGCGCGCGATCGCATCGTCGGCCAGCGCCGCGTCGACCACGATCACCATGCCGATGCCGCAGTTGAAGACGCGATGCATCTCGGCGTCGGCGATGCCGCCCTCGCGCTGCAGCCAGTCGAACACCGGCGGCATCGTCCAGGCCGAGCGCTCGAGCACCGCCTGGCAGGCGTCGGGCAGCACGCGCGGCACGTTCTCGACCAGGCCGCCGCCGGTGATGTGGGCGATGCCCTTGACCGGCAGCGCGCCGATCAGGCCCAGCACCGGCTTGACGTAGATGCGGGTCGGCGCCATCACCGCATCGGCGAAGGTGCCCGAGGCGCCGAAGGGCGCGTCCATCGCCGCCGACTCGAGCGAACCGTGCGCGCGCTGGATCACGCGGCGCACCAGCGAGTAGCCGTTGGAATGCGGGCCGCTGGACGCCAGGCCGATGATCGCGTCGCCCGGACCGATCGAGCGGCCGTCGATCGCGGCCGACTTCTCGACGCAGCCGACGGCGAAGCCGGCGAGGTCGTACTCGCCGTCGGGGTACATGTCGGGCATCTCGGCGGTCTCCCCGCCGATGAGCGCGCAGCCGGCCTGCTCGCAGCCGGTCGCGATGCCGCCCACCACGCGCGCCGCGGTGTCGACGTCGAGCCGGCCGCAGGCGAAGTAGTCGAGGAAGAACAGCGGCTCGGCGCCCTGCACGAGGATGTCGTTGACGCTCATCGCGACCAGGTCGATGCCGACGGTGTCGTGCCGGTCGAGCGCGAAGGCCAGCCGCAGCTTCGTGCCGACGCCGTCGGTGCCGGACACCAGCACCGGCTCGCGGTAGCGCTTGGGCACCTCGAAGAGCGCGCCGAAGCCGCCGATGCCCGCCAGCACGCCTTCGCGCATCGTGCGGCGCGCGAGCGGCTTGATCCGTTCGACGAGGGCGTCGCCGGCATCGATGTCGACCCCGGCGTCCTTGTAGGTCAGCGGCGCGGCGGGCTTGGAGGGCGTGGAGCTCATGGGGGTCGGCGGGGCCCCGGACCGGGGCCGATACAATGGCGCGAGCCGCGATTGTACCGGCCCGACCCGGGCCGCCCCCCACCCCGGCCCACCCCCGGCCCCCGGCCCATCCTCCGGCCCTCCCCCGCCTCCCTCCCCAGCCTCCCGCCCACCCTCCGCTTCACCCCGCCCGTGTCCCAGCTCGTCCTCGACCTCGGTCCGCCGCCGCCACCGACCTTCGACGCCTTCGTGGTCGGCGAGAACCGCGAGGCGCTGGATGCCGCGCGCGCGCTCGCCGACCCGGGGCGCGGCGCGGGCGCGCGCTTCCTGTACCTGTGGGGACCGGCGTCGAGCGGCCGCAGCCACCTGCTGCGGGCTCTGGAAGGCGCGCTGCCGACGGGGTCGGTGCGTCGCCTCGATCCGCAGGCGCCCGCCGACGCCTTCGTCCACGATCCGGCGGTGGGCACCTGGCTGATCGACGACTGCGACCGGCTGGACGCCGCCCGGCAGGCCGCCGCCTGGCATCTGTTCGACGCGGTCGCCGCGCACGCCGACGCCGCCCTCGCGTGCGCCGGCGCCGAGCCGCCCGGGCGGCTCGCGCTGATGCCCGAACTGGCCACCCGGCTCGGCTGGGGGCTGGTGCTCCAGCTGCGCCGGCTGTCCGACGCCGACACCGCGCAGGCCCTCGGGCGGACCTTCGCCGAGCGGGGCCTGTCGGTGGCGCCCGACGTGGTGCCCTGGCTGATGACCCATGCGCCGCGCGACCTCGGCAGCCTGCGGGCGGTGGTCGATGCGCTCGACGGCTACGCGCTGGCGCGCAAGCGGGCCATCACGGTGCCGCTGCTGCGCGAGTTCGCGCAGGCCGGCCTGCCGCTCGACCCGCCCCTGTCCGCGTCCGGGACGGCGCCCGCGCCTGCGACCGGATCGGCGCCGATGCCCCCGCCCGCGCCCCCGCCGCCGGTGGGGGCCGCCGACGACTTGCCGTAGAATCCCGCCCGCGATGAACCTCGCCCTGTTCGACCTCGACCACACCCTCCTCCCGATCGACAGCGACTACGAATGGTCGCGGTTCCTGGTGCGGATCGGCGTGCTCGACGGCGACGCCTACGAGCGCGAGAACGACCGCTTCTACCGCGAGTACCAGGCCGGCACGCTCGACATCGCCGAGTTCCTGCGCTTCCAGCTCGCGCCGCTCGCCGCGCATCCCCGCAGCACGCTCGACGCCTGGCACCGGCGCTTCATGGCCGAGGTCGTCGTGCCGAGCATCCTGCCGCAGGCCCGCGAGCTGGTCGCCCGGCATGCCGCGCAGGGCGACCTGATCGCCCTGGTCACCGCGACCAACGCATTCGTCACCGCACCGATCGCACGGGCCTTCGGCATCGATCATCTCGTCGCGACCGGCATCGAGGTCGGACCCGACGGCGAATTCACCGGACGCCCGCACGGCACCCCGTCGTTCCGCGAGGGCAAGATCGTCCGCACCACGGAATGGCTCGCCTCGCTCGGCCACGAGCTGCCCCGCTTCGGGCGCTCGTGGTTCTACAGCGATTCGCGCAACGACCTGCCGCTGCTCGAGCGGGTCACCGACCCGGTCGCCACCAACCCCGACGCCGTGCTCCACGCGACCGCGATCGATCGCGGCTGGCCTGTGATCCGGCTGTTCGAGGGCGTCGCCTGACGCCCCGGTCCCAGGATCCCGCACACATGGTCATCGCGTTCCTCAAGCGCCTGTTCGGCGGCGGCGCGACCGATGCGGCCGGCGCCCCGCCCGCCGCCGCCGCACCGGCGGCCGCGGCCGGCGGCCCGAAGCTGCGCACCTACAAGGGCACCGAGCTGGGCATCCACCGCGAGCAGATCTCGCAGGCCGCGATCCGCACCTGCGAGATCCTGCAGCGCGCCGGCTACAAGGCCTACGTGGTGGGCGGCGGCGTGCGCGACTCGCTGCTGGGCCTGACGCCCAAGGACTTCGACGTCGCCACGGACGCGACGCCCGAGCAGGTCCAGGCCTCCTTCCGCCGCGCCCGGATCATCGGTCGACGCTTCAAGATCGTCCACGTGATGTTCGGTCGCGAGACGATCGAGACCTCGACCTTCCGCGCGCTGCAGAACGACGCCGAGACCGACGAGCATGGCCGCGTCCTGCGCGACAACGTGTTCGGCACCCAGCAGGAGGACGCGCTGCGGCGCGACTTCACCGTCAACGCGCTGTACTACGATCCGATCGCCGACCAGGTCCAGGACTGGCTCGGCGGCGTCGCCGACCTGAAGGCCCGGACGCTGCGGATGATCGGCGACCCGGCCACGCGCTATCGCGAGGATCCGGTCCGCATGCTGCGCACCGTGCGCTTCGCCGCGAAGCTCGACTTCCACGTCGACCCGGCCACGCTCGCCCCGATCGCCGAGCTGGCCGAGCTGCTCGAGAACGTGCCGTCGGCCCGGCTCTTCGACGAGATGCTCAAGCTGCTCGAGTCGGGCCACGCGCTGGCCTGCGTGCGCCGGCTGCGCGCCGAGGGCCTGCACCACGGCGTGCTGCCGCTGCTCGACGTGATCGTCGAGCAGCCGCATGGCGAGCGCTTCATCGAGGTGGCGCTCGCGAACACCGACGCGCGCGTGCGCGCCGGCAAGTCGGTGTCGCCCGGCTTCCTGTTCGCCACCCTGCTCTGGCAGCGGGTCGCCGACCGCTGGCAGGCCCGCCAGGCCGCGGGGGAGCACTCGATCCCCGCCCTGATGGAGGCGATGGACTCGGTGCTCGACGAGCAGGCCTCGAAGCTCGCGATCCAGCGTCGCTACATCGCCGACATGCGCGACATCTGGGGCCTGCAGCCGCGGCTCGAGAAGGGCGGGCGCGGCGCGGCGCGGGCGATGGAGCACCTGCGCTTCCGGGCCGGCTACGACTTCCTGCTGCTGCGCGTCGAGGCCGGCGAACTGCCCGCCGAACTGGGCGACTGGTGGACCGGGTATGTCGAGGGCGATGCCGGGACCCGCGAACAGCTCCTCGACGCCCGTCCGGGCGACGCCCGCCCGCCCGGAACCAAGCGCCGGCGCCGACGCCGCAGTGGCGCGCGCAAGGGTGCCGGCGAGCCGGGAAGCGAAGCAGGCAGCGAAGGAGGCGCCGAGCGCGACGGATCCGACGACCCCGCCCTCGGCAGGGAGCCCGACGACGACCCGCGCTGGCGCGAGGTGCCGGCCCAGGGCGGCGGCTCGCCCCGGGACCGCGACCCGCCGGCCTGATCGGTTCGGCGCCCGATGGACGCCTGGATCGGCCTCGGCGCCAACCTCGGCGAGCGGCGCGCGACCCTGGAAGCCGCCCTCGACGCGCTGCGCACGCTGCCGCGCACCCGCCTGATCGCACGCTCGCGTCTGTGGGCCAGCGCCCCCGTCGACGCGACGGGCCCCGACTACCTGAACGCCGTCGCCCGGCTCGACACGCTGCTCGATGCGCACGACCTGCTCGCCGCGCTGCAGGCGATCGAGGCGCGCTTCGGTCGGGAACGGGCGTACCGAAACGCGCCGCGCACCCTCGACCTCGACCTCCTGCTCGCCGGCGACGCGACGATCGACACGGCGACGCCGCGTCCGCTCGTCGTGCCGCACCCGCGGCTCCACGAGCGGGCGTTCGTGCTGCGGCCGATGGCCGACATCGATGCCGACGTGATGGTCCCGGGCCGCGGACCGGTGCGACAATGCCTGGCGCGCGTCGCCGACCAGCGCTGCGTCCCCTGGCCGTGACCCCTCCGCCCGATGTCCGCCTTCCTCGCCCAGCTGCCGATCCCCGTCCAGACGGTCGCGCTGCTCGTGCTCTCGAACGTCTTCATGACCTTCGCCTGGTACGGACACCTGAAGAACCTGTCCGCCAAGCCGTGGTGGATCGCGGCGTTCGTCAGCTGGGGGATCGCGCTCTTCGAGTACCTGCTGCAGGTGCCGGCGAACCGGATCGGCTACGGCACCTTCACGCTCGCGCAGCTCAAGATCGTCCAGGAAGTGATCACGCTCGCGGTGTTCGTGCCGTTCGCGATGTTCTACATGGGCCAGCCGCTGAAGCTGGACTATCTCTGGGCCGGCCTGTGCCTGCTGGGCGCGGTCTACTTCATCTTCAGGTCCTGAGCCCGTGGCGCTGAATCCGTTCGAACGCTGGCGGCACATCGTCGTCGAAGGCCCGATCGGCGCCGGCAAGACCTCGCTCGCGCGGCGGCTCGCCGAGCGCTTCGGCGTGCAAACGGTGCTCGAGGAACCGCAGGCCAATCCGTTCCTCGAGCGCTTCTATCGCGACAGCGCGCGCTACGCGCTGCCGACCCAGCTGTTCTTCCTGTTCCAGCGGGTCAACCAGCTGCGCGACCTGGCGCAGCGCGACCTGTTCGAGTCGGCCGCGGTCGGCGACTTCCTGCTCGAGAAGGACCCGCTGTTCGCGCGCCTGACGCTGTCCGACGACGAACTCGCGCTCTACCGGCAGATCTTCGAGAGCCTGCGACCGCAGGCACCGACCCCCGATCTGGTGATCTACCTGCAGGCGCAGCCCGACACGCTGGTCGAGCGGGTCCGCCGACGCGGCGTGGCGATCGAGGCGTCGATGGGCGAGGACTACCTGCGCGCGCTCGCCGACGCGTACAGCCGGTTCTTCCACCACTTCGACGCGGCGCCGCTGCTGATCGTCAACACCGAGCGCCTGAATCCGGTCGAGCGCGACGCCGATCTCGACCTGCTGCTGCAGCACGTCTCCGGGATGCGCGGGCGCCGCGAGTTCATCAACCTCGCACGCTGAAGCGGGCGCAGGCTCGGGTCAGCCCCGATAGCCGTTCGGATTGCCGCTCTGCCAGCGCCAGGCGTCGGCGCACATCGCGTCGATGTCGAGCTTCGCGCGCCAGCCGAGCAGCCGCTCGGCCTGCACCGGATCCGCATAGCACGAGCCGATGTCGCCGGGCCGCCGATCGACGATCCGGTACGGGACCGGCCGGCCGCTCGCACGCTCGAACGCGCGGACCATGTCGAGCACCGAGTAGCCGTTGCCCGTGCCGAGGTTCACGGTCCAGAAGCCCGGCACGTCGAAGACGCGGCGCAGCGCCGCGAGGTGCCCCTGCGCGAGGTCCACCACGTGGATGTAGTCGCGCACGCCGGTGCCGTCCGGCGTCGGCCAGTCGCCGCCGAACACCGACAGGGACTCGCGCCGCCCCACCGCCACCTGGGCGACGAAGGGCATCAGGTTGTTGGGGATGCCCGCGGGGTCCTCGCCGATGCGCCCGCTCGGATGCGCCCCCACCGGATTGAAGTAGCGCAGGTTGCCGACCGACCAGCGGGCATCCGAGGCAGCGAGGTCCTGCAGGATGAACTCGATGAACCACTTGGTGCGGCCGTACGGATTCGTCGCACCGGTCTTCGCGTCCTCGCGGATCGGCACCGACTCGGGGTCGCCGTAGACCGTGGCCGACGAGCTGAACACGATGCGCCGCACGCCGGCCGCATCGAGACAGCGCAGCAGCGTCACGGTTCCGGCGACGTTGTTGTCGTAGTAGTCGAGCGGCTGGGCGACCGATTCGCCGACCGACTTCAGCCCGGCGAAATGGATCACCGCATCGAAGGTGCGCTCGGCGAGCAGGCGGCTCAGCAGCGCCTCGTCGCGGAGGTCGCCGACCACCAGCTCGGCGCGCCGGCCCGTGATCGCGGCGACCCGTTCGAGCGACTCGGGGCTGGCATTCGACAGGTTGTCGAGCACCACGACCTCGAAGCCGCCCTGCAACAGCTCGACGACGGTATGCGAGCCGATGTAGCCCGCTCCGCCGGTCACCAGAATCCTGCCGCTCATGCTTGCCCCCGTACCTTGGATCGTGAACATGTTCCCACGCCGCCCGGACCCGCCGCGTACAATTTGTCTCGTTTTGAAGGACCTCATCGGACGCCCATGCTCATCCCGGTCATCCTCTCCGGCGGCTCGGGAACCCGGCTCTGGCCGGTCTCGCGCGAAGCCTTCCCCAAGCCCTTCATGAAGCTGGGCGGCGAACTGAGCCTGCTGCAGCGCACGCTGTCGCGCTGCCTGCCGCTCGCCGACGGCAAGCGCGTCGCGATCGTCACGAACAAGGAATACCTCTTCAAGACCCGCGAGGAGGTCGACGCGCTGCCCGCCTCGCGCGGCATCGCCTGCACGCAGCTGCTCGAGCCGACCGGCCGCAACACCGCCCCCGCGATCGCGATGGCCGCCCTCTGGGCCGAGCACGTCGCACCGGGCGCCACGCTGCTGGTGCTGCCCGCCGACCACCTGATCCCCGACGAGGCCGCCTTCCAGGCGGTCGCGCGCAATGCCGCCTCGATCGCGCAGGACGGCTCGCTGGTGCTCTTCGGCATCCAGCCGACCGCCCCCGAGACCGGCTTCGGCTACATCGAGGCGGGCGACGCGGTCGAGGGCACCGATGCGCGGCGCGTGCGCCGCTTCGTCGAGAAGCCCGACGCCGCGCGCGCCGCCGAGTTCCTGCAGGCCGGGAACTTCGTGTGGAACAGCGGCATGTTCTGCTTCACCGCGCGGGCCTTCCTCGCGGCGCTCGAGGCGCATGCCCCCGACGTCCTCGCCCAGGCGCAGGCCACCTGGGCCGCGAGCAGCGCCGCCGCGAACGACGAGCGCGTCGCGCTCGATGCGGCCGCGTTCGCCGCGTCCCGCGACGTGTCGATCGACTACGCCGTGATGGAGAAGGCCCGCGACGTCGTCGTGCTGCGCTCGACCTTCGGCTGGAGCGACATCGGCTCGTGGAAGGCGGTGGCCGAGCAGTTCGTGCCCGACGCCGACGGCAACACGACAGTCGGCGAGGCGATGTTCGTCGGCTCGCGCAACACGCACGTCCAGAGCGACGACCGCCTGATCGCCGCGGTCGGCGTCGACAACCTGCTGGTCGTCGACACGCCGGATGCGCTGCTGGTGGCGAGCAAGGACTCCAGCCAGCAGGTCAAGGAGATCGTCACGCGGCTCAAGCTGCGCGGCCACGAGTCCACCCGCCTGCACCGCACCGTCGCGCGCCCCTGGGGCACGTACACCGTGCTGCAGGAAGACACGCGCTTCAAGATCAAGCGCATCGAGGTCAAGCCGGGCCAGACGCTGTCGCTGCAGATGCACCACCACCGCAGCGAGCACTGGATCGTGGTGTCGGGCACGGCCAAGGTGACCTGCGACGACCGGACGTTCCTGGTCGCGGCCAACGAGTCCACCTACATCCCGATCGGCACCCGCCACCGCCTGGAGAACCCCGGCGTGATGGACCTGGTGATGATCGAGGTGCAGTGCGGCGACTACCTCGGCGAGGACGACATCGTCCGCTTCGAGGACAAGTACGGCCGCACCGGCTGACGATCGCGGCACGGGGCGCGGCGCCGGGCGGGCGTCGCCCCGCGGTGGCCATCGGCCTGTCATCCGGCAGTCACATCGGCGTCATACTCTTCGCGCACTCCTCCCTGGGCGACCGCGCCGGTGACTGCGAAGATCCTGATCGTCGAAGACGAGCCCGCCATCCGCGAGCTCCTCGCGCTGAACCTGCGCCACGCCGGCTTCGAGCCCGTGCACGCGCCCGACGCGGCCGCGGCCCGTCGCGAGATCGACGCCGCCCTGCCCGACCTGGTGCTCCTCGACTGGATGCTGCCCGACATGCCGGGCGTCGAGGTCGCGCGCCGGCTGCGCGCCGACAGCCGCACCCGCCACCTGCCGGTCATCATGCTGACCGCGCGCTCGGCCGAATCCGACAAGCTCGGCGGCTTCGACGCCGGTGCCGACGACTACGTCACCAAGCCGTTCTCGCCCCGCGAGCTGGTGGCCCGCGTGCGGGCGCTGCTGCGCCGGCGCGCACCGGAGGCGAGCGACGAGCCGATCGAGGTCGCCGGCCTGCGGCTCGAGCCGCAGACCTTCCGCGTGATCGCCGAGGGACAGTCGCTGCGGATGGGGCCGACCGAGTTCCGGCTGCTGCACTACCTGATGCGCAACCTCGATCGCGTGCTGTCGCGGGCGAAGCTGCTCGATGGCGTCTGGGGCGACCACGTCTTCATCGAAGAGCGCACGGTGGACGTGCACATCCGCCGCCTGCGTCTCGCGCTGCAGCCGACCGGTCACGACCGGCTCGTCGAGACCGTCCGTGGCGGGGGCTATCGCTTCCTGCCACAATGAGGACCTCCCGCCGCCGGCCACGCGCTTCGAGTTGATCCTCCTCCGCACCCTCCTGTTCGTCGGCGTGATCGCGCTCGCGGGGCTGGTGCTCGCCTGGCTCCACGCGCCGATGGCCGCGATGTGGGTGATGGTCGCGGGTCTCGGCCTGCTGGTCGGCTACCACACGCTCTACCTCTCCCGACTGCATCACTGGGCCGCCCTGCCACGCCAGCGCGAGCTGCCGTTCGGCTTCGGAAGCTGGGGGCATGCGTTCGACCGGATCGGACGCTACATGCGCCAGGACGCGGGCGAGCGCACCGAGACCGCCACCGAGCTCGAGCGGCTGCATGCGGCGGTCGACCTGCTGCCCGACGGGCTGGTGGTGCTCGATCGCTTCGACCACGTCCAGTGGAGCAACCGCGCCGCCCAGGACCTGCACGGCATCTTCGGCACCCGTCGGCCGATCGACCATTTCGTGCGCCAGCCCGAGTTCCTCGCCTACCTGCGCGACGGCGACTTCTCGCGATCGGTGACGATGGCGCTGCCGAGCACGCCCGGGCGCCGGTTCGCGCTCAAGATCGTGCCGACCGACGAGGCCTACCGGCTGCTGGTCACGCGCGACATCACCGAGACCAGCCGCCTCGAGCAGATGCGGCGCGACTTCGTCGCCAACGTCTCGCACGAGATCCGCACGCCGCTGACGGTGGTCGCCGGCTTCGTCGAGACGCTGCTCGACATGGAGCTGCCCGCCGAGGAGCGGCGCCGCTGCCTGGAGATGGTGCAGAAGCAGACGACGACCATGCAGCGGCTGGTCGAGGACCTGCTGACCCTGGCCACGCTCGAGAGCACCAGCCTGCCGCCGGAGCACTCGGCGGTGGCGGTCGAGCCGCTGCTGCAGGCCGTCGTCGCCGACGTGCGGGCGCTCTCGGCCGGGCGGCATCCCGTCGAACTGCGCATCGAGACCGACGCGGGGCTGCGGGGCGCTCCGGCGGAGCTCGACAGCGCGGTCCGCAACCTGCTGACCAACGCGGTGCGCTACACGCCCGATGGCGGAACGATCACCGTCGATTGGCGGCTGATCGAGGGCGAAGGCGTGCTTTCAGTGCGGGATACCGGCATCGGCATCGCCGCGGAGCATCTGCCGAGGCTCACCGAGCGCTTCTACCGGGTCGACCGCGGCCGCTCGCGCGACACCGGCGGCACCGGTCTGGGCCTGGCCATCGTCAAGCACGTCGCCCAGCGCCACCATGCCCGTCTCGAGATCGAGAGCCGGGTCGGCTACGGCAGCACGTTCTCGCTGCGGTTTCCGGCGGCCCGGGTGGCGAATGCCGCGACGCTGAAGGCGGCCGCGGCACGGGCCGAAGAAGCGACCGAGGACGACGAGGCGCGCCCGCAGCCGGTCTGACCCGGTGTCGCTCAGGCCGGCAGGTTGCCGTGCCGCATGTCGACGCCCTGGACGACGTTGACGACGTATTCGGCGACGCTCTCCGCATGATCGGCGACACGCTCGATCGACTGCACGACCAGGATCATGTCGAGGGCCTGTGCCACCCGGTGCGGCTCGCGGGTCATCCGCCCCACCAGGGTCTCCACCAGTTCGTCGCGCAGGTCGTCGACGGCGTCGTCGCAGGCGCCAAGCTCCATCGCCACGCCCGAGTCGTGGCGCACGAAGGCGTCGATCGCCCGGTTGAGCATGTCGGCGGCCTGATCCGCCATGCCGCGCACGGGACCGTGCAGGTCCTGCAAGGCTCCCGGCTCGATCGAGCGGCCTTTGAGCGCGATCTTCTTCGCTTCGTCGCCGACACGCTCGAGGTCGTTGATGGTGTGGATCACGCCGATCACTTCACGAAGATCGACGGCGATCGGCTGGCGAAGCGCGATGATGCGGTTGCACAGCTCGTCGACCTGCACGTGCAGGCCGTTGACCACCCGCTCGTCGGCGAGGACCTGCGCGATCAGTCCCGGGTCGCCGGTGATCATCGCATTGACCGCACGGCGGAACTGGCGCTCGGCGAGCGCGCCCATCTCGACGACCGCGCGGCGCATGCCGGCGATGTCGGCGTCGAAGGCACGGACGGTGTGTTCCTGCAGGGTCATGGTCGATCGTGGTGGAGTAAGACGAGGGGTCGCCTGCATGGTCGCGCGCCACGGGCGAAACTGGCACACGGTGAAGCCGGACTGTAGCCCGACGGTCGGTCCGACGGCACGAAGGGTCGCCCGCCAACCCGGCGTGGGCCCGGAGTGTAGGGTAGGCGCGACGCCTGGGCGCCGCATCGGAGGGGCGCCGCAGCCGGCCGTCGGCGAGTGCTGCACGACGGCGCCGGCGGGGCGGACGGCGCCGTGGACCGTCGGTTCAGCGACGGCCGGCGGAGATCGTGGCCGACGGTGCGCCGCCGGTGCCCGGCGCGATCCAGGCCGGAGGCCCGCCGGGCTCGGGCGGCAAGGCGTTGCCGCCGGTGGGGCCCTGGGGGTCGGACCCGGCTTCGCCGCCTGCACCACCGCCCGTGCCGGCCGGGCGCGCAGGCCGGGCGGGCGGAACCCGTCGCGGCGGCGCGGTCGCCATCGAGGGCACGGTGCGCGCGTCGCGCAGCCGCAGCGTCCCGCCGGCCGGCACCTCGGTCGCCCCGGCGGCGTTGCTGACCGCCACGCGCCCTTCGGTGACCTCGACCGTCAGCCCCGGCTCGATGCCGGCCGGGCAGCCCGCGACCGGGCAGGTGGGGGTCTCGTGGACCGAGAACGCGGTCCCGCGGATGCCGATCGTCGCGGTCGGCGTGCGCAGCCGCCAGTCGTCGGGGTTGCGCTTGCCGATCCGACCCGACACCGCCCGGATCGAGCCCTGCATCAGCTCGAAGAAGCTGCGCTGGCGCTGCGAGTCGTACACCCAGCTGTCGACCCGGAAGTCGCTGCCGGGCTGGATCGAGATCAGCCCGCCATCGGCGAACCGCAGCTGCACGTGGCCGTCGGGCCCGGTGCGGATCCGGTCGCCGGAGCGGATCGGCACCTCGGCGCGGACGGGCGACAGGAAGGCGCTGCCGCGCACCAGCATCGTCTGACCGTCGGAGCGCAGCACCTGCGCGGCATCGGGCGAGGCGCTCCCGGGTTCGGGGGCGGGTTGCGCGGATGCGGGCGTGGCCAGCAGCAGGAGGCACAGTGCCGCGGCGATGCGCGGCGTGATGCGTGTCACGATCGGTGCCCGGGGGTGAAAACCATCGTGATCGGGTTGTCGGCCTCCCGAGCGCACGCTGTAGGGCGCGTCGCCTGCGGACGGGACGAGCGGCCCCGCCAGGCGGACGATCGGCTGCGCCGGCCCCGTCCGGCGCGCCGCGACCCGGATCTAGCTGCCCGAGCCGGCGAAGAACAGCTGCTCGCCGTTGACCCGGAACCCGGCGATGGTGAGCTGACCTTCGGGTGACAGCAGCCAGTCGACGAAGCGCTGGCCGGCCTCGCGCTTGACGTGCGGGTGCCGCTCCGGATTGACCAGCATCACGCCGTACTGGTTGAACAGGCGCCGGTCGCCCTCGACCAGCACCTGCAGGTCGCCGCGGTTGCGAAAGCTCAGCCAGGTGCCGCGGTCGGTCAGCAGGTAGGCGTTCATGCCGGAGGCGGTGTTCAAGGCCGGCCCCATGCCCGATCCGGTCTCCTTGTACCAGGCTCCGCGGGTGCTGCCGAGGTCGACGCCGGCCTCCTTCCAGAAGCGCAGCTCCGCGGCGTGGGTGCCGCTGCGGTCGCCGCGCGAGACGAACGGCGCCTGGGCCGTCTGGATGCGGCGGAGCGCCTCGAGCGTGTCCTTCAGGCCGCCGATGCGGGCCGGGTCGGCCTTCGGCCCGACGAGCACGAAGTCGTTGTACATCACGTCGAATCGCCGCGTCGCGAACCCTTCGGCGACGAAGCGCTGCTCGGCCGCCAGGTCGTGGACCAGCACCACGTCGGCGTCGCCGCGCCGTGCGGCGTCGAGCGCCTGCCCGGTCCCGAGCGCGACCACCCGCACCTCGATGCCGGTCTGCTTCGTGAACACCGGGAGCAGGTGCTTGAACAGTCCCGACTGCTCCGTCGATGTCGTCGACGACACCACGATGAACGTCTGCTGCGCGCGTGCGTCCGTCGCCGCTCCCAGTCCGCCCAACGCCGCGCCCGCCACCATGCACGCCGCCGCGAGTGCACGCCTCCCGATCGATCGGATCCGATCCATGTCGCCTGTCCTCCAGAGTTGTCCGGGAATGGTAACGCCGGGCGGTCGGACCCGCGTCGGCGCAGGCGCGTCGGCCCGGACCCGTGCGACCGGCCCCGGGCGACCGATCCGCCGGGTCTCGCGTGCGACAATCGCGCCCCTCCCCCTTCCCTGTCCACGTCGCGCGAGCGAGCGAGCCCCCATGACGATCGAGCTGCATGCCTGGAACACGCCCAACGGCCGCAAGGTCAGCGTCGCGCTCGAGGAGATGGGTCTGGCGTACACCGTGCATCCGATCGACATCGGCCGCGGCGCGCAGTTCGAGCCCGCCTTCCTTAAGATCAGCCCGAACAACCGCATTCCGGCCATCGTCGACCCCGACGGCCCGGGCGGCGCGCCGATCAGCGTCTTCGAGTCGGGCGCGATCCTGCTGTACCTCGGCGAGAAGACCGGCCGCTTCCTGCCGGCGGACCCGCGCGCCCGGGTCCCGGTCCACGAATGGCTCATGTGGCAGATGGGCGGCTTCGGGCCGATGCCCGGGCAGGTCCACCACTTCCTCGGCGTGCAGGACGAGCAGGACCGCCGCTACGGCCTCGAGCGCTATTCGAAGGAGACGCGGCGCCTGTACGGCGTGGCCGACCGCCGGCTCGCCGAGGTCGAGTGGTTCGCCGGCGCCGAGATCAGCGTCGCCGACTTCGCGATCGTCGGCTGGGCCTGGCGACACGAGAAGCACAAGGTCGACCTCGCCGAGTTCCCCAACGTGCGCCGCTGGTACGACGCGATGATGGCGCGCCCCGCGACTAGCCGGGGCTTCGCGGTGGCGCTGACCTGAAGCGCTCGTCGACCGGCACCTGGTAGCCGATCGCGAGCCGATTGGTCTGGTTCGCGAGCGCGACCACCGCCATCAGCTCGCCGAGCATCGGCTCGGTCATGCCCTTGGCGCGGGCCGCGGCGGTGTGCGAGTGCAGGCAGTACTCGCAGTTGTTGGTCACGCTGACCGCGACGTAGACCAGCTCCTTGGTCAGCGGATCGAGCGCCCCCGGCGCCATCACCGACTTCACCTCCGACCAGACGCGGGCCAGCGTCGGCGGATGGTGGGCGAGCGCCTTCCACATGTTGTTGATCCAGTCCACCTTGCGGGTGGCCATGATGTCGTCGTACACGGCGCGCACCTCGGGCGGTGCGTCCTCGTACTCGACCAGCTGCGTGATCGCCATCGCGTGCTCCTCGTCGCGTCCGACGGCGCCGCATGGCACCGTCGGCCGATGATGCGCGATCGGCGCGACGCGCGCGAGCCACGCGCACGAACCCGGTTCGTCGACCGGCTAGGCTAGACTCGGCAGGTCGGGCCGCCGCGTCAGGACCGGGCGGCCGCGAGCCGCGAGCCGCGAGCCGCACCCGCACCCGCACCCGCCACCTCCCGCCACCTCCCGCCCCTCCCGCCTGACGGCGACCCCACCCGGAACCCGCCCATGGCCGGCGCCAGCCTCCTCGCCCTCCTCGACGACATCACCACGATCCTCGACGACGTGGCGACCATGACCAAGGTCGCGACGAAGAAGACGGCCGGCGTGCTCGGGGACGACCTCGCCCTGAACGCCCAGCAGGTCTCGGGCGTGAAGGCCGACCGCGAGCTGCCCGTGGTGTGGGCGGTCGCCAAGGGCTCCGCGCGCAACAAGCTCATCCTCGTGCCCGCGGCGGTCGCGATCAGCGCGTTCGCGCCGTGGGCGGTCACGCCGCTGCTGATCGCGGGCGGGCTGTTCCTGGTGTACGAGGGTGTCGAGAAGCTCGCCCACCGCTGGCTCGTCGGCGCCGCGCACGCGAGCGCGGAGCACGAATCGCACGCCCGTGCCATGAGCGATCCGGCGATCGATCCGGTCGCCCACGAGCGGGCCAAGATCGCCGGCGCGGTACGGACCGACTTCGTGCTGTCGGCCGAGATCATCGTGATCGCGCTCGGCACCGTGTCCGACGCACCGCTCGGCACCCGGGTCGCGGTGCTCGCCGCCATCGGCGTGCTGATGACCGTCGGCGTCTACGGCCTCGTCGCGGGGATCGTGAAGCTCGACGACGGCGGGCTCGCGCTCAGCCGGCGTATCGGCGACGGCGCCGTCGACGGCATGCTGCGCGCGTTCGGTCGCGCCGTCCTGTGGGGCGCACCGTGGCTGATGCGCGGCCTGTCCGTCGCCGGAACGATCGCGATGTTCCTCGTCGGCGGCGGCATCCTGGTGCACGGCGTGCCGTGGCTGCATCACGCGGTCGACGGGGCGGTGCAGACCCTCTCGGGCGGCGCAGGATGGGCGGCGACCGTCGCGCGGCCGGTGCTCGAGGGGCTGATCGGCGTCGTGGCCGGGGCGCTGACGCTGGGCGTGGTCACGCTCGCCCGGCGCGGGCTGCGCGGCCGCTGACCGCCGGCCGCAGCGCCGGCCGCAGCGCCGGCCCGAAGCGCCGGCCCGAACCGCCTCCCGTCTTGCGGCGCCCGCGCACGCGGCTTACCGTGTCGCGATGGCCGACGCACCGCTCCGCATCCATCGATTCGACGCGCTTCGCCCCGGGCCGCGGCTGATCCTGCTCGGCGGCGTGCACGGCAACGAGACCTGCGGCAGCCTCGCGCTCGAGCGGCTGGTCGCGGCGCTCGACAGCGGCGAACTGCTGCTCGAACGCGGCACGCTCACCGTCGTGCCGGTCGCCAACCCGCTCGCGCGCTCGCTCGGCCGTCGCGAGGGCGATCGCAACCTGAACCGGATGCTGCGGCCGACCGCGGTGCCGCGCGACCACGAGGACCGGATCGCCAACCGCCTGTGCCCGCTGCTCGAGGCGCACGACGTGCTGCTCGACCTGCATTCCTTCCATACGGCCGGCGAGCCGTTCGCGATGATCGGCCCCGAGGACAACGACGGTCCGCTCGAGCCGTTCGCGCTCGCCGCGCGCGAGCAGGCGTTCGCGCTGGCGCTGGGGGCCCCCAGGCTCGTGGAGGGATGGCTGGACACCTATGCGCGCGGCGTGCGCCGGCGCGCCGCCCTCGGTGCGCCGGGCGCCGACCCCGAGTACGGCGTCGGCACCACCGAATACATGCGCTCGCGCGGCGGCTGCGCCGTCACGCTGGAGTGCGGCCAGCACGACGACCCCGCCGCGCCGGCGTTCGCATGGACCGCGGTGCAGCGGGCGCTCGCGCATCTGGGGCTGGCCGCGCCGGCGGTCGAGGCCGCGCCCGCCCCGCGCGCGCTGCTGCGGCTGACCGAGGTGTTCGACCGCGAGCACGTCGACGACCGCCTGGCCCGCGCCTGGACGAGCTTCGAGCCGGTGCGCGCCGGCGAACCGATCGGCCTCCGTCGCGACGGCCGCCCGGTGACCGCACCGTCGGACGGGCACGTGGTCTTCCCGAACCCGGCCGCAGCGCCCGGGGCCGAGTGGTTCTACTTCGCGGTGCCGAGCGCGCGACGGCCCTGACCGCATCGCACGAAGACGGCCACGACATGGCCCGCCGCGCCACGCGGCGACCCGCGTCGAGGATCCGGCACTCGCGTATCCTCGCTCCCTCGCCGGCGTCCCTGCCGGCCCCTCCTCGAGGCGACCGATGAAGCTCCGGATGGCCGAGAACTCGCTGTTCGCGATCCTGCTGCGCAAGCCCTGGTGGGTCAGCGCGCTGACCGCGCTCGCGCTGCTGGCGTTCGCCCGCTTCGGCGTGCCCGCGGCATGGTTCTTCTATGCGGCGCCGATCGCCCTGCCGTTCATCGTCATCGCCTGCATCACCGGCTGGCGGGCCCTGCAGGCCCCGAGCTCGGCCCGCGTCGCGGCCACCGAGCAGGCGGTGCGCGCGATGGGTGCCGCCGAGTTCGGCGCCGCGCTCGAGCAGGCCTGGACGCGCGAGGGCTGGCAGGTCGCCCGCGTCCAGGAGGCGGGCGCCGACTTCGCGCTCACGCAAGGCTGGCGACGCAGCGTCGCCTCGTTCCGGCGCTGGAAGGTGGCGCGCACCGGCGTCGAGCCGCTGCGCGAGCTCGCGGCCGCGCGCGAGCGGCGCGAGGCGCACGACGCGCTCTACGTGGCGGTCGGCGAGGTCAGCGAGCAGGCCGTCGCGTTCGCCCGGGCCAACAAGATCCGGATCGTCCGCGCAGAGGACCTGGCGAAACTCCTGCCGCCGCCCGGCGGCGGCCTGCTCAAGCGCTTTTCCGGCTGATCACCTCGAAGCCGAGGTCGACGCAGCGCGCCCGAGCGGCGCCGGCCACGACCTCCGCTGCCTCCGCCGCCCCCTCCGCCTCCGCCACCGCCCCGCCACCGGCGAGCCCCTCGAGCACGAGCCGGGCCGCGGTCGCGCCGATCAGCGCGCCCGGGATGCGCACGGTCGTCAGCGGCGGATTCGACGCACGGGCTAGCTCGAAGTCCCCGAAGCCGGCGATCGCCAGTCCGCGGGGCACGTCGACGCCGAGCCGCTGACAGACCTGCACCGCGCCGAACGCGGCCACGTCGTTGACGAAGAACGCCGCCTGCGGCGGCTGCGCGCGGGCGAGCAGCGCCTGGGCCGCCCGCTCGCCCGAGGCGATGGACACGCCCAGGTCGTCGAGCATCTCGACGTCGGCGTCGAGCCCGAGCTCGGCCATCGCGTCCCGGTATCCGGCGAGGCGCTGCGCCGCACGGTGCTCGACGCCGGGCGGCGTGCCGACGAACGCGATCCGACGGTGGCCGCGCGCGGCCAGCGCGAGCGTCATCTCGCGGGCCGCCGCCCGATTGGAGAAGCCGACCGCGCGGTCGATCGGATCGTCGGCGAGGTCCCAGGTCTCGACCACCGGCAACCGTCGTGCGCGCAGCAGCGCGCGCACGCCCGGCGCATGGTGCGTGCCCGTCAGCACGACCGCCACCGGCTGCTGGCCGAGCAGGGTCCGCAGGATCGACTCCTCGGCCTCGACCGAATAGCCCGACGAGGCGATCAGCAGCTGCAGCCCCCGGACGCGCAGGCCGTCGGCGAGCGCATCCACCGTCTCGGCGAAGATCGCGCTGCGCAGCGTCGGCACGATCGCCGCGACCATCCGGGAGCGCTGCGACTTCAGCGTGCCGGCGGCGAAGTTGGGTACGTACCCCGTCGCCTCGATCGCCGCGCGCACCCGTTCGCGCACTTCGGGCGAGACCTGCTGCGGACTGCGCAGCGCACGCGAGACGGTGATCGTGCCGACCCCGGCGCGCGCGGCCACGTCGGCCATCCGCGGCGGCGCGCCCGGCGCCCGGCGGCTCACCGCGGAGCGGGTCCCGCGGCCGCGGGGCTCACGGCGTCCCGGGGAGGTCGATCTGCAGGACGTCGCCTTCGACCCGGACCGCGTAGGTGCGCAGCGGTTCGCAGGCGGGCGGGCCATCGACGCGCCCGGTCGGGATGTGGAAGCGCCCGTTGTGCATCGGGCACTCGATGACGTCGTCGAGCACGAAGCCTTCGGCGAGCCGCGCGACCGCGTGCGTGCAGATGCCGTCGGTCACGTAGTGCCGGCCGGCGATTCGGTAGGCACAGAACACATGGCCGTCACGGACCACCTCGACGACGTCGTCGTCGGGCACCTCGGCCGTCGGGCACAGCGAGACCCACATCGCGCCGTCTCCTCAGCCGCCCGCGGCCCGCGGGCCCGCCGCGGTCTGCGGCAGCGGGTGGTACGCGGTGGCACTCGGGTCGCTGCGCTGCGCGAGGATCGTGCGGACGATCTCGACGTGCGCGGCCAAGAGGCCCGGACTCGGCTCGGGGAGCTGGTCGCGGATCGCTGCGTTGAGGGCGGGCAGCGCGTGGAAGGGGACCGACGGGTACACGTGGTGCTCGATGTGGTAGTTCATGTTCCAGTAGAGCACGCGGGACAGCCAGGCGTTGGTCATCGAGCGCGTGCAGACGCGGTGATCGTTGACGTCCTGCGCCATCGCCATGTGCTGGGTGGTGATGAACGAGTAGACGCCGAACGCGCCGGCGAAACGCGGAATGAAGAAGTAGAGCATCGGCACCCACGTCTGGCCGATCGCGGCCCACGCGAGCAGGCCGACGTAGCCGGCCATCAGCAGGCGCGCCTCGCGCACCACGATGGCCGTCTGGTTCTCGGGCAGGTAGGTGCGCTCGCGATCGGTGATCCGGCCGCGCGCATGCCGGACGAGCAGCTTGGCGCGGGGCCAGAACTCGAGCAGTCCGATGATGTCGCCGAACCAGGTCCGCAGGCGTACCGGGTTCGTGTAGCCCATCTGCGCGTCGACCGTCCAGTGCCAGGTGTGGGTGTGGTGGTGCGAGTGCGCGAATCGCCGGTGCGTCGGCGACTCGCCCCACACGAAGGAACTCGCCCAGAGCACCGCCTCGTTCAGCCAGCGCGTGCGGAACGCGGTGCCGTGCGCGCATTCGTGCGACGGCGCGTAGGCGAAGCCGAGCACGAAGCCGTAGGCCACGACCGCCGGCACGATCCAGAGCGTGCCCCGCGACAGGTGGATGGCGACGCCTCCGGCGACCAGCAGCGCCGCCCAGATCGCGAGGAAGCGCAGGCCGGGCGCATCGGAGCGCTTCATCAGCCGCTTGAGGACCGCGCGGTCGATGCGCGGCTCCCACCAGGCGCTGCGGACCGTCTGCACGGGATCGGTGGCCGACATGCTCGTCTCCTCGTCCTCGTGTGGCACGCGCACCGGCCGATCCGGTGGCGGCGGCCCGAGGCGCCGAGGACGATGGTATCGATACCATCCGGCCGGGTCAATGCGGCCGGGTCAATGCGGCCGGATGGAGATGGCCGGAACGAAGCGGCCTGTTCAGCCTCCGGCCAGGAACGGCGGCACGCGCATGCCGTCCCGTACCCGACGGTCCATGTCGGCCTCCGCCGCGCGGATCGCCGGCAGCCGGGCGATCACCTCGTCGAGCCGTTCGCGCGGCACCACCACCACCCCGTCGTCGTCGGCGACCACCACGTCGCCGCTGGCCACCCGCAGCCCGGCGAGCACGATCGGCGCGCCGACGGTTCCCGGGCCGCTGCGGGCCGGGGAGTTCGGGGTGACGCCGACGCAGAACGCCGGCAGACCGACCGCGCGCAATCCGGGGAGGTCGCGCACGCAGCCGTCGGTCACGAACCCGACCGCCCCCGAGTTGCGCGCCATGCCCAGCACCAGGTCGCCGGTGACCGCACAGCCGGTGTGCCCCGCCGCGGCGGCCACCAGCACGTCGCCAGGCCGTACCGCCTCGAGCGCGGCGCACAGCGCGAGGTTGTCGGCGGGGCCGCAGTCGCAGGTCAGCGCCACGCCGGTGAAGCGGGACTGGCCGGCGATCGCCGGCTTGACGCGGAAATCGAGGGCGCCGCCACCGCCCAGCGCATCGACGACGAACCCGGTGGGCACGTCGCGCAGGGCCGCGACACGCTCGGCGTCCGGCCGGGTCCAGTCGTGGCGCCGGATCGGCGGGGCTTCGTCGAGCATGTCGGTCTCCTCGGATCGGATCGCACGATCGTACACGGCACCGCGGCGGGCGTCCGACCGCGCGGCGCGCCCGGGCGCGTCCGATTCGGCACGGATCGCCGGGCTCGCCGGGGTGCCGGGACGATGGCCCCGCGTTGGTCTCAGGCACCTCGATGCGGTACCCTGCGAGCCGTCGTCCCGAGCGGGCTGCAGCATCGACCCCGCGACGCCTCCCTCCCGACCCCCGGCCCATGATGCGTCGTCCAACGAGCCGTTCGCGGCGCAGCCACCCGTGATCCGGACCGCAGGCCGGCGCGTCGCGTCACGCGCATTGCGTGCGGCGCCCCGCCTGCCGCGGGCGCCGTTCCGCGGCGGTCGCGAGCAGGAGACACCGGGCACCGGCTGGGCCTTCTTCCGTGCCTGGATCCGCGATCCGCGCCGGGTCTCCGCGATCGCGCCGTCCAGCCAGTCGCTCGCCGCGGCGATGACGGCGGCCATCGCGCCGACCTGCGCGCCGGTGATCGAGCTCGGACCGGGCACCGGCGTCTTCACCGACGCGCTGCTCGAGCGCGGCGTGCCCGAGCACCGGCTCGCGCTGGTCGAGCTCGGCGACGAGTTCCTCGATGCGCTGCGCCTGCGCTACCCGCGCGCCACGCTCGTGCGCCACGACGCGTCGCGGCTCGGCAGCCTGCAGTTCTTCGACGGCGAGCTCGCCGGCGCCGTCGTCAGCGGGCTGCCGCTGCTGTCGATGACACCGGCCCGGGTGCGCCGCGTGCTCCAGGACGCGTTCCTGCGACTGAGGCCGGGCGGTGCGTTCTACCAGTTCACCTACGGGTTCCGCTGTCCGGTGCCGCAGCGCCTGCTCGAGCGGCTCGGGCTCAAGGCCACCCGGGTGGGGATCGCCTTGCGCAACCTGCCGCCGGCAGCGGTCTACCGCATCGAGCGTCGCTGAACGGCCGGCGCCGCGGGCGGGTCCCGAGGCGTGTCACGCGGCTGTCATGGAGGCCGGGCACCTTGACCGGTCCGACGCCTCGCCCCGCCGTACACCATGAGCGCAGACCGCAGCCTCTCGCCCGACGACGCCGACACCTTCCGGCGCATGCAGGACGACCTGATCGACAGCTACGACGAGGAGCTCGAGCTCGAGCTCGACGACCGCGACGACCGGGATCTGCTGCTCGACGAGACGCCGGACGGCACCGACCCTAGGCGCGATGCGCGCCGCGCGTACTTCCGCGAGCTGTTCCGGCTGCAGGGCGAGCTGGTCAAGCTGCAGGACTGGGTGGTCCACGCGAAGCTCAAGGTGGTGGTGATCTTCGAAGGCCGCGACGCCGCGGGAAAGGGCGGCGTGATCAAGCGCATCACGCAGCGGCTGAACCCGAGGATCTGCCGGGTCGCGGCACTGCCCGCGCCGAACGACCGCGAGCGCACGCAGTGGTACTTCCAGCGCTATGCCACGCACCTGCCCGCCGCGGGCGAGATCGTCCTGTTCGACCGGTCCTGGTACAACCGCGCCGGCGTCGAGCGCGTGATGGGCTTCTGCAGCGACGACGAGTACGAGGAGTTCTTCCGCTCCGTGCCCGAGTTCGAACGCATGCTCGTCCGCTCGGGGATCGTGCTGCTCAAGTACTGGTTCTCGATCACCGACGACGAGCAGCACCTGCGCTTCCTCGGCCGCATCCGCGACCCGCTCAAGCAGTGGAAGCTGAGTCCGATGGACCTGGAGTCGCGACGCCGCTGGGAGGCCTACACGCGCGCCAAGGAGGTGATGCTGGAGCGCACGCACATCCCCGAGGCGCCGTGGTGGGTCGTGCAGGCGGTGGACAAGAAGCGCGCGCGGCTGAACTGCATCGCCCACCTGCTCGAGCAGGTGCCGTACCGGGAGATCGAGCATCCGCCGGTGACGCTGCCGCCGCGCGAGCATCACGACGACTACCAGCGTCGGCCCACGCCGCCCGAGCTGATCATCAGGGAACGCTACTGAGCCGCGGAGCGATCGCGGACCGATCGTCCGGTCGATCCGCTGCAGGTCGCAGCGGGACGCGGCGAACCGTCGTGGTGCCGGAGGCGGGAATCGAACCCGCACACCTTTCGGTACCGGATTTTGAGTCCGGCGCGTCTACCAGTTCCACCACTCCGGCGTGAGGGGGACGGCGGATTATCCGTGAAGGTACGTAGCCCGGCAAACCACGGATGCCCGCACGGACTTGTCCTCGGTCAACATCGGCCGCGTCGCGGGGCGGGAGCATGACGACATCCCAGTCCGAGGCCCCGTCATGACGCGCCGAATCCTGATCCTGCAAGGACACCCCGACGCCACGCTGCCCCACCTCGGCCACGCGCTGGCCGACGCCTACGCCGAGGGCGCCGCGGCCGCGGGCCACGAGGTGCGGCGGATCGACGTGGCCGCGCTCGACGTCCCGCTGCTGCGCAGCGCCGAGGATTGGGAGCACGGCACCCTCCCCGCCTCGCTCGTCGACGCGCAGGCGGCGATCGAGTGGTGCGAGCATCTGGTCATCCTGTTTCCGCTGTGGCTGGGCGACATGCCCGCGCTGCTCAAGGCGTTCCTCGAGCAGGTCGCGCGGCCGGGCTTCGCCTTCGAGCGCGGCACCCAGGCCAGCCCCTTCGCGGAGAAGCGACTGCGCGGCCGCTCGGCGCGCGTCGTCGTGACGATGGGCATGCCCGCCCTCGTCTACAAGGTGGTCTACCGCGCGCACAGCGTGCGGGCGCTCGAACGCAACGTGCTGGGATTCATCGGCTTCGCGCCGGTGCGCGAGACGCTGCTCGGCGGCGTGGCCCAGGCCGACGCGGCGCGCGTCGCCGGCTGGCTCACCGAGATGCGCCGGTTCGGTCGCGCGGCGGGCTGACGCGTCGACGACAGTGCGCCGAGGCGCCGAGCCGCCGCCTTCAGGCGCGCCTCTCGGGCGCCCCGTCAGACGCCGGTGGGCTGCTCCATCCGCGAGTGGCGGGGATCGACGCCGGACACCACGTGCCGGACGTATTCGGCGATGTTCTTCGGGTGGTCGCCGACCCGTTCGATCGACTGGACGACGAACACCAGCGCGAGCGCGTTCGAGACGATGCCGGGATCGTCGGACATGCGCGCGA
>RPRK01000018.1 GCA_003818495.1 Burkholderiales bacterium
GGGTGATCGCAGAAGGGGCAGCGCATCGCGCGGATTGTGCCACGCGCGCGCCGCCCCTCCGGGCCCCTATCTGTAGACCGGGAAGCGTGCGGTCAGCGCGCCGACCTTGGCGCGGACGCGTTCGAGGTTCGCGGCGTCGCGCGGCGCGTCGAACACGTCGGCGATCAGGTTGCCCACCTGCTGGGCCTCCGCCTCGCCGAAGCCCCGCGTGGTCATCGCGGGCGTGCCGAGCCGGATCCCGCTGGTGACGAACGGCTTCTCCGGGTCGTTCGGGATCGAGTTCTTGTTGACCGTGATGTGAGCCTGCCCGAGCACCGCCTCGGCTTCCTTGCCGGTGATCGACTTGGCGCGCAGGTCGACCAGCATCACGTGCGACTCGGTACGCCCCGAGACGATCCTGAGTCCGCGTCCGATCAGCGTCTCGGCGAGCACGCGCGCGTTCGAGATCACCTGCTTCTGGTAGTCCTTGAACGACGGCTGCAGTGCCTCGCGGAACGCCACCGCCTTGGCAGCGATCACGTGCATCAGCGGTCCGCCCTGCAGGCCGGGGAACACCGCCGAGTTGATGGCCTTCTCGTGCTCGGCCTTCATCAGGATGATGCCGCCGCGCGGGCCGCGCAGGCTCTTGTGCGTGGTCGAGGTGACGACGTCGGCGTGCGGCACCGGGTTCGGGTAGACGCCCGCTGCGACGAGGCCCGCATAGTGGGCCATGTCGACCATGAAGATCGCGCCGATCTCCTTCGCGACGCGCGCGAAGCGCTCGAAATCGATCCGCAGCGCATAGGCCGAGGCGCCGGCGATGATCAGCTTCGGCTTGGTCTCGCGGGCCCGGCGTTCCATCGCCTCGTAGTCGATCGCTTCGTTCGCGTCGAGGCCGTAGGACACCACGTCGAACCACTTGCCCGACAGGTTGAGGGGCATGCCGTGGGTCAGGTGCCCGCCCTCGGCGAGGCTCATGCCCATGATGCGGTCGCCGGGCTTGAGGAACGCCAGGAACACGGCCTGGTTGGCCTGCGCACCGGAATGCGGCTGGACGTTGACCGCGTCCGCACCGAACAGCGCCTTGGCGCGCTCGATCGCCAGCGCCTCGGCCACGTCGACGTGCTCGCAACCGCCGTAGTAGCGCTTGCCGGGATAACCCTCCGCGTACTTGTTCGTGAGCTGGGAGCCCTGTGCCGCCATCACCGCCGGGCTCGCGTAGTTCTCGGATGCGATCAGCTCGATGTGGGCTTCCTGGCGACGGTCCTCGGCCTGGATGGCCTGCCAGAGTTCGGGATCGACCTGAGCGATCCCTTGAGTGCGGTCGTACATGCTGAGTCCTAAATGCAGTCGGGGGGTCCGGCGTGCGGCCGACTGCCAGCCGCGCGCGACGCTTGCGCCGCGAAACCCGCGGCCGGCCCCAGGCGAACGGCGGATGGCCCGGAAGGCCACCTGTTCCGCGTTTCACGGTGTCGATTCACCCTTACTCGCCAGTCACGCGGACGAGCCGGGATTGTAAGGGATCGGCGCCGGATGCGGCGCTTCAGAGCTCGTCGAGCGACCCCTGCCAGTGTCCGACATCCCCCCAGACCCTCAGCTCGAACCGTGAGCCGTCGAAGCGCAGCCAGTTCAGGCCTGCGTTCGGGATGTCGAAGTCGCGCTGCGCCTCGAGCGCGAGCCCCCGGCACAGCCGGTTGGCCACGTCCAGCACGCCGCCGTGGGTGACCACGACCACGGTGCGACCGCGGTGCGCAGTCCCCAGCTCGGTGAGCACGGACTCGATGCGCCGGGCGAAGGTGCGCAGGGACTCGCCGCCGTCGATGTCGTAGTCCGGGTCGCGGTGGAGCCAGCGCTCGAAGCGCTCCGGATCTTCGCGCTTCAGATCGGGGTAGGTCCGGCCCTGGAACACGCCGAAGTCACGCTCGCGAAGACGCGCATCGGTCACGCAGTCCAGCCCCAGGGCGGTGGCGATCGGCTCGGCGGTCTGGCGGCAGCGCAGCAGGTCGCTGCTGACCATCGCCGGTGCCGGGGCATCGGCCGCGGACGCGAGACCCCAGCGTGCGCGCTCGGCCGCGAGGCGCCGCCCGGCCGCCCGGGCCTGGCGCACGCCCTCGTCGTTGAGCGGCGTGTCGAGCTGGCCCTGGATGCGGCGGTCGCGGTTCCAGGCGGTTTCGCCGTGTCGCAGCAGGATCAGGTCGGTCGGGGGCATCGTCGGTGGTCCGCAGGCGGAGGGGCCCGCGGACGGCGACGGCGTCGGCACGCCGGGCAGGCGTGGCGCGAGTGTACGGGAAGCGGCCGGTCGGGCGCCGGCCTCAGGCCGCACCCACGGACGACTCCGCGAGCCTCGGATTGAGGCTGTAGCGCCCGGAGATCGCGACCCTCGCGAGCACGTGGTCCTGCATCGCGGCGATCACCTGAGGCGCACCGAACCGCCCCTCGACCGGCAGACGCTCGAGGTCGAGCGCATGGAGCGTGAACTGGTAGCGGTGGATGAGCGCGTCGTTCCAGGGCGGGCACGGGCCGTCGTAGCCGTAGTACTCGCCCGCCATGTCGTGGTCCTGCGCGAACCACGCGGTGTAGTCGTTCAGGCCGTGTCGTGCGCCGTGCTTCGTCTCGGGCCCGGGCTTGCCCTTCGGGACGACCTCGTTCGAGAACTCCCCGGCTGCGATCGAGCCGAGCCCGGGCGGGAGGTCGACGAGCACCCAGTGGTGGAAGTCGACGCGCGCCAGCGATGTCGACACCTCGCGATCCGGGTGGTTGACGTCGTCGGGGACGCTGGGCGCATCGGAATCGTGACAGATCAGCACCAGCGAACGCGTGCCCTCCGGGAGGTCCCACCACGCCAGGTGCGGATTGCGGTTGGGCGCCAGCGCGACCCGGTGCTTCGGGTCGATCCGCGCGAACGCGAACTCGGCGGGGATGGCCTCGCCGTCGGGGAAGGAGTCGCTCCACAGCTTCATGTCGTGACCTCGTCCGATGCGACCGCGTCGGGATCCGCACGCAGCCAGAAGGTGACCGGTCCGTCGTTCACCAGGTGCACCTGCATGTCCGCTCCGAAGATACCGGTTTCGACCACCGGATGCGCGAGTTTCGCCCGCGACACGATGTCGTCGTACAGCACGCGTGCGACCGCAGGTGGCGCCGCCGGCGTGAAGCTCGGACGCAGACCGCTCCGGGTGTCCGCCGCCAGCGTGAACTGCGGGACGAGCAGCAGGCCCCCGGCCGCGTCGGAGAGCGACCGGTTCATGCGCCCGCGATCGTCCGGGAAGACCCGGTAGGCCAGCATCCTGGCCAGCAGCGCGACGGCCTGTCGGGCGGTGTCGCCACGCTCCGCGCAGACCAGCGCGAGCAGCCCCGGCCCGATCGAGCCGACCACGGCGCCGTCGACCTCGACGTGCGCGCGCGAGACGCGCTGGATCAGCGCGATCATCGGCGCGCCGCCCGCCTCATCAGGCCACGGTCACGCGCGCGGCGCGCCGCTTGCCGACCTGCACGACGTAGGAGCCCGCACCGATCCGCAGTCCCTTGTCGGACACCTTGTCGCCGTCGATCCGCACCCCGCCCTGCTCGACGTTGCGGATCGCCTCGCTCGTCGAACTCACCAGTCCGGCCTGCTTGAGCAGCTGCGCGATCGCGATCGGCGCGCCCGCCACGGACACTTCGGGCAGGTCGTCGGGCAGCGTGCCGCGCGAGAAGCGCGCATCGAACCCCTCCCGGGCCGACTCGGCCGCGGCCGCGCCGTGGAAGCGGGCGACCATCTCGGCGGCCAGCATGACCTTCGCGTCGCGCGGGTTCCGCCCGGAGCCGCATTCGTTGCGCAGCGACGCGATCGCCTCGATCGTCATCGACGACAGCAGCTCGAAGTAGGTCCACATCAGGTCGTCGGAGATCGACATCAGCTTGCCGAACATGTCGTCGGGCGCGTCGGTGATCCCGATGTAGTTGCCCTTGGACTTCGACATCTTGTCGACCCCGTCGAGTCCGACGAGCAGCGGCATCGTGAGGATGCACTGCGGCTCCTGGCCGTACTCCTTCTGCAGCTCGCGGCCGACCAGCAGGTTGAACTTCTGGTCGGTCCCGCCGAGCTCGAGGTCGGACTTCAGCGCGACCGAGTCGTACCCCTGCATCAGCGGGTAGAGCAGTTCATGCACCGAGATCGGAATGCCACCCTTGTAGCGCTTCGTGAAATCGTCCCGTTCCAGCATCCTCGCCAGCGTGTACCGTGCAGCGAGCTGGATCATGCCTCGGGCTCCGAGGGGGTCGCTCCATTCGGAGTTGTAGCGGATCTCGGTTCGGGCGGCGTCCAGGACCAGGCTGGCCTGCTCGAAATAGGTGCGTGCGTTCGTCTCGATCTGCTCGCGGGTGAGCGGCGGACGGGTCTGATTGCGCCCGGACGGGTCACCGATCATCGCGGTGAAGTCCCCGATCAGGAAGATCACCGTATGGCCCAGATCTTGCAGTTGCCGCATCTTGTTCAGCACCACGGTGTGGCCGAGGTGCAGATCGGGTGCGGTCGGGTCGAGGCCGAGCTTGATGCGCAGCGGCGCGCCGGTGGATTCCGAGCGGATCAGCTTGCGCACGAAGTCCTGCTCGACCAGCAGTTCGTCGCAGCCGCGCTTGGCGACCGCTAGTGCCCGACGGGCGGATTCCGGGACCGGCGGCTCGGCGGTTGCGGGCGTGACGGACATAGAGCTCATCGGCGATACTGGAGGCTTATGCCTAGCTTTGGGTTCGGTAACGGGTTTCGGCTACAATCGCGCGCTCGGGCCGCGAGGCCGCTCGTCGCTCGTCGTCGGTCGGTGCTCGAGGCGGCAGTCGCCGCCGGACTGCCCGTCCGAGGGGCCACGGATCATAGCCCAGCGGGCCGGTCGGCCCAACCCGGCACCACCCAGAGTCAAGGCAGCGTGTTCACAATGCGGTTCCCCCAGGTCAAGACCCTCGCGATCGCCATCGGTGCGATCACGTCGTTCGCGGCGGTCACGGCCTTCGGTGTCGCTCCGCTCGCCACCCCTGCGCTGCCGCCCACCGAAACGACGCTGGAATCGATCGCGCTCGCGCCCGAGCTGATGGAGTCCGAGGCGGGCTTCATCCAGCAGGAGAAGATCCGTCGGGGCGAGACGCTCGGCTCGCTGCTCGCCCGCATCGGCGCGGACGATCCGGCCTTCGCCGCGTTCGTGCGCCGTGATCCGGTCGCCCGCCGCCTGCTCGAGCTGCGCGCCGGCCGCACGGTCTCGGCCGTGGTCGCCGAGGACCGCAGTGTCGAGCGCCTGAGCTACCGGCTCGCCGGCGACGACCCCGACTCCCTCGGCCGCCGCCTGGTGATCGTCCGCGAGGGCGACGGGTTCGGCGCGTTCGAGGAAGCGGTGCCGATCGAGCGCTCCGTCGAGACCCGCAGCGCCGAGATCCGTCGCTCCCTCGTCGAGGCACTCGATGTCGCCGACATCCCGGACAACGTGGTCACGGTGATGGCCGACGTGTTCGGCACCGACGTCGACCTGCAGAAGGACGTCCGGCGAGGCGACCGGCTCCGTGTCGTGTACGAGACCCTCCGCGAGGCCGGCAGTCTCGAGCCGCCCATCGTCGGCAAGATCCTCGCCGTGCAGTTCCGCGGTGGCCAGCGCAAGCTGGAGGCGGTGTGGTTCGAACGCCCCGACGGCAGCGGCTCCTATTACACCTTCGACGGGCGCAACCTGTCGCGCCCGTTCCTCGCGTCGCCGCTCGAGTTCACACGCGTGAGCTCGGGCTTCACCGAGAACCGGCTGCACCCCGTGCTGCGCGACTGGCGCGCCCACAAGGGCGTCGACATGCCGGCCCCGATCGGCACCAACGTGCGCGCGGTCGCCAACGGCACCATCGACTTCGTCGGCCAGCAGCGCGGCTACGGCAACGTGGTGGTCGTCAAGCACGACGGTCGGCACATGACGCTCTATGCGCACCTTCACCGGTTCGCCGACGGCCTTCAGCCGGGCGGCGCGGTCCGGCAGGGCGAGGTGATCGGCTCGGTCGGCCAGACCGGATGGGCGACCGGCCCTCACCTGCATTTCGAGTTCCACATCGACGGCCAGCATGTCGACCCCATGGCGGTGGTCGCACAGGAGCCGGTCCGCGCCCTCCAGGGCGAGGAGCGAGCGCGCTTCGGCGCACTCGCCGGCCAGTATCGCGCGCGCTTCGGGCTGCTAGACACCCAGCTGGCCGCGCGTTTCGAATAGCAGGCCCCGCCCGATGTACATCGGGTTGATGTCCGGTACCAGCGTCGACGCGGTCGATGGCGTGCTCGCGGCATTCGAAGGTGACGGACCGGACGCCACCCTGCGTACCGTCGCGTTCGCCACGCGCCCCATGCCCGCACCCCTGCGGGCCGAACTCCTCGCGCTGCAGCAGCCCGGCACCGACGAACTCGCCCGGGCCGCGCTGGCCACGGTCGCACTGACGGATCTCTATGCCGAAGTGGCTGCCGAGCTGCTCGAATGGGCCGGCGGCGGCACCGTGGCCGCGATCGGGGCGCATGGGCAGACGATCCGGCACCGGCCTGAACTGGGCTACACGCTCCAGCTGATCGATGGCGCACGGCTCGCGGAACGGACCGGCTGCGTGACGGTCGTCGACCTGCGCTCCGCGGACGTCGCCGCCGGCGGACAGGGCGCACCGCTCGTGCCGGCATTCCACGCGCTCGCCTTCGCGTCGGCGTCACGCCGACGGGCGATCGTCAACATCGGCGGCATCGCGAACGTCAGCCTGCTGCCGCCCGGTGGCGGCACCGTCACCGGCTTCGACACCGGCCCCGGCAATCTGCTCATGGATGGCTGGTGCGAGCGCCACCGCGGCGCGCCCTTCGACCGCGACGGCGCTTGGGCGGCCAGCGGCCGGGTCGATGAGGCGCTGTTCGCGCGCCTGCTCGACGAGCCCTACTTCCGGCTGCCCGCCCCCAAGAGCACCGGCCGGGATCTGTTCACCCTCGCCTGGCTCGACGCGCGCCTGTCGGCGATGGGCGCGGCCGTGCCCTCGCCGCCCGATGTCCAGGCGACGCTCGCCGAACTCACCGCGGAGACGATCGCACAGGCCTGCCGATCCTTCGAGGCCTGCGAAGCGAGAATCTGCGGAGGCGGCGCACACAACCGCCATCTGATGTCGAGGCTGTCTGCCCGACTGCCGTCGGCCGAGGTCACGTCGACGACAGCACTCGGCGTCGATCCTGCCGCGGTCGAGGCGCTGGCGTTCGCTTGGCTCGCGCGGGAGCGGCTGGCCGGTCGGCCCGGCAACCTGCCGGCGGTGACCGGCGCCCGGGCACCCAGGGTGCTCGGGGCGATCTACGCGCCCCACCCCGGCGGCTGAGGCCGGGGATGTTCGGTCAGCGCGGCAGCCGCCGCGCCTGATGAAGATGCCGCCGCGCCAGGGCGGCCGGCATCCGTGAACCGATCAGACCGAGAACGACGAACCGCAGCCGCAGGTCGTGGTCGCGTTCGGATTCTTGATCACGAACTGAGCCCCTTCGAGCCCGTCCTTGTAGTCGATCTCGGCGCCGACCAGGTACTGGTAGCTCATCGCGTCGATCAGGAGCGAGACCCCGTTCTTCTCCATCACGGTGTCGTCCTCGTTCGTCTCTTCATCGAACGTGAACCCGTACTGGAAGCCGGAGCAGCCCCCGCCCTGCACGAAGACTCGCAGCTTCAGCTCGGAATTGCCTTCCTCGTCGATCAGCTGCCGAACCTTGTCGGCGGCACTGTCGGTGAAGACGAGGGGGGCGGGCATTTCGGTGACGGCATTCATAGTTGATCTCCAGACTCGGGAATTGTATCGAGCAGGGGATGACCCTGCATCGCACAGGGTCGGGAGCCTCGGAAAGCGCGAAGCCCGCCGGGAGGGGCGGGCTTCGTTCGGCGGGTCCTCCGGGAAAAATCCAGTCGCCTCTCGGCGAATTTCCCGGCTCCACCCACCAGTGCGCCGCAAGCATGCGGCGCCCGTAAGGATGGTGGCCCGAGCAGTGCCGGGCCATCGAGGTACGGGCGCCTCGGCGCCCGAACCTCGAACCATCCTTACCGCTTCGAGAACTGCTTCCGACGGCGGGCCTTGTGCAGACCGACCTTCTTGCGCTCGACCTCGCGGGCGTCACGCGTGACCAGCCCGGCACCCGACAGCGCCGGCTTGAGGGTCGCGTCGAAGTCGATCAGCGCACGGGTGATGCCGTGGCGGACCGCACCGGCCTGCCCGGTCTCGCCGCCGCCGGCGACGTTCACCTTGATGTCGAACACGCCGACCATGTTGGCGACTTCGAGCGGCTGGCGAGCGACCATGCGGCCGGTCTCGCGAGCGAAGTAGGCGTCGAGCGGCTTGCCGTTGACGACGATATCGCCCTTGCCCTTCTTGATGAAGACGCGTGCCACCGACGTTTTGCGGCGGCCGGTGCCGTAATTGTATTCACCGATCATGGGTGAGTCCTGGTGCGCGGAGCGCTGGGGGTCAGACTTCCAGCGCCTTCGGCTGCTGGGCGGTGTGCGGGTGGGTCGACTCTGCGTAGACCTTGAGCTTCTTGATCATCGCGTAGCCGAGCGGGCCCTTGGGCAACATGCCCTTGACCGCTTTCTCGAGTGCACGGCCGGGGAACCGGGCCTGCATCTTTTCGAAGTTGGTCTCGCTGATGCCGCCCGGGTAGCCCGAGTGGCGGTAGTACTTCTTGTCCTGAGGCTTCGACCCGGTCACACGGATCCGCGCAGCGTTCACGACGACGATGAAATCGCCGG
The DNA here is from genome assembly GCA_003818495.1 of Burkholderiales bacterium. Taxonomy (GTDB): domain Bacteria; phylum Pseudomonadota; class Gammaproteobacteria; order Burkholderiales; family Burkholderiaceae_E; genus UBA4615. Next base: position 8,718 of record RPRK01000018.1, read on the forward strand.
TGTCCACGTGCGGGGTGTATTCGGGCTTGTGCTTGCCGCGCAGGCGCAACGCGATTTCCGCGGCCAGTCGCCCGAGGACTTTGTCGGAGCCGTCGACGACGAACCAGTCGCGGCGCACTTCATGGGGTTTGGCGGAGAAAGTCTTCATGGCCTGGCGAATTCTGTGAAGCCGACTATCATAACCGGAACCTGGCGCTCGCGTCAAAGCCGTGCGACGGCGAGTCCCTGGATTGCCGGCGCGACGCATGCGAACAAGGCTTGGAGGGGCTCGGGTGGGGCCGAAGATGGGCCCGAAGATGGGCCCCAGGTGCACGTCAGCCGGCCCCCGGGCTGGCCCCCGGGGCCTGCATCCGAGCAGCGGCAGCACGGAGCGGCACTTCGGGCAGAAAAAAACCCGGGCGGTGAGGCCCGGGTTGAATCCACCATTGGAGGAGGGTGGAGGAGACAGCGGAGATCGGGAAAGGCCGTGTGGGACGCCACATCCGCGCGAACCCGATCGATGGACTGACTGTAGCACCGGTTTATTGTGCTGTGCAAGATAACCTCTCGACGACTCTAGAGCCTGCCCTCTAACCCGGGATTCCCAGGGGTTTTCGAACCCCCCAGCTGAGCAGGACCAGCCCCTCGAGTCGCCGACTTCCCGCAACGCAACATATCCAGACGAACGACACAGACATGGAATCCCTCGTGAGATGGACCGGCCCCGGCACGATGAGCTTCGTCGCCGAGACCGGCAGCGGCCACGCCGTGGTCATGGACGGAGCGCCCGAAGGCGGCGGCCGGGATCTCGGACCCAGGCCGATGGAGATGGTGCTGCTGGGCACGGGCGGCTGCACCGCCTACGACGTGGTCCTGATCCTTCGGAAAAGCGGGCAGGACGTCAGGGGCTGCGAGGTTGCGCTCAAGGCCGAGCGGGCCGACACCGACCCGAAGGTCTTCACCGCGATCGGGTTCCACTTCACGGTCCGCGGCCGCGGCCTGAAACCGAACGTCGTCGAGCGTGCGATCAAGCTGTCGCACGACAAGTACTGCTCCGCGTCGGCGATGCTGGCCAAGACCGCCGAGCTGACGATGACGTGGGAGATCGTCGAGGACTAGGGCCGGGGGCCGGGGGCCGGGGCCCGGCTCAGATCCGGTGGGCCGTGCCGGTCATCACCTTGGCGGCCAGCCGCATGGCGGCCCTGACGGGCTCGGGCAGCGGCGCCGCACCCAGCGCCTCGGCCTGGTCGGCGTGTCCGCCCTCGTCGCGCTTCATCTGCTCGACGATCGCCCGCGAGGCGACGTCGCCCGCCGGCAGATGCTCGAGGTGCTCCGCCAGGTGCCGCTCGACCTGCCGCTCGGTCTCGACCATGAACCCGAGCGAGAACCGGTCCCCGACCCGACCGGCGATCGCCCCGAAGGCGAACGCCCCGGCGTACCAGAGCGGATTGAGCAGCGAAGGCCGGGCGCCGAGTTCGTCGAGGCGGCCGCGCGTCCAGGCGAGGTGATCCCCCTCCTCGGCCGCGGCGTCCCGGAAGAACGTCTCGAGTCGCGGGTCGGATGTGGTGGCCGCCTGCCCCTCGTAGAGCGCTTGCGCACAGACCTCGCCGACGTGGTTCACCCGCATCAGCGCACCGGCCAGACGCCGATCCGACTCCGAGAGCGGATCGCCGAGAATCTCGGATTCGGGGCGGGGCGTCGGGCGGCTGGCGCCGGGCGAGGCGGCGATCGCGCCCATCGCTCGGCCCGCGCCGGCGAGCAGCCGGTCGAGCGCCGAAAGGCGTCGCAGGGAGGGGGCGTTCGTCATGGCCTCCTTATTGTAGAGGGGCCGCCGTCGTGCATCCGGTACCCGACGGACGGACGACGGACGGTGCACCGGCCGCCTTGACCGCTGTTGCTACAAAGCGACAAAGTACGACCAGCGCTCAGCAGCCGGAGCCGCTTTTCCTTTGCCCTCAAGGACTTTTTGGCGAGAATGTTCAGCAACTTCCGGCCGAAGAGTTTTCTCGGGGAGTTGGGGTGTCGGGTTCGTCCAGGCGCCTGTGGAATCCAGAAACCTAGGAGATTGATCAATGAAGAAATCGCTTCTCGCAGTGGCTGTCGCGGCCGCCCTGCCGACGTTCGCTCAGGCGCAATCGTCGGTCACGCTGTTCGGTATCCTGGACGCATCGGTCGAGTACTCGAACGAAGACGCGAACCGTGCGATCAACGCCACCACCGGTGCCGTCGGCGCTGCTGACTCCGGCCTGCGCCTGAACAGCGGCACCCAGAGCGGCTCGCGCTTCGGCGTGCGCGGTGTCGAGGACCTCGGTGGCGGCCTGAAGGCCATCTTCACCATCGAGCACCGCCTCTCGGTCGACACCGGCGACACCGCCGGCGGCGGCTTCAACAACGCCAACGGCAATTTCTGGAACGGCCAGGCGTGGGTGGGTCTCGAGACCCGCTTCGGTAACATCACGGCAGGTCGTCAGTACAGCCCGATCTTCTGGGCCCTGATCCCGGCCGACTTCACCGCGTACGGCTTCTACAACAACTGGGCCGGCTTCACCGGCGCCGGCTTCAGCCCGATCACCCCCCAGGGCCCGATCCGTCTGAACAACTCGGTGTCGTACAAGTCGCCGACGATGGGCGGCCTGACGGTCTACGGCACGTACGCCATGGGTGAGAACCTCACCGGCACGGGCTCGAGCAACGACATCATGGGCATCGCTGCCGGCTGGCAGCTCGGCGGCCTGTACCTGGGCGCCGGCTACCACTCGATCGACGCCGCTGCCGGCCTCGAGACGGTGCTGGCCGCGACCGCGTCGTACAAGTTCACCAGCCTCGGCCTCTCGCTGGGCTACACCCAGCAGGAGTTCGTCGGTGGTGGCGAAGTCGCCACGATCCTGGCGAGCGCGTTCGCCAACTTCGGCCCGGGCACCCTGTTCCTCAACGTCGCGATGGTCAGCCCGGACGTGGCCGGCCTGAAGAACGACGACAGCATGCAGCTGGGCGTGGCGTACTCGATGCCCCTGTCGAAGCGTACCAACTGGTACGTCGCCGTCGGCACGAACGATCTGACGGGCCTGCAGCCCGCGGCGTCGACCGTCTCGGTCGACGGTGCGATGCGCGCCTCGATCGGTCTGCGTCACCTGTTCTGATCGGATGCCGGCCTCGCGCCGGCTACGATCCGAGCATGGAAAGCGCCGGGGAAACCCGGCGCTTTTTTTTGGGTCGCGCCGTTCCGGCGAGACCTCGCCCCCCGCCCTGCCCCCGCAGACCGCGCCGATATGATTGAAGCTTGATATATTCAAGCTTGAAGCATCTGCACGGGGGGCGACGATGGATGCGCACGCGGCCGACCACGAGACGCGACTCGAAGCCGACGATCACTTCGCGCTGAAGCTCTGGCTCCGGATCCTCACCTGCTCGAACCTGATCGAGGCACGGATCCGGCACAACCTGCGACGCGACTTCGAGTGCACGCTGCCGCGATTCGACCTGCTCGCGCAGCTCGACCGCAGCGAGGCGCTCAAGATGAGCGAGCTGTCGCAGCGGCTGATGGTCACCGGCGGCAACGTCACCGGGCTCGCCGATCAGCTGCAGGACGAAGGCTGGCTCGTTCGCGAACCGGTCGAACACGATCGCCGCGCCACGCGGCTTCGGCTCACCGAGGCGGGTCGCGAGCGGTTCGGCGGCATGGCGCGGACCCACGAGGACTGGGTCGTCGAGATGCTGGCGGCGCTGTCGCGCGACGAACAGCGCCTGCTGCACGGACTGCTGGGCAAGCTCAAGCTCGGGCTGCGCCCCCCTGCCCCGTCCGGCGACGGGAGCGCGACGGACCCCGCCCCCGATGCACGCAAGCCCTCGCGGCCGCGACCCGGCCCACAGACCCGCCCTCGCCGCGCTGCAGCCGCCGTCTCCCGCGGCGCGAGCCGCGGTACCGTCACTCCCATCGTCCGCCCGCGCGGCAAGGTGCGCCCATGAGCCTGAACAGCAGCATCCGGCGGCAGTTCGCCGACTACGTCCCGCAGCACTTCGGCTTCTCGGTCGCCGCCAAGGTGGCCACGGTCACCCTGAACCGGCCGGACCGCAAGAACCCGCTGACCTTCGACTCCTATGCCGAACTGCGCGACCTGTTCCGCGGGCTGCAGTACGCACAGGACGTCAAGGCAGTGGTGCTGACCGGGGCGGGCGGCAACTTCTGTTCGGGCGGGGACGTGCACGAGATCATCGGACCGCTGGTCGCGATGGACATGCCGGAGCTGCTCGAGTTCACCCGCATGACCGGCGACCTGGTGCTGGCCATGCGGCGCTGTCCGCAGCCGATCGTCGCCGCGGTCGACGGCGTGTGCGCCGGAGCCGGTGCGATCCTCGCGATGTCGAGCGACCTGCGGCTCGGCACCCCGAAGACCCGCACCGCATTCCTGTTCACGCGCGTCGGACTGGCCGGCTGCGACATGGGGGCGTGCTCGATCCTGCCGCGCCTGATCGGCCAGGGCCGAGCCTCCGAACTGCTCTACACCGGCCGCGCGATGAGCGCCGACGAAGGCCATGCCTGGGGCTTCTACAACCGGCTGGTGGCGTCGGACGCGCTGCAGGCCGAAGCCGCGACGCTCGCGGGCGAACTCGCCGCCGGACCGACCTTCGCGCATGGCGTGACGAAGACCATGCTGCACCAGGAGTGGTCGATGACGGTCGAGCAGGCGATCGAGGCCGAGGCGCAGGCCCAGGCGATCTGCATGCAGACGAACGACTTCGAGCGCGCCTACCGGGCGTTCGTCGCCAAGCAGACGCCGACGTTCCTCGGCGACTGACGCACGGAGGACCGACGATGAGCGACATGCGTTATCTCGAGCTGCCCTTCTTCGAGCCCCGGCACGCGACCTTCGCCGCCGAGCTCGACGCCTGGGCGGCGAAGACCGCCCCGGGGATCGACCACTCGGACACCGACGCCGCCTGCCGCGCGTGGGTCCGCGCGCTCGGCGACGCCGGATGGCTGCGCTACGCGGTGCCCGCCTCTCACGGCGGCGCGCTGCCGGTGCTCGAGTCGCGCACACTCTGCATCGTGCGCGAGACGCTGGCGCGCCACGACGGACTCGCCGACTTCGCGTTCGCGATGCAGGGACTGGGCAGCGGGCCGATCGTGCTCGCGGGTTCTGACGCGCTGCGCGAGCGCTGGCTGCCCCGGGTGGCGCGCGGCGAGGCGATCGCGGCGTTCGCGCTGTCGGAGCCCGACGCCGGCTCCGACGTCGCGGCCATGGCCAGCCGGGCGCGCCGCGAGGTGGCGCCCGACGGCAGCGCATCCTGGGTGATCGACGGCTGCAAGACGTGGATCTCGAATGGCGGCATCGCCGACTTCTACGTGACCTTCGTGCGCACCGACGACCAGCCGGGCGCGCGCGGCATCGGCGCCTTCGTCGTCGATGCCGACACGCCCGGACTCTCGATCGCCGAACGCATCGACGTGGTCGCGCCGCACCCGCTCGCGACGCTGGCGTTCGAGGGCTGCCGGGTCCCCGAGTCGGCACTGCTCGGCGAACCGGGGGGCGGCTTCAAGCTCGCGATGTCGAACCTCGACATCTTCCGGTCGTCGGTCGCGGCCGCCGCGCTCGGCTTCGCTCGGCGCGCGCTCGACGAAGGTCTGGCGCACGCCCGGTCACGCAAGATGTTCGGCGGCACGCTCGGCGACTTCCAGCTGACCCAAGCGGCCCTCGCCGACATGGCGACCGCGATCGACGCCTCGATGCTGCTCACCTACCGGGCCGCGTGGCTCCGGGACATGGCGGTCGCGCGCGGCACCGGCGAGCGGCAGACGCGCGAGGCCGCGATGGCCAAGATGGTCGCGACCGAATCCGCGCAGCAGGTCATCGATCGCGCCGTGCAGCTCTTCGGCGGACTGGGCGTGAAGAAGGGGTCCGCGGTCGAGGGCCTGTATCGAGAGATCCGAGCGCTGCGCATCTACGAAGGCGCGACCGAAGTGCAGAAACTGATCATCGGCCGCGACCTGCTCAAGGCCGGAGCCTGACGAACCGGTCCGCCCACCGCCACGGAGGCCACGCGATGTTCCGCAGCGCACACGTCGACACCTTCGCCCGCGATCATCTGCCGCCGCCCGGGCAGTGGCCCGAGTTCCTGCTGGATCGACCCGAGATCCGCTACCCCGATCGCCTGAACTGCGCGGTCGAGCTGCTCGACGCGACGGTAAGGGCGGGTCATGGCGAGCGGATCGCGCTCCGGACCGATGCGGCGACCTGTACCTACCGGCAGCTGCAGGCGCAGGTCGACCGGATCTGCCGCGTGCTCGTCGAGGACCTGGCGCTGGTGCCGGGCAACCGTGTGCTGCTGCGCGGGCCGAACTCGCCGATGATGGCCGCCTGCTGGCTGGCGACCATCAAGTGCGGGCTGGTCGCGGTGGCGACGATGCCGCTGCTGCGCGCCCGCGAGCTGGTGCCGGTGATCGAGAAGGCGCGGGTGTCCGCGGCCCTGTGCGATGCACGTCTCGCCGACGAGATGCGGGCCGCGCAGGCGCTCTGCCCGGGGCTCGGACGCGTGCTCTGGTTCGACGACGGCGACGGCACGGTGGGCGGTGCGCGCGCCGGCTCGCTCGAGGCCCGCGCCGCGACGAAGCCCGCGGACTTCGAGGGCTGCGACACCGCGCAGGACGACGTCGCGCTGATCGCGTTCACGTCGGGCACGACCGGCCAGCCCAAGGGCACGATGCACTTCCATCGCGATGTGCTCGCGATGTGCGACCTGTTCCCGCGGTCGGTGCTGCGCACGCACGCCGACGACGTCTACTGCGGCACCCCGCCCCTGGCGTTCACCTTCGGCCTCGGCGGCATGCTGTGCTTCCCGATGCGGGTCGGCGCCTCCACGCTGCTGCTCGAACGGGCATCGCCCGACTCGCTGCTGGCCGCGATCGCCCGGCACCGCGCGACCGTGGTCTTCACCGCGCCGACCTTCTACCGGCAGATGGCCTCTCGCGCCGGCGAGTTCGACCTGTCGTCGCTGCGCGCGAGCGTCTCGGCCGGCGAAGCCCTGCCCGATGCGACACGCCAGCTCTGGAAGCAGGCGACCGGCCTCGAGATGATCGACGGGATCGGCTCGACCGAACTGATCCACATCTTCATCTCGTCGCCGCCGGAGGCGGTCCGACGCGGTTCGATCGGCACGGTGGTGCCGGGGTACGAGGCGCGGATCGTCGACGACGCGATGCGTCCGGTGCCTCACGGACAGCCCGGACGGCTCGCCGTGAGAGGACCGACCGGCTGCCGGTACCTGGCCGACGACCGCCAGAGCCAGTACGTCCGCGAGGGCTGGAACCTCACCGGCGACACGTTCTCGATGGACGCCGACGGCTACTTCTCGTACCACGCGCGCTCCGACGACATGATCGTCTCGGCCGGCTACAACATCGCGGGGCCCGAGGTCGAGGCGGCGCTGCTCACGCACGAGGCGGTCGCCGAGGCGGGGGTCATCGGCCTGCCCGACGAGGAGCGCGGCACGATCGTCAAGGCGTACGTCGTGCTGGTGCCCGGGCGGGTGGGCGACGAGACGATGGTGCGGACGCTGCAGGACCACGTGAAGGCGACCATCGCGCCGTACAAGTACCCGCGCGCGATCGAGTTCCGAGCGTCGCTGCCGCGCACCGAGACCGGCAAGCTGCAGCGCTTCCGGCTGCGCGACCCGGTCTGACCGGGGGCGGGCCCGCGCCCTACTCCGGCGTCACCGTCACGCGGGCCTCGAGCTCCTGAGCGCCACCGCCGAGGATCACGCCCCTGAGCGGCGTGACGTCGGAGAAGTCGCGGCCCCAGCCGAGCGTCACGAAGTCCTGATCGACGCGCCGGTCGTTGGTCGGATCGACGTCGATCCAGCCCTGCCCCGGGCACCAGGCCGACACCCAGGCGTGCGACGCGTCGGCGCCGATCAGGCGCGGCTTGCCCGGGGGCGGCCGGGTGAGGATGTAGCCCGACACGTAGCGGGCGGGCACGCCCACGCCGCGCAGGCAGGCGATCATCAGCTGCGCGAAGTCCTGGCAGACGCCGCGCCGTTCGGCGAACACCTGCTCGAGCGGCGTCGTCACCGTGGTCGCCTCGGCATCGAACTCGAAGTCGCGATGGATGCGGTGCGCGAGATCGTCGAGCGCGACGATGAAGGGCACGCCCGGCCGGAAGCTGCGCGAGGCGTAATGCACCGCACGCCGCGAGCGCGGCACCAGCGGGCTGGGACCGAAGAACGATGCGAGCTCCAGGGCCTCGCGCCCGCCGGTACGGATCGCCGCCGAGGGATCGAAGGGACGCAGCGCGGCCTCGCTGTCGGACACCGGCGGCGCGATCTCGATCCGCGACTCGGCGACGACGTCGAGACGCTCGTGCGCGGCATGGATCGCGAAGGCGGCGACCGCGTTGCCGAACGCGTCGGTGCGTGCGTCGATCCAGTCGGGAGCGGGCGACACCGCGAGCCGGTGCTCGAGCACGCGCTGGCGCGCGCAGGCCCGCGGCGCGAGATGGGCGAGCTGCCAGGACTGCGAGACGGGCGCCTCGTAGCGGTACTCGGTCTCGTGCACGACGTGCACGACGCGCGGCGCGCCCATCGCGTCAGGAGGCCAGCGTCGCACGGCCGCGCTCGTCGGCATGCGCGAAGAAGCGCAGCGACAGGCGGTCGGAGAGGGCGGCGGCGCCGTCGGCGATCGCATCGAGCCGCTCCGCGAGCACCTCGTCCGGCACCAGCGCGGTCGCGTCCTCGAGGGGCCCGAGATCGGCGAGCACCGCCGGCGCCAGGTCCGCGCCCGCGCCGTCGAGCGCGTGATCGATCCGCGCGAGCACGTCGGCCAGCCCGCGCAGCTGGAACGCGACCGAGCGCGGGTTGGTCTCGTCGCGGATGACGAGGTCGAGCGCGGGCATCCACTCGGGCTGGCCGACGTAGCGCGACCGGTAGGTGATCGACGAATCGCAGAACTCGAGCAGCCAGTCGAGACCGGCGGAGCGGCCTTCGCGTGCGGCGCACGCCGCGGCCGCGCACACCGCGCGCAGCCGCTCGATGCGCCGACCGATCGACATGAAGCGCCAGCCGGTGTCGCGCGTCATGCCGTCGAGCGCGAACCCCGACTGGGTGACCAGACCGTTGACGATGCGATCGAGCAGGCCCATCGCCAGCGGCAGCTCGCGGAACGCGTCGAAGGCCGGGTCCTGCAGCAGACGGTTGATCGTGCGCCAGTGGTCGGCCGAGAGCCGGTCACGCAGACCGAAGGCGACCCGCTGGACCTGGTGCAGGGTCGTGCGCAGCCCGCCCATGCGCTCGGCCTCGTAGAGCGCGTCGAGCAGCGCGGTCTCGGACGGGTCTTCCTCGGTGATCACGCCGAGCGCGCGACCCAGCGCGAGCAGCGGCGCCTGGGCCGCGCGATCGACGTCGTCGTCGACCGAGAAGCACGGCAACGCGACGCGCAGCAGCCGGGCACCGTCCTCGGCGCGCTCGGAGTAGCGCCCGAGCCAGAAGAGGTTCTCGGCGGCACGCGACGAGAGCGTCCCCGAGCCGCTGCGCACCAGCTCGTCGGCGCGCACCGTCGAGCGCAGCAGCGTCAGCGCGCCCTCGGGGGGGGCGCTGGCCAGCACCCAGGTGTCCTTCGAGGCGCCGCCGCGCTGCATCGAGATCACGCGCGCATCGTGCGAGCCGGCCACCCGTGCGAGCCCGCCGGGCATCACGGTCCAGCCGCCGCGCGAGGCGACCGCGAACACCCGCAGGCCGACCGCGCGTGCGCCGAGGTGCCCGGGTCGCGTGCGGTCGTAGACCGGCGCCTGCGACAGCCGCACGAGTTCCTGCGCGATCCATGCCTCGGGGTGGCGCCGGATCCGCGCGGCGAGCGAGCGCGCGCCGGCCGCATCGAGATCCTGGCCGAACACCGGCTCCTCGCGCAGCACCGGATCGGCGGGCTTGAACACCAGCTGCGACATCCGCGGCAGCGCGTCGGCGAGCGCGGCCGGCTCGCCCAGCCACCAGGTCGCGATCGACGGCATCTTCAGCGGTTCGCCGAGCAGTCGTTCGGACAGCCCCGGCAGGAACCCCATCATGGCGCCGGACTCCAGCACGCCCGAGCCGATCGCGTTGGCCACCAGCACCGAGCCGCGCCGTGCGCAGTCGGTCAGGCCGGGGACGCCGAGCGCCGAGTCGGAGCGCAGTTCGAGCGGATCGCAGAAGTCGTCGTCCTGGCGACGCAGGATCGCATGCACGCGGCGCAGACCCTCGACGGTCTTGAGCCACACCTTGCCGCCGCGCACCGCGAGGTCGCTGCCCTCGACCAGCGTGAGGCCCAGATAGCGCGCGAGGAGCGAATGCTCGGAGTAGGTCTCGTTGTACGGGCCGGGCGTCAGCAGCACGGTGAGCTGCGGGCCGTCGCCGGTGGGCGCGAAGTCGCGCAGGGAGTCGCGCAGTGCCGCGAAGAAGCCGGCCAGCCGCTGCGCATGCAGGTCGCGGAAGAGGCTCGGGAAGATCCGCGAGACGATCAGCCGGTTTTCGATCGCGTAGCCCGCGCCCGAGGGGGCCTGGGTCCGGTCGGCGACCACCCACCAGCGTCCGTCGGGCGATCGGGCGAGATCGGCCGCGTAGACCACGAGCGACGGCCGCCCGGCCGGCATCGCCCCGCAGGCGGCGCGGCGGAACGCGCTGTGCCCGAGGACGAGCCGGGGCGGCAGCAGGCCGTCGGCGAGCAGCTGCTGCGGCCCGTAGAGATCGCCGAGCACCGCATCGAGCAGCCGCGCGCGCTGCGCCACCGCGGCCTCGATCGCCGGCCATTCGTCGGCGGGGATGATCATCGGCAGCGCGTCGAGCGCCCAGGGCCGTTCCGCACCCTTGGGGTCGGCGTACATGTTGTACGTCAGGCCGCTGTCGCGGATCTCGCGCTCGATGGTCGCGATCCGATCGCGCATGCGCGCCGGCTCGGCCCGCGCGAGCATGTCCACCAGCGGCGCCCAGTGGGGCCGAGGGCGGCCGCCCTCTCCGAGCATCTCGTCGAAGCGGGGCTCGGCGCGCGGGTACGCGGCGAGCAGGTCACGCACGCCGCAGGTCCAGCGTGCAGGGGGTCTCGGGGTCGATCCGTGCCGGGCTCGGGTTCATCTCGCCAGGGGTGTGTCCCATCCTGAAGAAGCGCGCGAGCCGCCGCGCCTCCGCCTCATAGGCGTTGACCGGGAAGGTCTCGTGGTTGCGCCCCCCGGGGTGGGCGACATGATACTGGCAACCCCCCATCGAACGGCGGTTCCAGGTGTCCACAAGATCGACCGTCAGCGGCGCGTGCACGTCGATCGTCGGATGCAGACAGGAGGTCGGCTTCCAGGCGCGGTAGCGCACGCCGCCGACCTGTGCGCCCTCGGGGCCGACACGCTGCAGCGGTACCGTACGGCCGTTGACGGTCAGCGCGTGGCGCCCTTCGATGAGCCCGTGGGCCACGAGTTCAATGCGCTCGAGCGAGGCATCGACGAAACGCACCGTGCCGCCCGCCGCGCCCTCCTCCCCCATCACCGGCCAGGGCTCGAGGGCCATCCGCAGTTCGACTCGGACGCCCCCCGCCTCGAAGTCGCCGAGCTTCGGAAATCGGAACTCCCAGTGCGGCGCGAACCACTCGAGCTCGAACGGATAGCCGTGCGCGCGCAGGTCGTCGATGACCTCGCGAAGGTCCTCGCGCACATGGGTCGGCAGCATGAAGCGGTCGTGCAGCGCGGTGCCCCAGCGCGGCAGGCGCTCGGGCCGCAGCGGCGAGCGCCAGAAGCGCGCCACCAGCGCGCGCAGCAGCAGCATCTGCACGAGGCTCATGCGGGCGTGCGGCGGCATCTCGAAGCCGCGCAGTTCGAGCAGTCCGAGACGCCCGCTCGCGGAGTCCGGGGAGTACAGCTTGTCGATGCAGAACTCGGCGCGGTGCGTGTTGCCGGTCACGTCGACCAGCAGGTTGCGCAGCACGCGGTCGAGCAGCCAGGGCGGGCAGGCCTGCTCGCCGAGCGCCTGCAGCCGCGCGATCTCCGAGAACGCGATCTCGAGCTCGCGGACCGAGTCGTGGCGGGCCTCGTCGATCCGGGGAGCCTGGCTGGTGGGGCCGATGAACAGGCCCGAGAACAGGTACGACAGCGACGGGTGCGCGAGCCACCACGCGATGAGGCTGGCGAGCAGGTCGGGGCGCCGCAGGAAGGGCGAGTCGGCCGGCGTGTCGCCGCCGAGCACGACGTGGTTGCCGCCACCGGTGCCGACGTGACGCCCGTCGAGCATGAACTTCTCGGTCGAGAGCCGCGTCTGGTGGGCGGCGTCGTAGAGCGCCGTGGTGCGCGAGGCGAGTTCGTCCCAGCTCGAGGCCGGTGCGACGTTGACCTCGATCACGCCCGGGTCGGGAGTGATCCGCAGGACCGCGAGGCGCGGATCGCGCGGCGGCTCGTAGCCTTCGAACACGACCCGCAGGCCGGTGTCCCGGGCGGTCGCCTCGACCGCTGCGACGAGCTGCAGGTATTCGTCGAGATTGGCCGCGGGCGGCATGAAGACGTAGAGCCGACCGTCGCGCGGCTCGATGCAGAGCGCGGTGCGTGCGACGCCGGCATAGGAGCCGCCCGCCGCGCTGCCCTGCCCGTCCGCGGCGTCACGCTCGATCGGCTGCGACGCGGTCCGTGCACCGGCCGTGGCGCGCGCGGCGAGCGCCGGCTGCGGACGGGCCCCGGCCCCCGCGGGCATCGTCGGATCGAGCGCCTGCGTGCGGCCGTCGCGCGCGGGGATCGTCCAGGCGCCCGCCGTCGGCAGCAGCGCAGCGTGGCCCGGCAGCGGCGCCTCGGGCTGCATCGGGTCGGCCGCGTGGATCCACGGATACTCGTTCGGCGCCACCCAGGGCAGCGACCCGAGGGGCAGCCGGTAGCCGATCGCCGAGTCTCCCGGCGCGAGGTAGCAGCGCCGCGTGCGCAGCGGCCAGCCGGTGGCCTGCCACAGCTGCTGCGGCTGGGTGACCGACGGACCGCGGCGCGCAGCGGGATTCGGCGTCATCGGCAGGATCCAGCCCACCGGTGCGTCGAGGCCGCGCTCGAAGACCCGCGCGAGCCGCTCGCGCTCCATCGGGTCATCGAGCTTGGAGTCCGCGGGGTCCACGTTGACCGGCAGCTGGAGCTCGCGCTTCGAGAAGTGCCACGGATCCTCGTACGCCTCGAACGCGAGGCCGGCATCGAGTCCGAGGCGGGTCGCCACGCCGGTGACCAGCGCGCGCGCCTCGTCGATCCCGGCGGCGTCGACGACATCGGGCGACGCGCCGAAGGCCCCTCCGCCGGCCTCGGAGGCGAGGACCGACGGATCGGACACGATCGGCTGCCCGTCCTTGCGCCAGAACCAGTTGAGGGACCAGCGCGGCAGCTGCTCGCCCGGGTACCACTTGCCCTGGCCGAAATGGGGCAGCCCGTGGCGGCCGTGCTGCGCGGCCATCCGTTCGAGCAGCTCGCCCGACAGGCGCCGCTTGTCCGGCCCCATCGCCTCGGTGTTCCACTCCGCGCCGTCGCGGTCGTCGATCGAGACGAAGGTCGGCTCGCCACCTTGGGTCAGCCGCACGTCGCCCGCGACCAGATCGGCGTCGACCCGGCGGCCGAGCGCGTCGATCGCCTCCCATTGCATGTCGTCGTACGGCTTCGTGACGCGCGGCGCCTCGAACGCACGGCGCACGGACATGGTGTGCGTGAAGACGCACTCGGCGGGCTCGACGAGACCGCTGACCGGCGCCGCCGACGACGGCTCGGGCGTGCAGGCGACCGGCACGTGACCCTCGCCGGCGAGCAGGCCGGACGTCGGGTCCAGGCCGATCCACCCGGCGCCCGGCAGGTAGACCTCGCACCATGCGTGCAGGTCGGTGAAGTCGCGCTCGGCGCCGGACGGACCGTCGAGCGACTTGACGTCGGGGACGAGCTGGATGAGGTACCCGGAGACGAAGCGTGCCGCCAGGCCGAGATGGCGCAGCAGCTGCACCAGCAGCCAGGCCGAGTCGCGGCAGGAGCCCGAGCCGTTGACCAGCGTCTGCTCGGGCGTCTGCACGCCCGGCTCCATGCGGATCAGGTAGGCGACCTCCTCCTGGAGGCGCTGGTTCAGCGCGACGAGGAAGTCGATCGTCTGCATCGGCTCGCGCGGCACGGCGGCGAGCCGCCGGGCGAACGCGGGCGTCGCTTCGGTGCGCACGAGGTAGGGCTCGAGCTCGTGGCGCTGCGCGGCGTCGTACTCGAACGGAAAGCGCTCGGCGTAGGGCTCGAGGAAGAAGTCGAACGGGTTGAAGACCGCCATCTCGGCGACGAGGTCGATCTCGATGCGGAGTTCGCGCGTGCGCTCGGGAAACACCAGCCGCGCGAGCCAGTTCGACTGAGGGTCCTGCTGCCAGTTCAGGAAGTGCTGAGCGGGCTCGACCCGCATCGAGTACGACAGGATGCGGGTGCGCGAGTGCGGGGCGGGCCGCAGCCGCACGACCTGGGGGCCGAGCGCGACCGGACGGTCGTAGGCGTAGTGGCTGACGTGATTCAGCGCGACGTGGATCGACAAGGGGCGATGCTCCGGGACGGCCGCGTTCAGCCGGCCCGATGCCGACCTGCGCAGCCGGTCACCCTCGACGCAAGCGGCGTGCCACCTCGGCGGTGCGCGGGCGGGCACCGCTGCGGGGCGGTTCCCGATGGTAGCGCACCGCGACGGCGCGCACGCACCGCGGGGTCGCGCGCTCAGCGGGCCGCGATCGTCGCCTCGAGTGCGCGGGCCACCTGAGGCACGTCGATCGCCGCCATGCACGGACATTCGGGCGAGCCGCGGGGACAGCGCACGCAGGCCTCGCTCGGGGCGACGAGGGTGCGCACCCGAGGCCCGAGCGGGCCCCAGCGGGCGGTGTCCATGCCCGGGAGGTCGACGAAGAGCCCGAGGGTCGGCGCGCCCGACAGCGCAGCGAGGTGCATCGGTCCGGTGCTGTTGGACAGCACCGCGTCCAGGCGCGGCAGCGTTCGCAGCAGATCGGGAATGGAGAACCCGCGGGTCGCGTCGGTCACCTGGGGCAGCGCGAACAGCGCCGGTGCCGCCTCGCGCAGTGCTGCGCCCTCGGCGGGGGTGCCGTTGATCACGAAGTTGAAGCGGCCGGCGGGCATCGCCTCGATCAGCGCGAGATAGTGACGCAGCGGCCACTCCTTGCCGTTGCCGTTCGAGCGGACCTGCAGCAGCACGTTGGCGACCCCCTCGCGCAGCGGCCAGGCGCGCGCGACCGGCGCGGCGGCGGGCGGCGCGTCGTCTGCGGCGCCGGTCGCCGCAGCGGACGCGGTGGCCTCGTCCGGCGGCGCGAGCCCGGCCAGCGGCCACAGCGCGTCGCGACTCAGGTCGGTGTCCGCGACGAACGGAGCGAGCAGCCTCAGGTTGAGCTGCGCCTCGTGCGCCGACGACCCGCGACGCCGCACGAACGGGCGCAGCGTGCACCAGCGCCAGTGGAACCAGCGGCGCGCGGTGCCGACCCGGACGGGCACGCCCGCCCGCGCCGCGGCACGGGCCAGCGGCTCGGACGGGAACGCGAACACGATCGCATCGGGTCGCAGCGCGAGCAGGTCCCGCTCGAACGCGGCCGCATCGGTGACCACCACGACGCCATCGACGTGCCGCGACGCCGAGGCGACGTCGCGCGCGTAGCCGCGCACCGCGAAGTGCACCGTGCAGCCGGGCCGCTCGCGCTTGAGCAGACCCGCCATCGGCAGCGCGAGTGCCACGTCGCCGAGATTGTCGTGCCGCACGATCACGAACGAGCGCGCCTGCGCGGGACCGTGCTCGCGGCGCGCCTGCGCATGGCGACCCGCCACGAGCGCCAGCAGCAGGCCGAACAGGTAGCCGGTCCAGCCCAGGTTGAGCAGACAGTTGGCCATCCCCGCGCTCACGTAGAGCACGACGAAGCCGCGCGTGACCCAGCGCCAGTGGTCGTCGAAGGCCCCGGCGACGCGCCACAGCGCGATCAGCCCGCCCACCAGCAGCAGCAGGCCCGTCAGGCCGAGTTCCGCACCGACGTAGAGGAATTCCTGGTGCGGGTCGTGGAAGAGTTCCGCCGGTTCGCGGCCCTTGGCCGCGTAGGCCTGGGCCGACAGCACCGGATACGCGTCGATGCCGGCGCCGAGCAGCGGCGCGTCCGCCAGCATCCGCGCGGCGTTGCCCCACATCTCCAGGCGTTCGCCGGTGGCGTTCTGCGCGCCCGCCTGCCGGTAGGCGTCGATGTCGGACAGCGTGGCGCCCAGCCGCGCGTTCATCCACGCGCCGGAGGCGACGACGGCGGCCACCGCGACCAACCCCAGGGCGAGGCCGCGCATCCGGAATCGCGCATGCAGCAGGTAGAGCAGCAGCCCGCAGACGACCAGCGTTCCCGTGCGACCCTTGAGCAGCCACATCACGTCGATCGCGGTCACGACCGCGATCACCACGAGACCGATCCGGGCCCGCCGCGGCAGCGGGCGCTGGAACAGCGCGGTGCCGGCGGCCCACAGGAGCAGCGGGCCGAGCTGGATCGCCTGCCGGATCCGGTCGCTGAACACGTAGGCGTCGCCGTACAGGATGCCGAAGGGGTCACGGCTGGCCCGCGCGAAGGGCAAGGGATGGGCGGCCTGGATCAGGCTCAGCACGAGCACGACCCCGAGCACGACCAGCAGCGTGCGCCACGTCCGCTCGCGCCACACCGGATCGGCCAGCACCGGCATGAAGAGCAAGGGCATCGCCAGCACGCGATAGCTGCCGAGCTGCTGGGCGCCCTCGCGCAGCGGCGCCGCGGTCCATGCGAGGCTCGCCGCATACAGCGCGAAGAGCGCGAGGGCACCGATCACCACCGGCTCGCGCAGGCTGCGCGCCAGGGTCCCGCGGTCGAGCAGCGCGACGACGCAGAAGGCCAGCACGCCGCACCAGAAGAACAGGTTGAACGGCGCCTTGCCCAGCGGCGCGAAGGCGGCGCAGCCGACCGCGCAGGCACCGAGCACCGCGTGCGCGCGGCCGAGGGCCGCGCTCGAGACCCCGCTCGCCGGCGCGTTCACGACGCCCGCCCCGCGGGGGCCGCCCCGGGCGCCGTCGTGGCGTCGTCGGACGCCGGGCGACCGCCGAGCGCGCGCAGGCGGGCGTCGCGGGCGGCCTTCGGCAGCGCGGCCAGATCGCGCACCGCGGCGTAGAAGGCGGGCAGGTCACCGCCGCCCTGCGCGAGCAGGGCCCGGAAGGCGGGCAGCAGGTCGTTGTAGGCGCCGACGGCCGCGAGCTGCGGGTTGGTCGGCCCCTGCGCGAAGAACCGGTCGTAGCCCGCATAGCCGCCCCAGCTCGCCTTGAGCTGGGCGTACTCGGACCGGAGCGCATCGAAGGTGCTGCGCTTCGCGAGGCGCTTCGCGTCGTCGTCGGCCTCGCGGGCATAGACCGCGTTCAAGGCCTCCTTGTAGCGGCGCAGCAGTGCGACGAAGGCGAGGCGACGCGCAGCGTGTTCGCGGTAGACCCGTTCGACGGCGGCATCCGCGCGATGCGCGAGCCAGCGCTCGACGCCGGCCTCCTCGACGGCGGTCGCGAACGACTCGTTGAAGGTGGTGTCGCCCGACACGTACAGCACCTGATGGGCGAGCTCGTGGAAGACGAGCCGCGCCAGCTCGGCCTCGGGGTACTGGATGAAGGTGGACAGCAGCGGATCGTCGAACCAGCCGAGCGTCGAGTAGGCCGGGACGCCGCCGACATGGGCCTCGAGACCGCGATCGCGCAGCGAGGCCGCGAAGCGCTCGGCCGTCTCGCGATCGTAGTAGCCGCGGTAGGCGACGCAGCCGGCCACCGGGAAGCACCAGCGCTCGAGCGTCAGCGACAGCTCGGGGGTGGCGAAGACGTTCCACAGCACGAAGGGGCGCTGCACGTCGGTGTAGCCGGTGTAGCTGCCGTTGGCGGGCAGGCCCAGCTCGCGGCTGGCGAAGGCCCGGATCTCCAGGGCGCGCGCGAGCCGCACGCGCAGCGCCGGTTCGGTCGCCGGATCGGCGAGCAGCTCATCGACCGGCCTGCGCCGGTTGATGAGCTCGAGATGCCCGACCATCGATTGCCAGTAGTAGCCGGGCCCGTCGGTGGTGGCCGCACAGCCGCCGAGCGCCGCGATCAGGACGAGCGCCGCGGCCGCCGCGGCTACCGGTCCGCGCTCACGCATCCGCACGCGAGTCCGCACGCGAATCCGCACGCAATTCGGCACCGGCGGGCGCGGCGGCGACCTCGACCAGGCAGTCGTAGAAGGTGGGTCCGCGGCCCAGGTCGGTGAGCGCCTGTCCGGTGACCGCATTGACGTTGTGCCCGCCGGGCGCGAGCTTCGGCCACCACACTCCCCAGCCGACGACCACACCAGGGCGGGTGCGACCGGACACGCGCAGCCGGGCCAGGAACGCGCCCCGGTCGTTGAAGACGCGCACCATCGCCCCCTCGGCGAGGCCGCGCGCACGCGCGTCCTCGGGATGGACGTCGACCGCCGGCTCGCGCTCGGTCGCCCTCAGGCTCGCCACGTTGACGAAGGTCGAGTTCATGAAGTGGCGCGCCGGCGGCGAGATCATCGACAGCGGAAAGCGCGCGGCGAGCGCGGGGTCGGAGGCGGGCGACTCGTACGGCGGCACGTAGTCGGCGAGCGGGTCCAGGCCCTGGGCGGCGAGCCGTGCCGAGGTGAACTCGACCTTGCCCGAGGGCGACGGGAAGCCGCCGGCGGCGAACGGCGCCTCGGGGACCGCGAGCTTCGCATAGCCGAGCTCGGCCAGGGTCTCGAGCACCGCGCGGCGCGCCGCCGGCCCCGGCCCGCCGTGGGCCGCGACGACCGCCGCCAGCGGCGTGGGCAGGCGCGGATCGTCCAGGCGCAGCGCGTCGGCCGCCACCTCCTCGTCGCTGGCGCGCAGCGCGGGGTGATCGAGGCCCATCCGCGCCGCGAGCCGGCGGAAGATCTCCGAGTTCGGCAGTGCCTGCCCGATCGGTGCGATCGCCGGCCGATTCACCACCCACCACCGGTGACCGTAGGTCTTGTGCAGGTCGAAGTGCTCGAGCTGGGTGGTCGCCGGGAGCACCCAGTCCGCATGGTCGGCGGTGTCGGTCATGAACTGCTCGATGACCACGGTGAACAGGTCCTCGCGGGCGAAGCCGCGCCGCACCTTCGAGCTGTCGGGCGCCACCGCCACCGGATTGGAGTTCCAGACGACCAGCGCCTCGACCGGCGGATCGGCCTCGAGCAGCGCATCGCCGATCGTCGACATGTTGAGCGTGCGCGGGCGCCGCTCGCCGAGCAGGTCGGGCCGCTGCCAGGCGGCGACGTCGAGGTTGAAGTGCCCGCTCGCCGACAGCAGGACACCGCCGGCGGCGTGCTTCCACGCACCGACCAGCGCCGGCAGCCCGGCCACCAGTCGCACCGCGTTCGCACCGCCGCGCACGCGCTGCATGCCGTAGTTGAGGCGGATCGCCGCGGGTGCGATCGTGCCGTAGTCGCGGGCGAGCGCGACCACCTGCGCGGCCGGGATGCCGCAGGTCTCGGCGACCCGCTCGGGCGGCCATGCGGCCGCACGGGCGGCGAGCGCCTCGAAGCCCACCGTGTGCGCATCGACCCAGGCCCGGTCCACCAGCCGCTGCTCGACGAGCTGCTGGACGATGCCGAGCGCCAGCGCGCCGTCGGTGCCCGGACGCAGCGCGACGTGCTCGTCGCACCGTTCGGCGGTGGCCGTGCGGTACGGGTCGATCGCGACGAGCTTTGCCCCGCGACGCCGCGCATCCTGCGCGAGGCTCCAGAAGTGGACCGACGAGGTGATCGGGTTCGAGCCCCAGATCAGGATCAGGCGCGCGTCGGCGAAACGTTCGACGTCCATCCCGACGGGGCCGCCGAGCGTGTAGGTCAGACCGTGGACGCCGGGCGACGAGCAGATCGTGCGGTCGATCAGCGACGCGCCCAGCGCGTGGAAGAAGCGCTGGCCGATGCCGTCGCCCTGGACGATGCCCATCGTGCCGGCGTAGCTGTACGGCAGGATGCGCTCCGGATCGCGCGCGGCGATCGCGCCGAGCCGCGATGCGATGTCGGCGAGCGCCTCGTCCCAGCTGGCCGGCTCGAAGCGCCCCGAGCCCTTCGGACCGACGCGGCGCAGCGGCACGGACAAGCGGTCGGTCGCGTAGACCCTTTCGAGATAGCGCGAGACCTTGGTGCACAGCACCCCGCGCGTGGGCGGATGATCGGGGTCACCCGCGACCCGGATCGCGACGCCGTCGCGCACGGTGGTGCGCAGCGCACAGGTATCGGGACAGTCGTGCGGGCACGCGCCGCGGACGACGGTTTCTCCGGGAGTGCCCGGGTTCTCGACGGGGTTGGCAGCCATGACCGCGATGTTAAGCTAACCCTTTTGGCGAGAGGCACACCATCATGATGCTGGCCGAAGGAATTCTCGAGCTGCAGTCCGAGATCCAGGCGATCCGGCGCGACCTGCACGCCCACCCCGAGCTGCGCTTCGAGGAGCACCGGACCGCAGCGGTCGTCGCGTCCAAGCTGCGCGCCTGGGGTCTGGAGGTCACCGAGGGGATCGGCGGCACCGGTCTGGTCGGCACGCTGCGACGAGGCACGTCGAGCCGCGCGGTCGGCCTGCGCGCCGACATGGACGCCCTGCCCCTGCAGGAGCACAACACCTTCGGCCACGCTTCGAAGCACGAAGGAAAGATGCACGCCTGCGGCCACGACGGCCACACGGCGATGCTGCTGGCCGGCGCGCGCTGGCTGTCGCTGCACGGCGGCTTCGACGGCGTCGCGCACTTCATCTTCCAGCCCGCGGAGGAAGGCGGTGCCGGCGCGCAGAAGATGATCGACGAGGGCCTGTTCGATCGCTTCCCGTGCGAGGCGGTGTTTGGCATGCACAACTGGCCGGGCATGAAGGTCGGTCAGTTCGCGGTCACGCCCGGCCCGATGATGGCCTCGTCCAACGAGTTCGAGATCACCCTGCGCGGCAAGGGCGCGCACGCCGCGATGCCGCAGAACGGCGTCGATCCGGTGCTGGTGGCCACCCATCTCGTGCAGGCGCTGCAGTCGATCATCACCCGCAACAAGAAGCCGATCGACGCCGCCGTGCTGTCGGTCACCGAGATCCACGCGGGCAGCACGACCAACATCATCCCGGACAGCGCGATCGTGCGGGGCACGGTGCGCACCTTCACGATCGAGACGCTCGACCTCATCGAGTCGAGGATGAAGGCGCTGACGGAGCAGCTGCCGCCGGCCTTCGGTGCCACCGGCTCGCTGCACTTCCACCGCAACTACCCGCCCACCATCAACGACCCGAAGCAGACCGCGTTCGCGGCGTCGGTCATGCGCGAGCTGGTCGGCGAGGACGCCGTCGATGCAGCCTGCGAGCCGACCATGGGCTCGGAGGACTTCGCATTCATGCTGCAGGCGAAACCGGGCTGCTACGCCTTCATCGGCAACGGCGACGGCTCCCACCGCAGCCACGGCCACGGCCTCGGCCCGTGCATGCTCCACAACCCGAGCTACGACTTCAACGACGAGCTGCTGCCGCTCGGCGGCAGCTTCTGGGTCAAGCTGGTGCAGCGCTTCCTGCCGGCCTCGGCGTGAGCGGCTCGCAGCGCGGGCCGGCGACGGCGGGTCGCCGGCCATGATGATCGCGTTCATCGTCCGCCGCCTGCTGCAGGCGGTCGTCGTGATGGCGGTCGTCGCCTTCGTGTCGTTCTCGCTGTTCCAGTTCGTCGGAGATCCGGTCGTCGCGATGCTGGGCCAGGATGCGACGCCCGAGCAGCGTGCGGACCTGCGCCGCGACCTCGGGCTCGACGACCCGGTCCCGCTGCAGTTCTGGACCTTCGTCAAGAACGCGGTCCAGGGCGATTTCGGGCTCTCGTACCGGCAGGGCCGCAAGGTCAGCACGCTGATCCAGGAACGGCTGCCGGCCACGCTGGAGCTGTCGATGGCCGCTGCGGGCCTGGCGCTCATCGTCGGCATACCGATGGGCGTCTACACGGCGCTGCGGCGCAAGGGCGTGCTCGCGAACATCTTCCTCGCGGTCTCGCTGATCGGCGTCTCGCTGCCGACCTTCCTGATCGGCATCCTGCTGATCCTGATCTTCGCGGTGCTGCTCGGCTGGCTGCCGTCGTTCGGCCGGGGCGATACGGTGGACATCGGGGGCTGGTCGACGGGCCTGCTCACACGCGACGGCTGGGCGCACCTGGTGCTGCCCTCGATCACGCTGGCCCTGTTCCAGATGACGCTGATCATGCGTCTGGTGCGCTCCGAGATGCTGGAGGTGCTGCGCACCGACTACATCAAGTTCGCCCGCGCCCGCGGCCTGCCCGACCGGGCGGTCTACTTCGGGCACGCGCTCAAGAACACGCTGGTGCCCGTGATCACCATCACGGGGCTTCAGCTCGGCGCGCTGATCGCGTTCGCGATCATCACGGAGACGGTGTTCCAGTGGCCCGGCATGGGGCTGCTGTTCATCCAGTCCGTGCAGGTCGCCGACATCCCGATCATGGCCGCGTACCTGTGCCTGATCGCGCTCATCTTCGTGACGATCAACCTGGTCGTCGACCTGCTCTACTTCGTCGTCGACCCGCGGCTCCGCGTCGAGCGCTCGACCGCCGGCCACTGAACCCCCGGCCACCGAACCCCATGTACCTCGCCGCCCACCCCGCCATCGCCGGCCTGCGTGCCTGGCAGGCCGATCTCACCGCGATCCGGCATGCGCTGCACGCGACGCCCGAACTCGGCTTCGAGGAGCACGTCACCGCCGAGCTGGTGGTACGCCAGCTCGAGCGCTACGGCGTCGACGAGATCCATCGCGGGCTCGGCAAGACGGGCGTGGTCGGCGTGATCCGGGGCCGCGCGAACGGCAGCGGCCGCACGGTCGGGCTGCGCGCCGACATGGATGCGCTGCCGCTGGCCGAGGAGAACGGGTTCGCGCACCGCTCCACCGTCCCGGGCCGCATGCATGCGTGCGGGCACGACGGGCACACCGCGATGCTGCTCGGCGCCGCGCGCTGGCTGGCCTCGACGCGCGAGTTCGACGGCACGGTGCACCTCATCTTCCAGCCCGGCGAGGAAGGCTACGCGGGCGCGCGGGCGATGATCCAGGACGGCCTCTTCGAGCGGTTTCCCTGCGACACGGTCTACGCGATGCACAACTGGCCGGGCCTCGAGCCGGGCACCATCGCGGTCAAGCCGGGCCCGATCATGGCCGCCGCCGACCGCGTGACCATCACCATCGAAGGCAAGGGCGGGCATGGCGCGCACGCCTACCTCGCGATCGACCCGGTCGTGGTCGCCGCCCACGTGATCACGGCCGCCCAGACCATCGTCAGCCGCAACGTCGGCCCGCTCGACGCCGCGGTGGTCAGCCTGTGCTCGATCCAGGCGGGCCACCCCGCCGCGATGAGCGTGATCCCGCGCGAGGCCGTCATCACCGGCACCGTCCGCTCGTTCCGCCGGCAGACCCAGGACATGATCGAGCAGCGGCTGACCCAGCTCGCCGAGTCGGTCGCCATCGGGTTCGGCGCGACGGCCCGCGTGCAGTACGAGCGGATGTATCCGGCCACGGTGAACACCCGTGACGAAGCCATGTTCGGGGCCGAGGTCGCCGAGGAACTCGTGGGCGCCGGGCACGTGATCCGCGACCTCGACCCGAGCATGGGCGCCGAGGACTTCTCCTTCATGCTGGAGCAGCGCCCGGGCGCCTATTTCCGCATCGGCCAGGGCGGCGCAGAATCGGGCTGCTTCCTGCACAACCCGCGCTACGACTTCAACGACGCGATCCTGCCGCTCGGAGCCGCCCTGTTCGTGCGGCTCGCCGAGCGCTCGCTGCCGCTCTGAGCACGCCGACACCCCTTCCAGGACGAGCCGGTCCACCGCTACCGAGCCCCACCGACATGACCCACCGCCACACCCGATCGGCCATCCTGCTCGCCGCCGCGCTCCTCGTCACAGGCGTGCAGGCGAAGACACTGCGCACCGCCGACCAGGGCGACGCGCTGTCGATGGATCCGCATTCGCTGAACGAGACGACCCAGCTCGGCTTCACCCACAACGTCTACGAGCCGCTGGTGGCGCGCGATGCGCAGCTCAAGCCCACCCCGGCGCTCGCCACGGCGTGGAAGCAGACCTCTCCGACCGTCTGGCGCTTCGAGCTCCGCCGGGGCGTGAGCTTCCACGACGGCGCGCCCTTCAGCGCCGACGACGTGGTGTTCTCGTTCCAGCGCGCCGCCGACCCCGGCTCGGACCTGCGCGGCACGGTCGGGCAGATCAAGGAGGTGCGCAAGCTCGACGACTACACCGTCGAGATGGTCACCACGGTGCCGGTGCCGATCCTGCCCGAGCAGATCACCTCGCTGTACATGATGAGCAAGGTCTGGTGCGACGCGAACAACGCGGCCAAGCCCGTCGACAAGCGCAAGGGCGTCGAGAACGCCGCATCGGTGCGCGCCAACGGCACCGGCCCGTTCCGGCTGCGCTCGCGCGAGCCGGGCGTGCGCACGGTGCTGGTCCGCAACCCTCAGTACTGGGGCCGGATCGAAGGCAACGTCACCGAGGTCGTCTGGACGCCGATCGGCAACGACGCCACCCGCGTCGCGGCGCTCAAGTCGGGCGAGATCGACCTGATGCAGCCGGTGCCGGTGCAGGACGCCGAGCGGCTCAAGCAGGATCCGAACCTCAAGGTGCTGCAGGGCGCCGAGCTGCGGACGATCTTCCTCGGTATGGACAGCAAGCGCGACGAACTGCTGTTCTCGAGCGTCAAGGGCAAGAACCCGTTCAAGGACCGCCGGGTCCGACAGGCCGTCTACCAGGCCATCGACGTCGAGGCGATCCGCGCCCGGATCATGCGTGGCGCGGGCACGCCGACCAACCTGATGATCGCGCCCGGGGTCAACGGCTTCGTCGCGGACCTGAACAAGCGGCCCGCGTACGACCCCGAGGCCTCGAAGAAGCTGCTGGCCGATGCCGGCTACCCGAACGGCTTCGAGGTGAAGCTGAACTGCCCGAACGACCGTTACGTGAACGACGGCGAGATCTGCCAGGCGGTGGCGGGCATGCTCGCGCGCGTGGGCGTCAAGATCAGTCTCGAGGCGGAATCGAAGGCGACGTACTTCCCCAAGATCCTGTCGCGCAACACCTCGTTCTACCTGCTCGGCTGGACCCCCACCACCTACGACGCGCACAACACGCTGTACAACATCATGGCGACGCCGCAAGGCGGCCAGGGCGTGTTCAACCTGGGCAGCTGGTCGAACGCGCGCTTCGACGAGCTGACGACGCAGATCGGCGTCGAGACCGACCAGGGCAAGCGCAACGCGATGATCGCCGAGGCGATGAAGATCCACGCCGAGGACTTCGGCCACGTGCCGCTGCACCAGCAGGCGCTCGCGTGGGGGCTGCGCAAGAACACCAGCATCCTGCAGCGCGCCGACAACATCATCCTGTACCGAACCGCGGTGGTTCAGTGACCGCCCCGACGTCGTCCGAAGAGTCCGCCGAATGAGCACCTCCGCGATCGCCCGCTTCCTCGACGGCGACGTCTATCACAGCTTCAAGAACAGCCCGGTCGCGGTCGCGGCCGCGGTGGTCGCGGCCATCATGGTCCTCGGCGCGGTCTTCGCGCCCTGGGTCGCCCCGTTCGACCCGTTCGACCTGAAGACGCTCGACCTCAACAACTCGCTGCTGCCGCCGTCCTGGACCGAGTCGGGGCAGGCGGCCTATCCGCTGGGCACCGACGACCAGGGACGCGACGTGCTGTCCACGATCCTCTACGGCTCGCGGATCTCGCTGCTGGTGGGTGTCGCGTCGGTCGCGCTGGCGATGGTCATGGGGATCGGGCTCGGCCTGCTCTCGGGGTACCTCGGCGGGCGGCTCGACGCATTCATCATGCGCGTGGCCGACGTGCAGCTGTCGTTCCCGTCGATCCTGATCGCGCTGCTGATCAACGGCGTGGCCCGTGCGGTGCTGCCGTCGGACGCCAACATCGACGCGATGGCGCTGGCGGTGCTGGTCGGCTCGATCGGGCTGGCGAACTGGGTGCAGTACGCGCGCACCGTGCGCGGCTCGACGATGGTCGAGAAGAGCAAGGACTACGTGCAGGCGGCCCGTGTCATCGGCGTCGGGCCGATCGCCATCATGCTGCGGCACGTGCTGCCGAACGTGCTCGGACCGGTGCTCGTCATCGGCACGATCAACGTCGCGACCGCGATCATCACCGAGGCCACGCTGTCCTTCCTCGGCGTCGGCGTGCCGCCGACCTCGCCGTCGCTCGGCACCATGATCAACAACGGCAACAACTTCCTGTACTCCGGCGAGTGGTGGCTGGTGATCTTCCCGGGCTCGACGCTGATCCTGCTGTGCATGTCGGTGAACCTGCTCGGCGACTGGCTGCGCGACGCGCTCAATCCGAAGCTGCAATGAGACGCGCGCGATGAACGCCCCCGCTCCCCTGCTCGAAGTCCGCCACCTGCGGGTCGAGTTCCCCACCCGACGCGGCACGCTGGTCGCGATCGACGACGTCTCCTTCGACATCGCTCCCGGCGAGGTGCTGGGCGTGGTCGGCGAATCCGGCGCGGGCAAGTCGATCACCGGCGCTGCGATCATCGGCCTGCTCGAGCCGCCGGGACGCATCGCCGGCGGCGAGATCCTGCTGTCCGGTCGCCGCATCGACAACCTCGAACCCGCGCAGATGCGCCGGGTGCGGGGCAAGGAAGTGGGTGCCATCTTCCAGGACCCGCTGACCTCGCTCAATCCGCTCTACACCGTCGGCCGGCAGCTCGTCGAGACGATCCAGACCCACCTCGACCTGACCGCCTCGCAGGCCCGCACCCGCGCGGTGGACCTGCTCAAGAGCACCGGCATCCCGGCCGCCGAGGAACGGATCGACCACTATCCGCACCAGTTCTCCGGCGGCATGCGCCAGCGCGTGGTCATCGCCCTCGCGCTCGCGGCCGAGCCGCGGCTGATCGTCGCCGACGAGCCGACCACCGCGCTCGACGTGTCCATCCAGGCGCAGATCATCGCGCTCATCAAGCGGCTGTGCCGCGAGCACGGCACATCGGTGATGCTGGTCACCCACGACATGGGCGTGATCGCCGAGACCGCCGACCGGGTCGCGGTGATGTACGCCGGGCGCATCGCCGAGATCGGCCCGGTGGCCGACGTGATCCACAAGCCCAAGCATCCGTACACCATCGGCCTGATGGGCTCGATCCCGACGGTGGGGCAGGACCGCGAGCGGCTCGCCCAGATCGACGGCTCGATGCCGCGGCTCAACGCGATCCCGAAGGGCTGCGCGTTCAACCCGCGCTGCCCCAAGGTGTTCGCGACCTGCCGCGAGCGGCGCCCCGACCTGCTGGCCGCGGGCACGTCGCTGGCCGCCTGCTGGCTGCATGACGCGTCGGTGGCGAAGGAGGCGGCATGAGCGCGGTGGAACGTCCGGTGCAGGTCGTCCCGAAGCCCCCCGGCAAGGGCGCGCCGCTCGTCGTGGTCGAGGACATCGCCAAGGTGTTCGACGTGTCGCCGCCCTGGCTCAACCGCGTGATCGAGCGCAAGCCGCGCACGCTGCTGCGTGCCGTCGACGGCGTGAGCTTCGAGATCGCGCGCGGCGAGACCCTCGCCCTGGTCGGCGAATCGGGCTGCGGCAAGTCGACCGTCGCCCGGATGATGGTGGGGCTGTACGCGCCCTCGCGCGGCCGGGTCGTCTTCGACGGCACCGATCTCTCGGCGCTGGGCACCGCGGCGGGCAAGCCGCTGCGCTCGAAGCTGCAGATGATCTTCCAGGATCCGTACGCGAGCCTGAACCCGCGCTGGAAGGTCGCCGACATCATCGCCGAACCGATCCGGGTGCATCGGCTGATCGACGGCGATGCCGCGATCCTCGCCCGCGTCGCCGAGCTGCTGCGGCACGTCGGTCTCGCGCCGGCCGATGCGGAGAAGTATCCGCACCAGTTCTCGGGCGGCCAGCGCCAGCGGCTGTCGATCGCACGCGCGCTCGCCTCGCAGCCGACCTTCCTGGTCTGCGACGAGCCGACCTCGGCCCTCGACGTGTCGGTGCAGGCGCAGGTGCTGAACCTGATGCGCGACATCCAGCGCGAGGACGGCCTGACGTACCTGTTCATCTCGCACAACCTGGCCGTGGTGCACCACGTCAGCGACCGGGTCGGCGTGATGTACCTCGGCCGGATCGTCGAGCTGGCCGACAAGACCACGCTGTTCGCGACGCCACGCCATCCGTACACGCGGATGCTGCTCGACGCGATCCCCGACATGCAGATGACCGGCAAGGCGCGCACGCCGGTGGCGGGCGAGGTGCCGAACCCGCTCAATCCGCCGACCGGCTGCACCTTCCACCCGCGCTGCCCCCTCGCCAACGAGCGGTGCAAGGCCGAGCGTCCGCTGCTGCGCCGTCTCGACGACGGCGCACAGGTCGCCTGCCACGCGGTGGAGGAAGGCCGCGGCTGACACCATGCGACGCCGCCTGCTGCTCCTCCTCGCCCCGCTGCTGATGCTCGCGGGCTGCCAGACCGACCTCGCTCTGGTGGACCTGAAGGCGCGCTGGGCGGGACCGAGCTCGCGCTTCCTGCCGATGGACGGCATCGAGGTGCACTGGCGCGACGAAGGGCCCGCCAACCCGGCACCGGGTGTCGTGGTGGCGCCGCGCGCGAACCCGGACACCGAGCCGCCCGCGATCCTGCTGCTGCACGGCACTGGCTCGTCGCTGCACACCTGGGACGGCTGGGCGCGGCGGATGAGCCCGTCGATGCGGGTCGTGCGCCTGGACCTGCCCGGCTTCGGCCTGACGGGCCCGCATCCGTCGGGCGACTACTCCGGCACCGCCACCGTCGACTTCCTCGAACGCTTCGCCAATGCCGCCGGCCTCAAGCGCTTCGCGATCGCCGGGAACAGCCTGGGCGGCTACTACGCGTGGCGCTTCGCGCTGCGCCACCCCGACCGGGTCAGCGGCCTGATCCTGATCGATGCGGTCGGCTACCCGATCGAGCCCGGTGCGAGCGGCGCGGTCGCCCTGGAGCTGGCCCGGATGCCCGTGATCAGCGAGCTGATGCGCTTCGCCCCGATCCGCGGCATCGTCGAGCGAAGTCTCAAGGACACCTACGGCGACGACACGAAGGTCACGCCCGAACTGGTGGACCGCTACGAGCAGCTGATGCTGCGCCCGGGCAACCGCACGGCGATGGGTGACCGGGCACGGGCCGAGCGACGTCCGCTCGGCTGGCAGCGACTCCCCGAGATGCGCGTGCCGACGCTGATCCAATGGGGCGGCGAGGACCGCTGGGTGCCGATCGGGCATGCCGAGCGGTTCCGCGCGGACATCCCCGGGAGTCGCCTGGTCGTCTACCCCTCGCTCGGCCACCTGCCGATGGAAGAGGATCCGAGGACGACCGCCGACGACGCGATGACCTTCCTGCGCGGCGGCGCCGTGCCCGGTCAGAAGTAGGTCGGGATCAGAAGTAGGTGCGGATGGCGCGGGTCACGCGCCCGTCGTCGTCGATGCCCCAGACCAGGCGCCACTTGTCGAAGGTCGTGCAGGGGTGCGACACCCCGAAGCCGATCCAGTCGCCGACCTCGAGCGTGTCCTCGGCATCGACCCTCAGGTAGCCGTGCTGGTCGTTGTGGCCGAAGACCGCCCAGTGCGCCGGCGCGGGCGCCGGACGTGCATCGCGCCCCGGCCGGAACCACCACTTCGGCACCGGCAGGTCGGCATCGGTGCCGACGTCGCGACGCCCGAGGGTGACGATCGCGCGGTCGGGCTCGGGGCGCGACTGGACCGCTGCCCAGACTTCGAGCGCACCGCGCGGCGGCTCGCCGTGCACCGCACCGCGTGCGGCGATGGCGGCGACGTGCCGCCGGTACATGCCGTCGTCGTGACTCAGGTAGCAGCCGCTGCGCAGCACGATGCGCACCGGGCGCGACAGGGCGGCACCGCCGAGACCGCCCACCACCAGGTCGTAGGCCGCCGACCCGCCGGCCGACAGCAGGACCTCGTCGAGCCCGGCGAACAGCCCCTCACGGTCGCAGGCCGCGGCGAGCTCGAGCAGCGCACGCATCCACGCGCCGACGAACGCGGCATCGCGCGCCGCGTCGTTGCTGACGTTCAGGCCCTCGAAGGCCTCGACCCCGGCCAGCCGCAGCGACGGCGTCGCAGCGACTTCGCGGGCCAGCGCGATCGCGCTCGCCGCGTCGCGGCAGCCGGTGCGCCCCCCGGGCGTACCGAGCTCGACCAGGACGTCCGTACGCGGCGCGCCGGCACGAACCAGACCCTCGACGAGCAGCGCGAGCTGCGCCGGCGAGTCGGTCAGGGTCAGGAAGCGCACATCGGCGTGCGCCCGCGCGAGCGCACCCCAGCGGGCGGCATCGCCGACGCTGGCCAGCTGGTTGGCCATCAGCACGCGACGCGCACCCGCCTCGACCGCGAGCCGCGCCTGGTGCACGTTGGCCACGGTCAGCCCCCAGGCGCCGTCGCGCAGCTGCTCGGCGAAGAGCTGCGGTGCGTTGGTGGTCTTGCCGTGCGGCGAGAGGCTCGCGCCCGAGGCCGCGACGAAGCGCATCAGCCAGTCGGCGTTGTGCCGGAGCGCGGATTCGCGCAGCACGGCCACCGGCATCGGCAGGTCGCCGCGCAGCAGCCGCAGGTCCTGGGCGCCGGCCTCGGCGACGGTGAACGCCGCGCGCTCGGGCGGGAACCCCTTGAAGCTCGGATCGAGGCGTTCGGCGAGGATCAGGTCGACGGTCGGCATGGGGCGATTATCGCCCGTCGCCCACCGCCCGTGCACCCGCCGCGCCGTTGCCTCAGGCGAGCGGGCGCGCGGCCGAACGCTCGGCGAGCGCCGCCCCGAACGCCACGAGCAGCGCTTCGGCGGACTCGCCGTCCAGGGCACCCGGATCGAAGTGAGGCGTCGGCGCGTGCCGCGCCACCATCGTCCGGTGGGCGAGGTCGGCGGGCATGAACCCCATCGACCAGTCCGGAAACAGTCGCGCATCGATGCGCGCGAACTTCAGCAGCTGCACGTCGTGATGACGCGGATCGCGCAGGAGCGCGGCGTGCAGATCGCTCAACGCCCTCCTCGAGCCCTCGATCACCTGCAGGAAGTGGCGGCTGTCGAAGGCGAGCATGCCGGTGATGCCGCGCATGCCGTTGCGATGGCGGGCGTGCTCCAGCATGCGGTTCAGTTCGTCGGCCTGTAGGGCGTCGTCGACGGCGCTGGCGTAGATCAATCGGGAAAGCATCGTTGAACCCCTGCTGCGGCGAGGACGGATCCGGTGACTTGGATCGTGCGCCGCTGCCACGCCGACGGTACGACGATCACCGGGCGTGCCGCGGTGCACTTCTTTGGCATACGGGTCTCTACAATTGCGGACGACACGTAGAGAGAGAGGAGACCCCATGTCCCGTGCCACCCCCGACCGCAGCCGCCTGCTCGCGCCCTTCGCGCCCGTCGCCCTCGCGTCGGCCGCCCTCCAGTCCCGCCCCGCACGCGCCCAGGAGGCGTGGCCGACGAAGGCGGTCACGATCATCGTCCCGCAGGCCGCCGGCGGGGCGAACGACACCGTCGCCCGGGCCTTCGGCACCCGTCTGTCGCAGGCGATCGGCCAGCCGGTGGTGATCGAGAACCGCGCGGGCGCCGGCGGCAACGTCGGCACCGCGCTGGCCGCACGCGCGCCCAAGGACGGCCACACGCTGATGCTGACCGCGCAGAGCGCGCAGACGATCAACCCGTGGCTCTACAAGAACACCGGCTTCGATCCGGTGAAGGACTTCGAGCCCGTCATGTCGGTGGCGACCGCGCCGTACCTGCTGGTGGCGAACCCGTCGTTCCCGGCGTCGAACCTGAAGGAGCTGATCGCCTACGCGAAGCAGCGCCCCGGCCGCGTCGACTATGCCTCCGCGGGCAACGGCACGCTCAACCACCTGCTCGGGGTGATGCTGAACCGCCAGGCCGGCCTGCACCTCGTGCACATCCCGTACCGCGGTGCCGCGGCCGCGGCGACCGACGTGGTCGGCGGCCAGGTGCCGATCACATTCGGCAGCTTCCCCGGCGTCATCCCCTTCGTCCGCTCGAACCAGCTGAAGGTGATCGGCGTGGCGACCGAGAAGCGCACGAAGCTCGCCCCCGACCTGCCGACGCTGAACGAATCCCTGCCGGGCTTCCATGCGAACTCGTGGTACGGCCTCTTCGCGCCGGCCGGCACGCCGAAGGCCATCGTCGACCGCATCGCGGCCGAAGGCGCGAAGGTGCTCGCCGATCCGGCCCTCGCCGAGCGGATGGGCGGCCAGGGCGCCGAACCGGCCCCGTCGACGCCCGGTCAGCTCGCCGCGCTGCTGCGCGAGGATCTGAAGCTGTGGCAGGGGATCGTCAAGGCGTCGGGCGCGACGGTGGACTGAGGTCGGTCGGCGGTCGGGCGGCGCGGGCCGCCCGATCGTCACGTTCATCGCGGTCGCGCGACGTCACCGACCCCGGTCGGTCCGCGCGACCGCTCAGCGCTCGGCACCGATCACGTCAGCCGGAAGACGCACGCCAGGCGTGAATTCGTGCACGGACGCGTGCGCGGCATGGCACTTAGGCTCGCGGGTCAGGAACGACACCTACCCGCGCGATGCCCTTCTTTCATGCTCCGTCCCGGTGCGCGAGCCCGCTGATCGCGGCGCTCGCCGTCGCCGCGGCGCTCGCGGGTTGCTCGTCGGGCAGCGATGTCGCGACGAGCGGCCCGAACGCCACGCCCACGCCGTCCGCCAACACCACCGCGGGCAGCACGGACGTCACTGCACTCGAGGTCCAGCGCGGCGTACCCACCATCGACCGCGGACTCGATGGCGACGCGGGGCGGACCGCCAAGAATTCCGGCACGGCGCCGGCGCGGGACGGCCAGTGGTCCGACGTGATCCCCTGGCCGCTCATCGCGATCCATGCGGCCCTGAACCCGGACGGCACCGTCCTCACGTATGGCGCGGACGAGAACGGCCAGGAGAGCGGGCAACTCGAGTACGCGGTGTTCGATCCCTCGACGGGGCGGAACACCCTGCTTCCGAACCTCACGAAGACCAACCTCTTCTGCAGCGCGCAGACGCTGCTGCCGTCGAGCGGACGCATGCTGCTCGCGGGAGGCGACATCCGCGGTACGGGGCAGGTGCTTCCGGACGGACAGCTCCTCACGAACCGCGGCGTGCGCGACGTGAACGTCTTCGACTTCCGGGACCGTAGCCTCGTCGGCACCGGTACCCCGATGGCGCGGCCGCGCTGGTACAACTCGCTGCTCACGCTGCCCGACGGGCGTCTGCTGACCCTGGGAGGCATCGACGACAAGGAGCAGTTCAAGGCGGTCGGCGAGGTGGAGGTGTTCACCGAGGGCCAGGGTTGGCGAACGCTGCAGAACGCGAACCTGTCGCTGCCCGGCAATGCCTGGTGGTATCCGCGGGCCTGGCTCACGCCGAACGGGCGCGTCACGTTCATGACAGAGCACATCCTGCACTCGCTGGACCCCAACGGCGCCGGCCGGGTGTTCGATGCGGTGGGCACCCTGCCGTTTCCGTCGTGGATCAACCTCCCGGCCACGATGTTCGACCGTGGCCGCGTACTGATGCTGGGCCAGGGCGGGCAGGCCGCGGTCGTCGACCTGCGCGGTGACACGCCGACCGCGACGCCGACCGGACGGACCGGCGACAACCGCTATTGGTCGACGCTGACGACGCTCGCCGACGGAAAGGTGCTGCTGACCGGAGGCGGCGCGCTCGACGACCGGGGATACGACAACAGCGGCACGCGCGTCGCGCTCGCCGCATCGATCTGGGACCCGGCCACCGGAGCGTGGACCGACGGCGCGTCCGCGCAGAAGTCGCGCGAGTACCACTCGACGGCGATGCTGCTGCCCGATGCGACGGTGCTGGTGGGCGGCGGCGGTGCACCGGGTCCCGTTTCCCAGCTCAATGCCGAGATCTATCGGCCACCCTACCTGTTCACCGCCTCCGGCGCCCCCGCGCCGCGGCCGCGGATCACCTCGGTCCCCTCGACGATCGCCCACGGGGAGTCCTTCGTGGTCGCGATGAACACCACCGCCCCGATCAAGCGGGTCACGATGGTCCGCGCCGGCTCGGTCACGCATTCGCTCGACGTGGAGCAGCGCTTCCTCGAACTCCCCTTCCGGCAGAACGGCAATCATCTCGACGCGCGACTCGACGCCGATGCGAACACCGCGCCCCCCGGCTTCTACATGGTGTTCGCGATCGACGCGGCCGGCGTGCCCTCGGTGGCGAAGATCGTGCGCGTGCCGGTGCCGCGCGCGACGGTGCCGCCCTCGGCGATGTTGGGCACCTCGATCACGAGCTTTGCCGGGAACACCGCGATCGCGATGAACGGCGACGCGGACGTGTCGAACGACGGCGCGCTGCGCCTGACCTCCGCGAAGACGAGCCAGGCCGGCTCGGCCTGGTACCGCTCGCCGGTCACGCTGCTGCCGACGAGCTCGTTCGTCACGCGCTTCCAGTTCCGCATGGGCGGCGGCACGAACGGCGACGGCTTCGCGTTCGTCGTGCAGGGCAACGACACGATGGCGCTGGGCGGCGCCGGCGGCGCCCTCGGCTACGGCGGCATCGAACGCAGCATCGCGGTCAAGTTCGACGCGTATCAGAACGCCGGCGAGCCGAACGACAACCACATCGCCGTGCTGGTGAACGGCTCGATGGTCGCGATCGCGCCGACCCCGGCCCCGTTCCGGCTCGCCGACAACGCGGTCCACACCGCGTGGGTGGTGTACGACGGCATCGGCAAGCGCCTCCTGGTGAATCTCGAGCAGGGCGCGACGAACGTCACCTCGACCTGGCCGGTCCTGACCGTGCCGCTCGACCTGCCCGCGATCGTCGGCGACGCGATGCTGATGGGCTTCACCGCCGGCACGGGCGGTGCGGTTCAGGAGCATCGGATCGAGCACTGGTCCTTCACCGCCGGCGTGGCCCCGGTGCCCGGTGCCGACAGCCTTCGGACCGACCGGATGCTGTTCCCGTGGCAGTCGCTGGTGTCCATCGGCGGGCAGTACTTCGCGCAGATGCAGCTCGACGGCAACTTCGTCGTCTACCGGAACGAGGGCGGCGGTGCCCGCCCGCTGTGGGCGAC
>RPRK01000019.1 GCA_003818495.1 Burkholderiales bacterium
AGGCCTATGCCTGAAGGCCGACCCCTCTCCACCCCACCGATTCCGGGATTGCCCCGTCGGATCCACCGATTCCAATGAATCGACGGCTCAGCCGCCCTCCCGACCCAGGGCCGGCAGGCGCCAGCCGAGCCGTACGGCGAGCATCCTGAGCCCGAAGCCGAGCGTCGCGCCGGCGGCGATCGCGAGCGGACGCGGTGCGGCCAGCATCTCGAGTCCGACCACCACCCAGCCGCAGGCGAAGGCGCAGGTGGCGTTCAGTTCCGTGCGCCGGAAGATGCGGGGCACCTCGTTGCACAGCACGTCGACGATCACGCCGCCGAAGGTGGCGGTGATCACGCCCATCATGACCGCGACGAACGGCGGCAGCCCCGCATCGACCGACAGCGCGGTGCCGGTCGCCGCGAAGAGGCCGAGTCCGAGCGCGTCCGGCCACGGCACCAGCCGCTCGACCCACGGCCTGACCCGGTCCCGGGCCAGCCAAGGCAGCAGCAGGCTGAGCGCGAACACCGCGACGACCCACTCGTGATGCTCGATCCAGAACAGGGGCCGCCGGTCGATCAGCACATCGCGCAAGGTGCCGCCGCCGAACGCGGCGACGAAGGCGAGCGCGAAGTGCCCGATCGGGTCCATGCCGCGTCGCTCGGCCTCGAGGTATCCCGAGATCGCGAACGCGACGAGGGCGGCGATCTCCGCCCAGCGCAGCGCGAGTTCCATGGGCCGACTCTACCGCAGCCCGCAGCGCGCCCCTGAGACGCCACTGAGGCGCCCGGCGCGGCCGCGGCGACTACAATCCCGACACGTTACAGTCGGAGACGTTCGCCATGCCCGCGCACCCCCGCTCGATGCCGCGCCCCGCCCGCACCCTGCCCCGAGCCGTCTGCGCCGTCGCTGGCGCGCTCGGACTCGCGGCGTCCCCGGCCGGTGCGCAGACCCCCTCTCAGCAGGTCGTGCGCGGACCGGTCGCCAGCTACTGGCTCAGCGCCGACACGGTGTCAGGCTTCGCCGCGATGGGGGCCGGCGGCGGCATCGGGATCGGCGGGATGCTCGGCATGCTCGCGGGGCGCGCGCCGGCACCGGTGCGCACGCTCGACCTGAGGCTGGGCTCGTCGCAGTCCGCCGCCGGTGCGCCCGAGGCGGCGCACCTGATCCCGCAGGGCATGGCGATGGGCGCGCAGTTGCCGCTCGTCACGCCCGAGCCGGTTCGCGGCACCTCCGAACCGGTCGAGCGCACGCTGCCCCGAGGCATCGACCAGCAGCCCAAGGGACGGATGCTGATCTACTGGGGCTGCGGCGAGCAGGTCGGCCCGGGCCAGCCGGTGGTGGTCGACTTCTCCAAGATCGGGCCCGGACAGCCGATGCCGAACCTGGTGTCGCGCAGCGTGCGTGCCCCGCGCGGCCCCGCCTTCGGACAGAACCGCAGCTACGGCGCCTGGCCCAACGAGCGCGACCGCCAGGCCGTGCCCGAACAGGCCTCGCTGCGAGGCGAGCACCAGGTCAAGGGCAACTACTCGCCGGACATCCGGTTCGCCGTCGACCAGCACGACTTCATGCCGCCGGTGGAACTCGCCTCGTCGAAGACGCCCTCCGGCACGCAGCGGATGACCTGGCGCCCGGTGGGTGGCGCCACCGGCTACTTCATGACCGCCGTCGGAGCAGGCGGCGCCGGGGGCGCGGGGGCTGCGGGCGGCGCGGATGGTGGCGGCTCGGTGGACATCGTGATGTGGACCTCCAGCGCGGTGCAGGAGACCGGCGGCGCGCTCTCCGACTACGTGCAGCCCTCCGAAGTGGCCCGACTGATCCGCGAGCGGGTCGTGCTGCCGCCGGATCGCACCGAGTGCACGCTGCCCGCAGAGGTGGCGCGGGCGATGCCGGCCGGCCTGCTGAGCTTCGTGGCTTATGGCGACGAGCTCAACGTCACGCATCCGCCGCGCCCGGCCGATGCCAAGGTGCCGTGGGACATCCAGTGGCAGGTCAAGCTGAGGCTGAAGTCCAGCACCTCGCTGATGCTCGGAGACGGCATGGCCGGGATGATGGGCGCGGGCGGCGGCCGCGCGCCGGCGGGCGGGACCGGTGCAGGCGCCGGGGCCGGTACCACGCAGGCGCCCGCGGACGCGCCGGCCACGGACGGCGCTCCCCCTGCCGCATCGCAGCCGCCCGCCGCGGGCACGCCGACCGAGGCCGTCGAGCAGGGCCTGCGCGAAGGCGCGCGCGTGCTGCGCGGCCTGTTCAACCGCTGATCCGACGGTGGCCGCGGCGGACCGCCGGCTGCTGATCGCCTGGTGGTCGAACACCGGCGGGACCGAACGGCTGGTGCAGGCGGCGGCCGCCGGCGCGCGTGACGCGGTTCGGGACGATCCCGCGCCACCGCGGGTGCTCGAGGTGCGCTGCGACCGGCTGTCCCCGGCTGCGGTCCGGGCCGCGGATGCGCTGCTGTTCGCCGTTCCCGAATGCCTCGGTTCGATGGCGGGCCCGATGAAGGCCTTCTTCGACCGCTGCTACTACCCGGCCCTGGATGCGCTCAACGGCCGGCCCTATGCGGCGATCGTCTGCGCGGGCACCGATGGCGCGGGCACGGTCCGGCAGATCGAACGGATCGCGACCGGCTGGCGCCTCAAGCAGGTGGCCGAGCCGCTGCGGGTGCTCACCGGCGCGCAGACGCCGGATGCGATCCTCGAACCGAAGTCGATCGGCGACGCCGATCTGGAGCGCGCCTCGGCGCTCGGCGCGACGCTGGCCGCAGGCCTGTCGCTCGGCCTCTGGTGACGGGTCCGCCGCGAGCGCGCGGGCGCTGAACGGCATCAGCGCGCCGGATCGGCGCCGCGCGCATCGTCGCCCCGATCGGCCGCGTCTCCCGTCGGCACCGGCTCGTCGCCGAATCGCGTGCCGACCGCGCGCGCCGCGTGCACCCACGGATGGTCGGGCGGCACCGTGCGCAGCGTCGAGATCGCATCGGCGATCGAGACCGTGACGATGTCGGTGCCCCGCAGCGCGACCATGACGCCCGAGTCGCCGCGGCAGGCGGCGTCGGCGGCCGCCACGCCGAAGCGGGTCGCGAGCAGTCGGTCGTAGGCGGTGGGAGTGCCACCCCGCTGCAGGTGACCGAGCACCGTCACCCGGGTCTCCAGTCCGGTCGCCTCCTCGATCTGCCGCGCGATCACCGCGCCCACGCCGCCGAGTTGCTTGGCGTCGGTACGCCGCCGGTCGATGCCGCGCAGCACTTCGCCGCCGTCGGGCAGCTTCGTTCCCTCGGCCACGCAGACGATCGAGAACCGCCGTCCGCGCAGGGCGCGCTGCCGGACGTGTCGGAACACCGACTCCCAGCCGAACGGCACCTCGGGGATCAGGATGGTGTCGGCCGCGCCCGCCATGCCGCCGGCCAGCGCGATCCAGCCCGCGTAGCGGCCCATGACCTCGATCACCATCACGCGATGGTGCGAGGACGCGGTGGTGGTGAGTCGGTCGATGGCCTCGGAGACGATCGACACCGCGGTGTCGAATCCGAAGGTGGTGTCGGTGGCCGAGAGATCGTTGTCGATGGTCTTGGGCACGCCGACGACCGGCACGCCGAGCGCGACGAAGCGCTGCGCGATGTGCATCGAGCCGTCGCCACCGACCACGACCAGCGCGTCGAGCGCCGCCTCGCGCAGTCGCGCGAGCATCCGCGCCGACACGTCGTGGATCTCCACCGTGCCGTCGGCCGCCGTCACCGGAAAGTGCCACGGATCGCCCTTGTTGGTCGTCCCGAGCACGGTTCCGCCCTCGCCGATCAGGCCCGCCACCTCGTTGTAGTCGAGCTCGCGCATGCGGCCCTCGAGCAGCCCTTCGAAGCCGTCCTCGATGCCGACCACGACGACGCCGTGACGGCCGCGCGCGGTCCGCGTGAACGCCCGGATGACCGCGTTCAGGCCGGGGCAGTCGCCGCCGCCGGTCAGCAGGCCGATTCGGCGCGGCAAGGAGCGGGGGAGCAGATCGGCCATCGGTCGCCTCGTGGTGGGGGGTCGTCGTGATGCTACCGCGCAGGCGCGGTCGTGCGGCACCTGCGTGCTAGCCTGCGCCGACACCCTGCCCCATCCGATGCCCGCTCGCCCGCCGCCCCCGATGTCGATCGATCCGCTGCCGCAGCTTCGACCGACCCCGCTGCCGCCCCCTCGGCCGAACACCCTGCCCGCACCCGCTCGCCGCCGGGTGTTCCGTGCCGCCATCGCACTGGTGTCGTCCGCGGGCACCGCGGTGGCCGTGTTGGCACGATCCGGCGAGGCTGCGGCGGCACGTGTCGCGGCGTCCCCGATCGAGGGCGAGGCCCTCGATGTCCACGACGGCGACTCGTTCACCTTCCGCGGCGAAGACGGTCGTCGTCTGCGGATCCGCGTCTCGGGCATCGACGCGCCCGAACGCCACCAGCCCTGGGCGGACCAGTCGCGACGCCATCTGGGCGAGATGCTGCGCGGACGACGCCTGCGCATCGATCCGGTCAAGCAGGACGTCTACGACCGGACGGTCGCCAAGGTCTGGGTGCTCGACGACGGGCTCGCTCCGGCGGATGCCGCCCTGTCGCTGATCGAGGCCGGACTGGCATGGCACTTCGTGCGATACCGCGCCGACCAGCCGCCGGCGGACGTGCCGCGCTACGCGCAGGCCGAGCGCGCCGCCCGCACGCGACGTGCGGGCCTGTGGCAGGAGCCGTCTCCGGAGGCGCCCTGGGACTACCGATCGCGGATGCGCCGCAACGAGGCGGTGCCGCCGCGGCGCGCCAGGACCGACCCCGAAGGCTGAACCGGATCAGCCCTTGGGTGCGACCAGGCGCGTGCGCCGCACGGTCTCGTAGAGCACGATGCCGGCGGCCACCGACACGTTCAGGCTGGCCACCTGTCCGGCCATCGGAATCGAGACCAGCGTGTCGCAGCGCTCGCGCGTCAGTCGACGCAGCCCGACGCCCTCGGCCCCGAGCACCCAGGCGATCGATGCGGGCACGTCGGCCTCGTAGAGCGTCGACTCCGCACCGTCTGCCGTGCCGATGACGGTGATGCGACGCTCCTGCAGTTCGTCGATGGTGCGGGCGAGGTTGGTGACCATGATGTAGGGCACGCTCTCGGCCGCGCCGCTCGCGGTCTGGATCGCCGCCTCGTTCAGCGGGCAGGCGTGGTCCTTGGGCGCGATCACCGCGTGCGCGCCGGCGCCGTCGGCCACGCGCAGGCACGCCCCGAGGTTGCGCGGATCGGTGACACCGTCGAGCAGCAGCAGCAGCGGCGGCCCTTCGACGGCGTCGAGCAGTTCGTCGAAGCCGACGCGCAGCGGCTGCGCCTCGGCGATGGCCACCACCCCCTGGTGGCGGCGGTTCGGGCACAGCTTGTCGAGCCGTGCGCCATCGACGCGCCGGACTTCGACGCCGGCCTGTCCGGCCACCGAGAGCAGCTCGCGCATGCGCCCGTCCTCGCGGCGCGAGTCGACGTAGAGCTCCTTGACCGAAGCCGCCTGGCTGCGCAGCCGCGAGGTGACCGAATGGAAACCGAACACCAGCATCGCCTTACCTCCGCTTGCGCTTGGGGCCGCGCTGCTCGGGCTTGCCGCCCCGCCGCTTGGCCGCCTGGCGCTCGGTACGCACCTGCGCGACCTGCTCGCTCTTGGCCGGCGCCGCCTTGCGGCCGCCACGCTCGGCCGGCGCCGGGCCCAGTTCCGCGGCCGTCGGGACGCGCGGGCCTCGCGCATCGGGCCGAACGCCGTCCGCCTTGACCATCCGGAATTCGATCCGGCGTGCCTCGAGGTCGACGCGCGAGACCTGCACGTCGATCTCGTCGGTCAGCCGGAAGCGCTTGCCGGTGCGTTCGCCGCGCAGTTCGTGGGCGGCCTCGATGTACTGGAAATACTCGCTGCCCAGCTCCGAGACATGGACCATGCCTTCGACGAACAGCTCGTTGAGCGTGACGAAGAGGCCGAAGGTGGCGACACCGGTCACGCGCCCGCGGAACTGCTCCCCGACGCGTTCGCGCATGTACTGGCACTTCAGCCAGGCCTCGACGTCGCGCGAGGCGTCGTCGGCCCGCCGCTCGTTCGCGGAGCACATCAGACCGAGCGTCTGCCAGCGATCGAGCTCCTCCCGCTGGGCCACGCTCATCCGCGTGCGCGCCTCGGCGCGGTCCTCGGCCCGGGCCGTCGCCTTGGCGGACGGCTTGGGCGGCCCGCCGCGACGCCCGCGCGGCGGCGGCGTGGAGGCGATCGCCTCCGCCGACGGGACGGGCGGCGCATAGCGCCGGCTCTGCAGCAGCGACTTGATGACCCGATGGGTCAGCAGGTCGGGGTAGCGCCGGATCGGCGACGTGAAGTGCGCGTAGGCCTCGTAGGACAGGCCGAAGTGACCGACGTTGTACGGCGAGTAGATGGCCTGCTGCATCGAGCGCAGCAGCATCGTCTGCAGCAAGGCCGCGTCGTCGCGCGGCGCGATCTGCTGCGCGAGCACCGCATAGTCGGCCGGCGTCGGATCGTCGCCCCCGCCGAGGCTCAGGCCCACGCCCTGGAGGAACTCCCGCAGCAGCGACAGCCGCTCGGGCGTCGGGCCCTCGTGGATCCGGTAGAGCGCCGGATGGCGGCTGCGCGAGACGAAGTCCGCCGCGCAGGTGTTGGCCGCCAGCATGCATTCCTCGATGAGCTTGTGCGCGTCGTTGCGGGTGCGCGGCACGATCCGCTCGATGCGTCCCGCGATGTCGCAGACGATCTTGGTCTCGGTCGTCTCGAAGTCCATCGCGCCGCGCACGCCACGCGCCTTCACCAGCGCCCGATACAGGTCGTAGAGGTTCTGCAGGTGCGGCACCAGCGGCGCGCGCGCGCGGGCCGCCGCCGGATCACGCCCGGACAGCACCGCCCAGACCTCGTCGTAGGTGAGTCGGGCCGCCGAGTGCATGACGGCCTCGTAGAACTGGTAGGCCTTCACCTGGCCGCGGGCAGTGATCACCATGTCGGCGACCAGCACCAGGCGGTCGACGGCCGGGTTCAGCGAGCACAGCCCGTTCGACAGCTTCTCGGGCAGCATCGGGATCACCCGACGCGGGAAGTAGACCGACGTGGACCGCTGCAGCGCATCGGTGTCGAGCGCGCTGCCGTCCTCCACGTAGTGCGCGACGTCGGCGATCGCGACAAGCAGCCGCCAGCCGCCGGCACGCCGGCCCGAGGTCTCCAGCGGCTCGCAGTAGACCGCGTCGTCGAAGTCCCGGGCATCCTCGCCGTCGATCGTCACCAGCGG
The DNA here is from genome assembly GCA_003818495.1 of Burkholderiales bacterium. Classification (GTDB taxonomy): domain Bacteria; phylum Pseudomonadota; class Gammaproteobacteria; order Burkholderiales; family Burkholderiaceae_E; genus UBA4615. The sequence goes on from RPRK01000019.1 coordinate 7,235, forward strand.
CACGTCGCGCAGATCGATGCGCCGCTTGTAGTCGGCCGGCCGCACCTGCGCCGGAAGCTTCGCGGCGAGCGCGAGCGCCTCCTCGGAGAACTGGTGCGGCACGTCGAACTTGCGCACCGCGATCTCGATCTCCATGCCCGGATCGTCGATCGCGCCGAGCACCTCGACCACGCGCCCCATGGGCGGCGAATGCCCGTTCGGCGGCTGGACGATCTCGACGGTGACCACCTGGCCCGGCTGCGCCCGGCCCGCATCGCCCGGCGCGATCAGGATGTCGTGCTTGATCCGCTGGTCCTCGGGCACGACGACGGTGACGCCCCGCTCGATGACGACGCGCCCGACGAGCTGCCGATGCGCGCGCTCGGTGATCTCGACGATCGCGCCCTCGGGCTTGCCGCGGTTGTCGAGTCCGGTGCGCTTGACCAGCGCGCGGTCGCCGTGCATCGCCTTCTGCATCTCGCGGGGCGGCAGGAACAGGTCGGGGCCGCCCGCGTCCGGCACGAGGAAGCCGAAGCCGTCACGGTGACCGGTGATGCGACCGGCGACGAGGTCGAGCTTGCTCGCGAGGAGCAGCACGCCCTTTCGGTTGGGGAGCAGCTGACCCTCGCGTTCCATCGCGAGGATCCGCTGCTCGAGCGCGTCGGCATGACGCGGAGGCACCCCGAGCCGCTCGCCGAGTTCGCTCGGTGTCAGCGGTGAGTCGGCGGTGCGAAGGGCGTCCAGGATCTCTTCCCGGGTGGGTGGGGTCCAGGACTTGGTCACGGTTTGACAGATCGGTTCATGCAGTTATAATGCGCGGCTTCGTCGGGTTTTGCCCGAACGATCCGCGCCCAGATGGCGGAATTGGTAGACGCACTAGGTTCAGGTCCTAGCGCCGGCAACGGTGTGGAGGTTCGAGTCCTCTTCTGGGCACCACGTTTCAGGGAAAGGCCCCGCTCAGCGGGGCCTTTTTCTTTGTACGCGGCGCAAGAGATGGACCCGGAAGGCAGGACGGACCCGGAAGGCATGACGGGCCTGGGTCGCAGGTCGGGCCGGACAGCACGCGGCGCCGACCGCGCGGCGCTCAGGACGGCCACCGCGCCTTCAGATCGCTCGGCCTGAGGTGGTCGTACTCCTCGAACGGCTGATGGATCCACGGGTTCGTCGGCAGGTGGTCGACGTAGAAGTCGGGTTCGGCCACCGACTGACCCTTGCGCCAGATCACCGCGGAGCGGATCTCGACGACCTGCGGGTAGCGCGCCTTGAGCGCCGGAATCACCTCGACCAGCGTGGCGCCGGAGTCGACCAGGTCGTCCGCGAGCAGCCAGCGCGAGCCGGGCAGCGGCTCGGCGCTGCTCAGGTGCTCGGCGATCATCAGGCGGCTCTGCGTCTGCCCGGCGTTCTCGCGGTAGGAGCTGGTGAACAGCACCCCCAGCGGCACGCGGAACAGCCGCGACAGCGCGTCCCCGACCCGCAGGCCGCCGCGCGCGAGGCAGACGATCGCGTCGAAGTCGTAGTTGGCGTCGTGGATGCGGACCGCGAGCTTCTCGATCAGCCGGTTGTACTCGTCCCAGGAAACGTGCAGATCCCTCATCGTCGGCGCTCTCAGGGCTGGAAGGGGTGGCGCAGCAGGATGGTCTCGTCGCGGTCGGGGCCGGTGGACACCATGTCGATCGGAGCGCCGACCAGCTCGGACAGGCGCCGCAGGTAGCGCTGGGCGGCGGCCGGCAGCACGTCCCACGAGCGGGCGCCGAAGGTCGTGTCCGACCAGCCGGGCAGTTCCTCGTAGACCGGCTCGCAGGTGGCCACGTCGTCGGCACCGAAGGGCAGCAGATCGACCGGGGCGCCCGCACGGCGGTAGCCGGTGCAGATCTTCACGCTCGAGAGTCCGTCGAGGACGTCGAGCTTGGTCACGCACAGGCCGCTGACGCCGTTGAGCTGGATCGAACGGCGCATCGCCACGGCATCGAACCAGCCGCAGCGACGCGGCCGGCCGGTGACCGAGCCGAACTCGTTGCCCTTCGTGGCGAGGTGACGGCCGGTGTCGTCGAAGAGCTCGGTCGGGAACGGACCCGAGCCGACCCGGGTGGTGTACGCCTTGGCGATGCCGAGCACATAGTCGAGCATCTGCGGACCGACACCCGCTCCGGGCGCGGCCGCGCCCGCGATGCAGTTGCTGCTGGTCACGTACGGGTAGGTGCCGTGGTCGACGTCGAGGAGCGCGCCCTGCGCCCCCTCGAACAGCAGCCGATCGCCCCGCCCTGCCGCGGTGGCGAGCTCGGCGGGGACATCCGCCACCATCGGTTCGACACGCGGCGCGAGCTTCAGCGCCTCGTCGACGACCTGGTCGGGATCGAGCGCCGGCACGCCGAAGTAGTTCACCAGCACGAAGTTGTGGAAGTCGAGGACCTCGCGGACCTTCGCGCGAAGCCGCTCGGGCGCGAACAGGTCGCAGACGCGCACCGCGCGACGGGCCACCTTGTCCTCGTACGCCGGACCGATGCCGCGGCCGGTGGTGCCGATCTTCGCATCGCCGCGCTTGAGTTCCCGCGCACGATCGAGGGCCACGTGATACGGCAGGATCAGCGGGCAGGTGCTGCTGATGCGGAGCCGCTCGCGCACCGCGACGCCGGCGCGCTCGAGCTCGTCGATCTCCTGCAGCAGCGCCTCGGGCGACAGCACCACGCCGCTGCCGATGTAGCAGGTGACCTTCGGCCGCAGGATGCCCGAGGGGATCAGCCGCAGCACCTGCTTCTTCCCGCCGATGACCAGCGTGTGTCCGGCGTTGTGGCCGCCCTGGAAACGGACCACGCCCTGCGCGATCTCGGTCAGCCAGTCGACGACCTTGCCCTTGCCCTCGTCACCCCACTGGGTGCCGATCACGACGACGTTCTTGCCCATGCTCTCCTACTCCCTGCCGCCGCGGTGCAGGGGCCTGACGGCCCAGCCCTCGGCTTGTCTTGCGAGCTCGCGATCGCATTCGAATTCCTGCTGCTCGTGCTCGTGGCCCGGCAGCACCTGCACGACGATCTCGCCGGCGGCGCGCAGCGCGCGCACCGCGGCGGCGAGTGCCGCGTCCGCGCCCCATGGCGCCCTGATCGCACCGGCCGGCGGCCGCTCGGGAATCAGCGCGGCGAGCTCGCGCAGTTCCAGCGAGAAGCCGGTGGCCGGCCGGGCACGGCCGAAGGCCGCACCGACGTTGTCGTAGCGTCCGCCCCGCCCGATCGCATTGGGCAGGCCGTCCACGTAGGCGGCGAAGATCGCGCCGCTGTGATACCGATAGCCGCGGGCATCGCCCAGGTCGAGCGCGATCTCGACCGACAGGCCATCGCCGCCGGCGAGCTGCGGCGCAGCCGCCAGACGCTCGAGCTGGGCGAGCGCGTCCGCGATCGCGGGTGCGTCGGGCATCGCGGCCCGGGCCCTCGCCAGCACCGCGGCGGCCGGGCCGAAGAGTCCCGGCAAGGCCAGCAGCGCGCGCCGCTCCGCGGACTCGGGCAGCCCCCGCAGCCGCTCCGCCAGGCCCGGCGCATCCTTGGCCTGCAGCAGCGGGAAGATCTCGTCCTCGGCCACGCCGGGCAGCGCCCCGAGCAGCGTGCGCACGATCGCGACGTGGCCGAGGTCGATGCGCACGCGCGGCACGCCCGCCGTACGCAGCGACTGGAGCAGCATCTCGACGACCTCGAGGTCCGCCTCGGGGCCGGAGTGGCCGAACAGTTCAGCACCGACCTGCAGCGGCTCGCGCGTCGACAGCGGTCCGGCCGGGCGCGTGTGCAGGACGCTCCCCGAATAGCACAGGCGCACGACGCCGGCCCGGTCCAGCAGGTGCGCATCGATGCGCGCCACCTGCGGCGTGATGTCGGCACGCAGGCCCATCGTCCGCCCGGAAAGCTGGTCGATCAGCTTGAAGGTGCTCAGGTCGAGGTCGCGCCCGCTGCCGGTCAGCAGCGAATCGAGGTACTCGATCGTCGGCGGCATCACCAGCTCGTAGCCGTAGGTCCGGTACAGGTCGAGGAGCCGCCTGCGCAGCTCCTCGATCCGCCGGGCTTCGCTCGGCAGGATGTCTGAGATGCTCTCGGGGAGGAGCCAGCGCGGCATGGGACGGAAAGGGGCGAGAAGGAGCGGGAACGGTCGCGCGCGTCCGCGGACGCGCGCTCAGGCGGCGAAGGAGAGCAGCAGCACGCCGAGCAGGACCGCCGCCAGGCCCATGAACCGGATCTGACCGTCCCTCAGGGAGGCGATGCGACGCATCGCCTCGCGCCAGCCCGGGGGCGACACCATCGGCATCAGCCCTTCGACGATCAGCATCAGGCCGAGGGCGGCGAGGAGATTGGCGGCCATCGCATGCCTACTTGCGCGGAGACGGCGACGACGCGCTCTGGCCGGCTCCCGGTCCGCGGAAGTACCGGAAGAATTCCGACTGCGGATCGAGCACCAGCACGTCGCTCCGGTTCCGGAAGCTCGTGCGGTACGCCTCGAGGCTGCGGTAGAAGCTCGCGAACTCGGGGTTCTGGCCGAACGCCTCGGCGAACAGCGAGGAGGCCTTGGCATCGCCCTCGCCCTTCACGCGCTGGGCGTCGCGGTAGGCCTCGGCGATGATCACGTCACGCTGCCGGTCGGCGTCGGCGCGGATCTTCTCCGATTCGGCGGAGCCGGTGGCGCGCCGCTCGTTGGCGACCCGCTTGCGCTCGGACTGCATCCGGGCGAAGACCTGCTCCGAGACCTCGGGCGCGAAATCCACACGCTTGAGCCGCACGTCGATGATCTCGGCGCCGATCTGCTTGGCGTCCTCGTTCATCTTGTTGCGGACCAGGTCGAGCAGTTCCTGCCGCTTGCCGGAGATGACCTCGGAGACGGTCCGCCTCGCGATCTCGTTGTTCAGCGAGTCGCGCAGGCTGCGCTGCAGCCGGTCGCTCGCGATCAGCTCGCTGCCGCCCACCGACGTGAAGAACCGGCGCGGATCGGCGATCCGCCACTTCACGAAGGTGTCGATCTGGACGTTGAGCTTCTCGGACGTGATGAACCGGTCGACGTCGGCGGTGTCGATGGTCAGGATCCGATTGTCGAAGTACTGGACGTTCTGGAACGGCGGGGGCAGCTTGAAGTGCAGGCCGGGCTTGGCGATGACTTCCTTGATCTCGCCGAGGGCGAAGACCACCGCGTACTGTCGCTGGTCGACGACGAACAGCATGGTCGAGGCGACCCCGAGGGCGACCAGGAGGCCGAGGAGAGCGGGAACGATACGGTTCATGGCGTGGGCTCCTCAGCGACCCGAGTCGCGGTCGCGGGCGCGCAGCCCGTCGCGCGTGCCCGCGGTCGACGGGACGGTCGGCGCGGACGGTGCGTCGGCCACCGGAGCGGCCGGTGCGGCCGGCCCGCGGGCGTCGGCGCTGGCCTGCTGCACCAGCCGATCGAGCGGCAGGTAGAGCAGGTTCCCGCCGTTCCCGCGCGAATCGATCAGCACCTTGCTGGTGTTCGCGAAGACCTGCTGCATGGTGTCGAGATAGAGCCGCTCGCGCGTCACCGCCGGCGCCTTCGAATACTCGGTGAGCACCTGCTTGAACCGCGATGCGTCACCTTCGGCGGTGGCGATGATCCGCTGCTTGTAGCCCTCGGCCTCCTGCTGGAGGCGGCCGGCGGTGCCGCGCGCCTTCGGGATCACGTCGTTGGCGTACGCGCTGCCCTCGTTGATCAGCCGCTCGCGGTCCTGGGCGGCCTTGTTCGCATCCTCGAACGCGGCCTGAACCGGCTCGGGCGGCTGCGCCTGCTGGATGGTGACGTCGACGATGCCGATGCCCGCCCGGTAGCGGTCGGCGATCGACTGCATCAGCGACAGCGCGTCCTTGGCGACCTGCTCCTTCTCCTCGTACAGCACCCGGTCGATACCGGTGCGGCCGATGACCTCGCGGGTCGCCGTTTCGGCGGCCTGGCGGACGATCTCCTCGGGCGCGCCACCGGGGTTGTTGTTGAACAGGTAGGCCTTCGGGTCCGTGATGCGGTACTGGACGGCGAACTGCAGGTCGACGATCGCCTGATCGCCCGTGAGGATCAGCGCCTCGCGCGGGACCTTGTTCTTCACGTTCGTCCGGTAGCCGACCTCGACCTGGCGCAGGCGCTGCACGTCGACCAGTTCGGCGGTCTCGATCGGGTATGGCAGGCGCCACCTGAACCCGGCGGTCTCCTGCATGTACTTGAACTCGCCGAATCGCAGGATCGCCGCAGCCTGGCCTTCCTGGATGATGTAGAAGCCGCTGCCGGCCCAGAGCAGGAAGGCGATGCCGCCGATCAGCCCGAGGCCGGCACCGGCGCCCTTCATCGAGGGCATGCCCGAGCCGCCGCGAGGCGGCTCGCCGCCGCCGCCGCCGCTCTTGCCGAACATGCGGTTCAGGCGACGGTTGAAGTCGCGCCAGAGCTCGTCGAGGTCGGGCGGGCCGTCGTTGCCGCTGCCGGGGCGTTGCGGGCGGTCGTCGTTCTTCCCGCCGGAACCGCCGCGGCCCCAGCCGGGGTCATTGAGCGACAACAGTGATCGAATGCGGGTCCACATCTGGCATGCCGTTGGGAAGGTACTGCGCGGTCGGGGGGGGCGTGCCGAGCCCGTCGTCCGGGTCGGCCTCGCCGTGTTCGTCGTCGACGGAGCCGTCGACCTTTCGACTGTCGGCCTCTCGGGCCGTCCGTTCGAGGGTGTCGGCCATGACGGCCGCCTGCAGAGCCCCGCGAAGGGCATCGAGACCTGCACCGGTCCTGGCGCTGACGGACAAGCGTTCGATGCTACCACAGCCGTTCAGCTGGACCTCGGGATCGAGCCCGACCACATCGATCTTGTTCCAGGCGAGCCACTGCGGCACGCGGTCCGCACCGATGTCCTCGAGCACACGCTGGACCTGTTCGATCTGTTCGGCCCGGTCGTCGGCCGACGCGTCGACGACGTGGAGCAGCAGATCGGCCTCGGCCGTCTCCTCGAGCGTGGCGCGGAAGGCAGCCACCAGCTGGTGCGGGAGGTCGCGCACGAATCCGACGGTGTCGGACAGCACCACCTCGACCCCGGGCGCCAGCACGAGTCGGCGCGTCAGCGTGTCGAGCGTGGCGAACAGCTGGTCGGCGGCGAAGGTATCGGCGCCGGTCAGCGCATTGAACAGCGTCGACTTGCCGGCGTTGGTGTACCCGACCAGCGACACCCGGAAGACGTCCCGACGGTGGCGCGACTTGCGCCGCGTGCGGCGCTGGCGCTCGGTGCGCTCGAGGCGCTCCCGGACCTGGCGGATCTTGGCGGCCAGCATGCGCCGGTCCATCTCGAGCTGCGTCTCGCCGGGGCCGCCGCGCACGCCGATGCCGCCCCGCTGGCGCTCGAGGTGGCTCCAGGCACGCACCAGGCGCGACGACTGGTGCTGCAGGCGCGCCAGCTCGACCTGGAGCTTGCCCTCCGTCGAGCGGGCACGCTGCCCGAAGATGTCGAGGATCAGCTCGGTGCGGTCGAGGACCCTGACGTTCCAGGTCCGCTCGAGGTTGCGCTGCTGGACGGCGGAGATCTCGTGGTCGAACAGGACCACCTGCGCCTCGGTGCTCGCGATCAGCGCACCGATCTCCTCGGCCTTGCCCTGCCCGAGGTAGAGCTTCGGATCCGGCCGTGGCCGGTGGCAGACCACCCGGTCGGCGACCTCGTGGCCGGCCGACAGCGCCAGCGCCGCCAGCTCGTCGAGCGATGCCGGATCCGCGCGCTCACGACCGAGCGCGACCCGCACCAGGAGGACGGGGGAGCGGGTGTCGTCGGTCGAGGCGTTCAGCTTTCCGGGCTTTCTTGTTGGAAGTTGACGGCCCGGGCCGGGACGACCGTGGAGATCGCGTGCTTGTAGACCATCTGGGTGACGGTGTTCTTGAGCAGGACGACGTACTGGTCGAACGATTCGATCTGGCCCTGGAGCTTGATGCCGTTCACGAGGTAGATCGAAACCGGCACATGGTCCTTGCGGAGGAGATTCAGGAAGGGGTCTTGTAGAAGTTGCCCTTTGTTGCTCATTGCAGCTCCGGATCTGTTCGCTTTTGTATGGGGGCGTCGTGCTGGAGTTCAACCCCGGGCGCGGTCGGCCCCGGGCTGGGGTTCAACCCCGTCGGTCGACTGTACCGGAAATGCAGGCGGAATCGCCAGCCGACCCCGGACGCGTCACGACGGGCTTCGCCGTCAGCGCGCGTAGGGATTCGCCGAGGTGCGGAACTCGACGCGCAGGGGCGTCCCCTGCAGCGAGAAGGTGTCGCGGAACCGGCCTTCGAGGTAGCGGCGGTAGCTGTCGGAGATCCGATCGAGCGAGTTGCCGTGGATGACCACGACGGGCGGATTCTGGCCGCCCTGGTGCGCGTACCGCATCTTCGGACGGATCGGGCCGCGGCGGGGCGGCTGCTGGCGCTCGACCGCCTCCTGGAGCGCGCGCGTCAGGCGCGGCGTGGACAGCTTCGCGGTCGCGGCGGCGTAGGCCTCGTTGACCGAGCGCATCAGCGCGCCGACGCCCTTGCCTTCCGTGGCGGTCAGGTAGTGCGTCCGGGCGAAGCCGAGGAATCCCAGCTTGCGCTCGATCTCGAGCTTGAGACGATCCCGCCGGTACTCGTCGGCGAGGTCCCACTTGTTGACGCCCACCACCACCGCACGGCCGGCTTCGAGCAGGAAGCCGGCGATGTGCGCATCCTGATCGGCGATGTCCTGCGATGCGTCGAGCAGCAGCACGCACACGTGGCTGTCCTCGATCGCCTGCAGCGTCTTGACGACCGAGAACTTCTCGATGACGTCGTGGACCTTGCCGCGGCGGCGCACCCCGGCGGTGTCGACCAGCGTGTAGAGCCGGCCGTTGCGCTCGAAGTCGGCGGAGACCGCGTCCCGGGTGGTCCCCGGCTGGTCGAAGGCGATCATCCGCTCCTCGCCGAGCAGCGTGTTGATCAGGGTCGACTTGCCGGCATTGGGCCGGCCCACGACCGCGATCCGCATCCGCTTGGCGTAGGGCTTGTCCTCCTGCGGCGCCGCATCACCGCCCTGCCCCTCGAGCGCAGCCAGCTCGGCCTCGGTCGGCGGAGGCGGCACCTCGAACGCCTGCCCGGCTTCGTCTTCGAGCGCGGCCGATGCGTCGGCGGCCTCGGGCAGCGCCAGCTCGATCAGTTCGCGCACGCCGTCGCCGTGGGCCGCCGAGACGGTGTACGGCTGCCCCAGGCCGAGCGACCAGAAGTCGGCGGCTGCCGACGCGCTCGGCATGCCCTCGGTCTTGTTGACCGCCAGCACGACACGCGCCGCCGTCCGGCGCAGCTCGTTGGCGATGTCGCGGTCGCGGGCCGCCATGCCCTCGCGCCCATCGACGACGAAGATCACCAGGTCGGCCTCGATCACGGCCTGCCGGGTCTGGCGCGCCATCTCGGCGGAGATGCCGGTCTTGGCGACCGGCTCGAAGCCGCCGGTGTCGATGACGATGAAGCGACGCTCGCCGAGCCGGCCCTGGCCGTAGTGCCGGTCCCGCGTCAGGCCGGGGATGTCGGCGACGAGCGCGGCGCGGCTGCGGGTCAGGCGGTTGAACAGCGTCGACTTGCCCACGTTCGGGCGGCCGACGAGTGCGACGACCGGAGGGGGGCCACCCTCGCGACGTTCATAGAGGTCGTTCACGGTGTCCTGAATGCGTAGAGGCCGCCGCCGGAGGTCTGCACCACCAGCGTGGCGCCGACCGCGGCCGGCGGCGCGACGATCGGCTTGCCGTCGGTGCGGCTGACCGCGGCGAGCTTGCCGTCGGCGCGCGACAGCCAGAGCAGATTGCCCTCCAGGTCGCCGAAGGCGACGACGCTGCCGACGATGAGGGGCGCCGACAGCCGTCGGCGCTGATAGCTCTTGACCTGCCAGCTCGGGGAGCCGCCCCGGTCGAACGCGTGCACGACGTCGTCGGCATCGGGCGCGACGACGCCGCGGTTGTCGACGTCCAGGCCGACCGCCGACGAGAAGTCGCGCAGCCAGACCGGCGCGCCGTTGGCGAGCTCGATGCAGCCGATGCGTCCCTGGTAGGTGGCGGCGCACAGCTCGCGGCCGATGATGAGCGGCGAGCCGACGACGTCGGCGATCCGCTCCAGCTCGGTCGTGCCGCGCGGCTGCGACAGCGGCACGTCCCAGCGCGGCGCGCCGTTCTCGAGCGCGAGCGCCACGACGCGGCCGCCCGGCATGCCGACGAACGCCGCCCCGGGGATCATCGCGACGCCTCCGGAGTTGCGCAGCACCAGCGGCGGATTCTGACGCTGGAACGACCACCGCCGCTTGCCGGTGTCGACCTCGAAGGCCAGCACCCGGTTGTCGGTCGTGCGCACCAGCACGACGCCGTCGGCCACCGCCGGCGCGGTCACCACCTCGCCATTGGCCGGCGCCGTCCAGCGCGTCCGGCCCTGCTCGTCGAGGGCGACGACCGTCCCGTCGCGGGTGGCGACGACGGTGGTGGCGCCGTCCGTGCCGACTCCGGCAGTCAGCGGCTTGCCCACCGACACCCGCCAGACCGGACGTCCGGTATCGAGGGCGATGCGCGCGACCGTGCCGTCCTGCGCCGCCGCCCACACCGAGTCGCCGATCGCGACCGGCGCGAAGCCGATGCCGGACCGGGCGCCGAGCGACGTGTTCCAGGCCGTCTCGATGCGCACCGCATTCGACGCCGCGGGCAGCGGATCGGGCGGGGTACGCGTCGGGCCGAAGAGCGAGCAGGCGCCGAGGACCACGAGCGCGGCCACGGCGATCGCGACCCGGCGCAGCCGCAGGCCGTGCACGTCAGGCCCCGCCGAGCGCATCGAGCTTCATCTGCACGATCGGGCGGGTCGCCGCGTTCGGCGGCAGCTTGTCGAGCGCGAGCTTGTACGCGGCACGCGCCTCGTCGCGCTTGCCCTGCGCGAGCAGCAGGTCGCCACGGCGGTCGGCGAACGCGGGGGCGAATGCGCCGGCGTCCTCGACGGCCAGCAGGCGGATCCCGTCGTCGTAGGCCTTCTCGTCGAGCAGGATGCCGGCGAGCCGAAGCCGTGCGAGCGACCGGTGCTCCGGATCCTTCGAATGGTCGACCGCCCACTGCAGCGGCGCCTTCGCCGCCTTCAGGTCACCGGCGTCGTGATAGGCCCGGGCCGCCAGCAGCGCGCCCATCGAGCCGTAGACCGTGCCCGAGTACTTCTCGAACAGCGGCCCGGAGGTCTGCTTGACCTTCGCCACGTCCTTCTTGTCGACCGCATCGCGCAGCTGATCGTAGAGGACGGACGCCTCGACCGACTGCTTCTGCTGCCACCAGCCCCACGCTCGCCAGCCCGCCACGGCGAGCAACACGACGGTCAGCAGCGTGAGCAGCAGGTTTCCGTACTTGTTCCAGTACGCCTTGAAGGCGTCGAGCTGGTCCTGTTCCTGGAGATCGTAGGCCATCGGCCCTCCGGCGGGATCGGGGTGGACGGTCGGGCTCAGTCGCCGGTGGCGACGAGCGCATCGACCAGGTAATCGGACAGTCCGTCGAGCGGCACGGACTCCTGCTTGCCCGCACCGCGCGCGCCATCGGCGCCGCGGAGGGACTTGACCGTGGCGGTGCGCGCCGCAGCCTCGTCGTCGCCGATGACGACGGCGAACTCGGCGCCGCTCGCGTCGGCACGCTTGAACTGCGCCTTGAAGCCGCCGCCGCCGGCGTGCATGACGACATCGAGGCCCGCACTGCGCAGACCCTCAGCCACCGTGAACGCCACCGTGCGCGCCGCATCGCCCTGGTGGACGACGTACACGTCGCACGCGGGTTCCGGCATCGCCTCGCCCGTCTCGCGCATGAGCTCGAGCAGGCGCTCGACCCCGATCGCGAAGCCGCAGGACGGCGCGGCCTTGCCGCCGAGCATCTCGACGAGCGGATCGTAGCGTCCGCCGCCGCACACGGTGCCCTGCGCGCCGAGCCGGTCGGTGACCCACTCGAACACGGTGCGGTTGTAGTAGTCGAGCCCGCGGACCAGCCGCGGGTTGATCCGGAACGGAATGCCGATCGCGCGGAGCAGCGACTGCACGCCCTCGAAATGCTCGCGCGAGGCCTCGCCGAGGAAGTCGGCGAGTCTCGGCGCGCCCTCGACCAGCGCCTGCATCGCCGGGTTCTTCGTGTCCAGGATGCGCAGCGGGTTGGTGTGCAGGCGGCGCTGGGCATCGGCATCGAGCTGCGACGCGTTCGCCTCGAAGTACGCGATGAGCGCCTCCCGGTGGCCGCGCCGCTCGGCCGGGTCGCCGATCGAGTTCAGCTCCAGGCGGATGTCCTGCAGGCCGAGGTCGTCCCACAGCCGCTGGCACATCGCGATCACTTCGGCGTCGATGTCGGGGCCGGCGAAGCCGAGCGCCTCCACGCCGATCTGATGGAACTGCCGGTAGCGGCCGCGCTGCGGGCGCTCGTGGCGGAACATCGGACCGGTGTACCACAGCCGCTTCGGGCCGTCGTACAGCAGGTTGTGCTCGATCGCGGCGCGCACGACTCCGGCGGTGTTCTCCGGGCGCAGTGTCAGATGCTCGCCGTTGAGCGCGTCCTCGAAGGAGTACATCTCCTTCTCGACGATGTCGGTCACCTCGCCGATCCCACGCTTGAACAGGGCGGTGTGCTCGACGATCGGCGTGCGGATCTGGCGATAGCCGTAGCCGCGCGCCCAGTGGGCCACCACCTGCTCGAGGCGCTCCCATCGCTCGCTGTCACCCGGCAGCAGATCGTTCATGCCCTTGACGCCCGACAGGCGCTCGGCCTTGCGCGGGACGGAGGCGGCGGGTTCGGAGGCGAATGAGGCTTCGTCGGACATGGGGCTCGATGGCGACTGCAGGGGACGGCGAACGGAGCGAGGCGGAGGCGGACGGCGGGGGCGATCAGGCCTGCGCGTCGACGGGCGCCGCGTGGCGCCCGTAGCGGCGATGCACGTAGTCCTCGACGATGGCCTGGAACTCTTCGGCGATGCGCTCGCCCTTGAGCGTGACGGTGCGCTCGCCGTCGACGAACACCGGCGCCACCGGTGCCTCGTCGGCACCGGGCAGCGAGATGCCGACGTCGGCGTGCTTGGACTCGCCCGGCCCGTTCACCACGCATCCCATCACGGCGACCTGCATCGACTCGACGCCCGGATAGGAGGCCTTCCAGACCGGCATCTGCGCGCGCAGGAACGCCTGGATGCTCTCGGCGAGCTCCTGGAAGAACGTGCTGCTGGTGCGGCCGCAGCCCGGACAGGCGACCACGAGCGGCGTGAACGCACGCAGCCCCATCGTCTGCAGGATCTCCTGCGCGACGATCACTTCGCGCGTCCGGTCGCCGCCCGGCTCGGGCGTCAGCGAGACGCGGATGGTGTCGCCGATGCCCTCCTGCAGCAGCACCGACAGCGCGGCGGTCGAGGCCACGATGCCCTTGCTGCCCATGCCGGCCTCCGTCAGCCCGACGTGCAGCGGATAGTCGCAGCGCCGCGCGAGCTCACGATAGACCGCGACCACGTCCTGCACGTTGGAGACCTTGGCCGACAGGATGATCCGATCACCGGGCATGCCGAGCGACTCGGCCATCTGCGCGCTCTCGATCGCCGAGGTGACCAGCGCCTCCCGCATGACCTGCGACGCCTGCCACGGCCGGGCGCGCTGCGCGTTCTCGTCCATCAGGCGCGCCAGCAGCGACTGGTCCAGACTCCCCCAGTTCACGCCGATGCGGACCGGCTTGGCATGCAGGTTGGCCACTTCGATCATCTGCGCGAAGTTGCCGTCGCGCCGGCTGCCCGAACCCACGTTGCCGGGATTGATGCGGTACTTGGACAGCGCGCGGGCGCAGTCGGGGTACTGCGTCAGCAGCTTGTGGCCGTTGTAGTGGAAGTCGCCCACCAGCGGCGCGTCCACCCCCATCCGGTCGAGCTGCTCGCGGATGGCGGCGACCTCGCGGGCGGCCTCGGGCGTGTTGACCGTGATCCGCACGACCTCGGAGCCCGCCTGAGCCAGCGCCTTGACCTGGATGGCGGTCGCGATCGCGTCGGCGGTGTCGGTGTTGGTCATCGACTGGACGACGACCGGCTCGCCGCCGCCGACGTGCACGGTCCGGGCACCCCAGCTCACCGCCACGCGACGGGAGACGCGCCGCGCGAGCGGCCCGGCGGCCATCGGAACGGCGGAGTCGGTCACGGCAGCTTGACCTTGGCGATGTTGTTCGGCGACGAGGTGACCGGCTTGAGGTCGACCGGCTTGCCCTCGAACTCGAGGACCGCCGCACTGGCGTTGCCGATGGTCACCGAGAACGGCGCCTCGCCCTTGGCCTCGAGCGGACTGCCCGGCTTGACGGTGCCCATGTACACCGACTTGCCATCGGCCTGGCGCACGTCGACCCATGCGTCCTGCTTGACGGTGACGCGGATCGGCGGGGCCGGCGGCGGAGGCGGTGCGGGCGGCGGTGGGGGCACGACCGGCGCGGGCGGCGCCGCCGTCAGCGGCGGCGGGACGGCCGGGCCACCCGCCGTGCCCGGCACGGACGCGCCGGCGGGACCGGGCGCCGCGGCCGCGCTCGGAGTGCCCGGGGCGGGCACCAGCGGAGGCGGCACCAGGGGCGTGCCGGGCGCCGGGGCATCACCGCCCGCCGGCGCGGCAGGCGTCACCGCCGGTGCGCCGCCCTGCGGCGCGTCCGCCGAGCCGATCCAGGAGGAGACCTTGGAGACGTCGCCGTCGCGCCCGAAGAACAGCGCGACCGCGATCACGCCGATCACGCCGAGCAACGCCCACGGCAGGCGGCTGCCCTTGCCCTCGCCGTCGAAGCCGAAGCCGCCGCCTCGGGGCATCGGCGCGGCGAGGGTCGAGGTGGGCTTGAGCTCCTCGGCCTCGGCAAAGCCGCCGATGGTCTGCAGCAGCGGCTCGACGTCGACGTCGAGCAGGCGGCCGTAGGACCGCACGCAACCTCGCACGAACGCGCGGCCGGGCAAGGCGGCCCAGTCGCCCCGCTCGATCGCCTCGAGCTGCCGGGGCTGCAGCTTCAGCCGCTGCGCGACCTCGCCCTTGCCCAGGCCGCGCTTCTCGCGGACCGCGGCAAGCTGGTCGGCCGCGGTGATCGCGGTGCTCTGCGGGCCCGAAGGCGTCGGGCCGTTCGCGGGGTCAGTCACCGATTCAGTCACCGAATGCTCCACGTTGCAACAGGTTCGCCTCGCGCGAGGACGGGAATTGGCGGCGCAGCTGCGCGGACAGGCTCGCGACGCTGTCGCGGTCGCCGGCACGGCGATCGACCCGGATGCCGAGCCACAGGGTCTCGGCACTCGCGGGATAGCTCGCCAGCAGACGCTGGGACAGGAAGCGGGCACGATCGAGCTCGCCGCGCCGAAGATAGATCTCGGAGAGGTGGTACATCGCCACCGGGTTCCGCGGGTCGATCCGGAACGCCTGGTCGAAGTACGCCTCGGCACCCTTCAGGTCGCCGGCACGCAGCGAGCAGATGCCCGCATTGTGCAGCGGCTTGGCCGGCGTCTGGTAGAGCGGGTTCTTGAGGGCCGCCTGGAACTGCGCGATGGACTCTCGCGGCCGCTCGGTCTGGCACAGGTACCAGCCGTAGTTGTTCAGGAGCTCCGAATCGTCCGGGTCGATCCGCAGCGCGCGCTGGAAGCTCTCGTCCGCGCGCACGCGGTCGTTCATGTCCATGTAGACCAGTCCGAGCAGCCCGTAGGCCTGCGCGAAGTTCGGGTCGGTCGCGAGCGCCGAGCGCAGCTCCTCGAGCGCCTGCGGGTAGTTGCCCTGCTGGTAGTACCCGGCCGCCAGCTCCAGGCGGATCGAGGCACGGCGCCGCTGCTCGGAATCGTTCTGCGGCGTGCCGGCCAGCGGCGCACCGCCGCCCGGCTCGGCACGCGCCGGCGCATCGCGCCGGGCATCGCGGGGATCGTTGCCCCGAAGGTCGCGCACCACCTGGGGCTTCTCGTCGACGGAGGTGCAGGCGACGAGCGCGCAGCCGGCGAGGACCAGCGCGACCAGCCGGCGCAGCACTCCCGCACGGGACCGCTCGAGGGCGCGCGATGCGGCCGTCATGGTCGAGGGGCTCACGCGCGTGCGATCGCCACGCGCCGACGCTCGCCACGCTGGGCGAGGCGGGTGCGGTCGACGATGTCGCCGGCGAGCTGCCCGCAGGCCGCGTCGATGTCGTCGCCGCGCGTGCGACGCACGGTCGTGACGATGCCGGCGTCGGACAGACGCTGCGAGAAGGCCCGGATCCGCTCCGGCGACGAGCGCGACAGCCCGGCCTCCGGGAAGGGATTGAAGGGGATCAGGTTGAACTTGCAGGGCACGTCACGGACCAGCTCGAGCAGCTGCTCGGCATGCTCGTCGGCATCGTTCACGCCATCGAGCATCACGTACTCGAAGGTGATGAAGTCGCGGGGCGCACGCTCGAGATAGCGACGGCAGGCTCCCATGAGCTCGGCGAGCGGGTGCTTGCGGTTGAGCGGCACAAGCCGGTCGCGCAGCGCATCGTTCGGCGCGTGCAGCGATACCGCGAGCGCCACCGGCATGTCCTCGCGCAGCCGATCGATCATCGGCACGACGCCCGAGGTGGACACGGTCACGCGCCGACGCGACAGGCCGTAGCCGTGGTCGTCGAGCATGATCCGAAGCGCCGTCACGGTGGCATCGTAGTTGAGCAGCGGCTCGCCCATGCCCATGAAGACGACATTTGTGACGATCCGATCGTGGTCGTCGGGCTGGCCGTCGTCCGCACCGGCCGCGGCCGCCGCGGCCGCCGCCTCGGCCCGACGCGCCCCGAGCAGCCGGTTCGCGAGCCAGAGCTGTCCGACGATCTCGCCGGCACTCAGGTTGCGTGCGAAGCCCTGCTTGCCGGTCGAGCAGAACAGGCAGTTCACCGCACAGCCGGCCTGCGTCGAGATGCAGAGCGTGCCGCGGGACACCTCGGGGATGAACACGGTCTCGACCGCGTTGCCCTGCCCCACGTCGAGGAGCCACTTGCGCGTGCCGTCGCTCGCGACGTGATCGGAGACGACGGCCGGGGCGCTCACCCGGGCCCGCGCCTGGAGCGTCTGCCGGAACCCGCGAGCGAGGTCCGACATCGACTCGAAGTCCGACTCGAACCGGCGATGCACCCAGCGCATGAGCTGCTGGCCGCGGAACGGCTTCTCGCCCCAGTCGCGACAGAGCGCGACCAGGGCGGGACGGTCCAGCCCCAGCAGGTCGGTGCGATCGGTGACGCCGGCTTCGGTCATGATGCCTCCAGGGTCCCGCGCCCCGCCCCGAGCGGGGCGCGCGACCGATTCCGATGCGGACGGGCCGCGCTCGTCATCGGCCGTAGACGTTCATCCCCGCGAAGAAGAAGCCGATCTCGCCGCGCGCGGTGTCGGGCCCGTCGGAGCCGTGGACCGCGTTGGCATCGATGCTGTCGGCGAAATCGGCGCGGATCGTGCCCGCCGCCGCCTTCTTGGGGTCGGTGGCGCCCATCAGGTCACGGTTCTTCTGGATGGCGTTCTCGCCCTCCAGGACCTGGATCATCACCGGTCCGGAGACCATGAAGTCGACCAGATCCTTGAAGAAGGGGCGCTCGCGGTGGACACCGTAGAACGCTTCGGCTTCGCCGCGCGACAGGTGCGCCATGCGCGAGGCGACGATCTTCAGACCGGCGCCCTCGAAACGAGCATAGATCTGACCGATGACGTTCTTTGCGACGGCATCGGGCTTGATGATGGACAGAGTCCGCTCTACAGCCATGTGCACTCCCGGAATATTCTTGAAAATGAGGGGGTTAGCGAGGGTATCTTGACAGAAGTCTAGCCTTCGATTCTAGCATGCCGTGGCGGGCGCACGTCGCCGACCCTTCGGCCGCCCTCCCGCCAGCCCCGGCCGGCGCTCCGATCGCGGACCCCCCTGTCGGCCGCCGGGTTGAAATTCCGGGTGCCAGGCCCTACAGTGGAAGTCACGGGTTTTTCACGCCGTGGTCGGGCGTGTCCGTCCGACCCCCTCGGTTCAACCTTCCCGCAACACCCAGCTTCCCACGGAGTCCAGATGGCCTACGAACCCCAGTCCAACTCGTCGATGCCCTTCGGCCGCGCCGGCGAGCTGAGCACCGTCGCGCGCAACCGGGTGCTTCGAAACACCTACGTGCTGCTCGCCCTGTCGATGATCCCGACCGTGCTCGGCGCCTGGATCGGCGTGGCGACCGGCTTCACGTTCTTCGCCGGCAGCCCGCTGATCGGCATGGTCGTCTTCCTGGCCGGCGCGTTCGGCTTCTTCTTCGCGATCGAGAAGTTCAAGAACAGCGGCATCGGCGTCGCGCTGCTGCTCGCGTTCACGTTCTTCATGGGACTGATGCTGTCCCGGCTGGTCGGCTCGGTGCTCGGCCTGTCGAACGGCGCGCAGCTGATCATGACCGCGTTCGGCGGCACGGCCGCGATCTTCGGCGTGATGGCCACGGTCGCCACGGTGTCCAAGCGGGACTTCACCGGCATGGGCCGCTTCCTGTTCATCGGAGCCCTGGTGCTGATCCTGGCTGCGGTGGCCAACATCTTCCTGCAGTTGCCGGCGCTGACGCTGACCATCTCGGCACTCGCGGTGATGATCTTCTCGGCGTTCATCCTGGTCGACCTGCAGCGGGTCGTGCAGGGCGGCGAGACGAACTACGTGACCGCGACGCTGTCGGTCTACCTGAGCGTCTACAACGTGTTCTCGAACCTGCTCGCGATGCTCGGCATCTTCGGCGGCGAGCGCGACTGACCGTCCACGCCGGCTCGCCCGGCTGCCCTGCGAAGCCGCCCCCTCCGGGGCGGCTTTTTTCATGCCTTCACGAAGCCGCCGCGGACTCAGGCGTCGAACACCGCCATCGACTCGACGTGCGAGGTGTGCGGGAACATGTTCACGACGCCCGCCGAGGCGATCCGCCAGCCGCCTTCGTTGACCAGCACGGAGGCGTCGCGGGCCAGCGTCGCGGGGTTGCAGGACACGTAGACGATGCGCCGGGGCCGCTGCCCGCCGGGCACCGACAGGGCCTGCGCGACGGCGAGCGCGCCTTCACGAGGCGGGTCGACCAGCACACGGTCGAAGGCGCCGAGCGACTGCCAGCGCTCGGGCGTGAGTTCGAACAGGTTCGCGACGTCGAATGCGGTCCGGCCTTCGAGTCCGTTGGCCCGCGCGTTGGCGCGCGCGCGCTCGACCAGCGCGCGGCTGCCCTCGATGCCCACCACCTCTCGGGCGCGGGTGGCCAGAGGCAGCGTGAAGTTGCCGAGCCCGCAGAACAGGTCCGCGACACGCTCGTCGGGCTGCGGGTCGAGCAGGCGCACGGCACGGCTCACCAGCGTGGCGTTGATCGCGTGGTTGACCTGCGTGAAGTCGGTCGGGCGGAACGGATGGACGACCCCGAACTCCGGCAGTGCGTAGTGCAGCACGGACTCGGCGCCGCCTCCCGGCGTCGACAGCAGCTCGATCGTCTCGGGGCCCTTCGGCTGGAGCCAGATCTCCACCACGTGGCGCGTACCGAAGTCGCGCAGCAGCGTCACGTCGGCATCGGTCAGGGGCTCGAGGATCCGGAAGACCAGGGCCAGCACCGTCTCGCCCTGGGCGAGCTCGACCTGGGGCATGCGATCGCGGATGGACAGGCCCCCGACCAGTTCGCGCAGCGGCACCAGCAGCGCCGAGACCTCCGGGGGCAGCACCAGGCATTCCCGCATGTCGGCCACGTAGCTCGAGCCGCGCTCGTGGAAGCCGACCAGCACCCCGCCCTTCTTCGGCACGTTGCGCACCGAGAGCCGGGCCCGGAACCGGTAGCCGAATGCAGGGCCGACGATGGGCGGCAGCATCGTCTCGGCCCGCACCCGGCCGAGATGCCACAGCGAGTCCTCGAGCGCGCGCTGCTTGATCGAGACCTGCGCACGCGTCTCGACGTGCTGCATCGTGCAGCCGCCGCACACGCCGAAGTTCGGGCAGCGCGGCGTCGTGCGCAGCACGCTCGCGCGCTCGATGGTCTCGACCTCGGCGACGTCGAAGCGCGGCTTGCGGCGCACGATGCGGGCCGTCACGGTCTCCCCGGGGAGCGCCCCGCGGACGAAGGTGACCTTCCCTTCGCTGCGCGCGACGCCGTTCGCCTCGAGGTCGAGGGACTCGATCCGGTACCGTTCGCTCACGTCGACCAGGCCGCCAGGAACTCCTGCCAGTGGTCGCCTTCGAGCGCGCCGAGCGTCTGGCGCGTCAGCGCGACCTCGGCCTCGTACTCGTCGGCGGTCAGGGCGCCCCGCATCAGGCGGAAGCGGTTGTACAGGAGCCAGGTGTTGGCGACGTCGGTCTCGCAGTAGTCGCGGATCTCGTCCTGGAGGCCGGCCTGCCAGGCGTCGTAGACCTGGGAGCCGTCCATTCCGAGCTTGCCGGGGAAGCCGCACATCTTGGCGAGCTGGTCGAGCGGGGCCGCGGCGCGGCCGTTGTAGAGCGCGAGGAGGTCCATCAGGTCCGTGTGCCGCGAGTGGTAGCGCGACACGTAGCTGTTCCACTTGAAGTCCCGATCGTCCTCGCCCTGGTCCCAGTAGCGGTGGGCCTGCACCTTGTGGATCAGGCCACGGTAGTGGAGGACCTGCAGGTCGAAGCCGCCGCCGTTCCAGGACACCAGGTTCGGCGTGTACTTCTCGACGGTGCGGAAGAACTGCTGCACCAGCTTGCCCTCGTCGTCCGGACCGCCCGCGAGCGAGCGCACTCGCAGTCCGTCGGCGTCGCGGAACAGCATCGAGATGACGATGACCTTGTGGAGGTGGAGCGGCAGGAAGTCGCTGGCACCGGAGGTCTGCTCGCGCCGACGCGCGAGCGCCGCCCCGACGACGGCGTCGTCGTCCCCTTCGAGGCCCCAGGCCGCACGCAGCCCGGCCGCGTCGGGGACGGTCTCGATGTCGAAGACCAGGATCGGCACCATCGGCGCGGCCGTCAGCGCTTGGGGAGGAAGCGGGTCGGATCGACCGGCTTGCCCTGCTGGCGGATCTCGAAGTGCAGTCGCGGCGAGCTCGTTCCGGAGTCGCCGAGTTCGGCGATCTTCTGCCCGCGCTTGACCGCCTGCCCTTCCTTGACCGCCAGGGTCCGGTTGTGCGCGTAGACCGACAGCAGTTCGTTGGCGTGCTTGACGATGACGAGGTTGCCGTACCCGCGCGGACCGTTGCCACTGAAGATGACCCGACCGTCGGCCGCGGCGACCACCGGATCGCCGACCCTCCCGCCGAGCACCACGCCCTTGTTTCCGGACTCCGTGAACGACTGCATGACCTTGCCGGGGGACGGCCACGCCCAGTCGCCGTCGGCGTCGCCCGAACGGCCATCGGCGGCGGGCGGTGCGGCGGCGGACGGCGGCGTCGCAGGGAGCGGTGCGGCCGCGGGCGATCCGGCAGGCGCGGCCGGGGCAGGCGCCGTCGGCGCCGGGGCGCCGGCCTCGGCTGCACGCAGCTCGGCCAGCGCGCTGTCCGAGTAGGGGACCTTCGTGCCACGCGGCGCGGTTCGGGTGTTCGGCGGCAATGTCGGCACCGCCGGCGCCACCGCGCCGGGCGGCAGCGCGCCGGGCGGCAGCGCGCCGGGCGGCAGCGCACCGGGTGCGCCGGGTGCGCCGGTAGGCGGACGGGCATCGAGCGGACGCGATTCGATTCCGCGGGACTCGACCGTGCCGCTTCGGATCGGGGCGGTCTGGACCGTGACCTCGGGCGCCGGCGGCGTCGGCGCAGGCGTGACGACCGCAGGCGCGGCCGGTGCGGCGGGCGCCGGCGCACCGGGCGGCCTGGCGCCCGCGCCGGTACGTGCCACGATCGGCGCGGGCGGAGCGCTCGCGCATGCGGCGAGCGCGAGCGTGAGCGTCGCGGCGAGCAGCGCGCGGATGCGGGCGGACGGGTGGATCGGGCGTTGGAACATGTCGGAGGCGGTGCGGGGTCCGGGCGACGGTCAGCTGGTGCCGCGGCGCAGCGGGACGAATCGTACCGCGTCGAGCACGGTCAGGGTCCACTCGTCTCGCCCCGGTCGCTCGACCCGATGCAGGGCCTGTCCGGTGCCGTCGGCCGAGGCGACCGGCGCGACCAGCGTGCCGCCGACCTTCATCTGCATCAGCAGCGGATCGGGAATGTCCTCCCCGGCCGCGGCGACGATGATCGCATCGTACGGAGCCGCCACCTCGACGCCCTGCCGGCCGTCACCGAAGGTCAGGCGCAGGTTCGGCATGCGCATCGGGCGGATGTTGGTCCGCGCAGCCTCGTGCAGCCAGCGCAGACGCTCGACCGACACGGCCTCGCCGAAGACGTGGGCGAGCACCGCGGCCTGGTATCCGCAGCCGGTCCCGACCTCGAGCACCTTGGCCGTGGGCAGCGACTTCGGGTCGCGATCACGGACGAGCATCTCGATCATCCTCGCGACCGTGCTCGGCTTGCTGATGGTCTGGCCCTGGCCGATCGGCAGCGCGACGTCCTCGTAGGCTCGGCTGGCGAGCCCCTGATCGACGAACAGGTGCCTCGGCACCGCGCCCATCGCCGCCAGCACCGTCTCGTGTCGGATGCCGAGCGCCCGCAGCCCCTGCACCATGCGTTCGCGGGCCCGGTCGGACGTCAGGCCGGAACTCGGGGCGCGGGCTAGTCGGTCAACCATCGGCGGGTCGCGTCGGACAGCGCGGTGGCCGTGAGGTCGATGTGCAGCGGGGTCACGGAGACCTGCCCCGACGCGACGGCGTGGAAGTCGGTACCCGGCCCGGCGTCCTTCGCGGATCCGGCCGGTCCGATCCAGTAGACGGCCTCGCCTCGGGGGTTGGTCGCACGGATCACCTCTTCGGCGTGGTGACGCTTGCCGAGGCGTGTGGGGACGATGCCGCCGATCTGGTCGTACGGGAGGTTGGGGATGTTCACGTTCAGCAGCACGGGGCCGGCCGCCGGATAGGGCCGGTCCACGAATCGGCGCACCACGTCGCGCGCGACCCGTGCCGCGCTGTCGAGGTGGGTATGTCCCTTGTGCGCCAGCGAGAACGCGATCGCGGGGATGCCCAGCAGGAAGCCTTCCATCGCAGCCGCGACGGTGCCCGAATAGATGGTGTCGTCACCCATGTTGGCACCGTCGTTGATGCCGGAGACGACGAGATCGGGACGGAAGTCGAGCAGCCCGGTGACTGCGATGTGGACGCAGTCGGTGGGCGTGCCGTTCAGGTAGAGGTACCCGGTGGATGCCGTCCGGACCGACAGCGGGCGGTCGAGCGTCAGGGAGTTCGAGGCGCCCGAGCGGTCACGCTCGGGGGCGACCACCACGATCTCGGCCATGTCGCGAAGCCCCTCGGCGAGGGCCGCGAGGCCCGGGGCGAAATAGCCGTCGTCGTTGCTGATCAGGATCCGCATCACGCCGATTCTACCAACCGGCGCGCGACCGCCGCTGCGAACCCGGAACGTCGCCCGGGCTGGGGCGTCGCGCGGGCACCTCAGTCGCCCGGCTCAACCCTCGGCCGGCCAGTCGCGGATGTAGGCCTTGAGCATGCGGTTCTCGAAGCTCTGCTCCTCGAGGACCGCCTTGGCGACGTCGTGGAACGAGATCACGCCGAGCAGCACCTCGGCCTCCATCACCGGCAGATAGCGCTGATGGTTCTCCAGCATGAGGCGGCGCAGCTCGTTGACGTCCATGGACGGCGAGGCGATCGTCGGGGCCGGGTTCATGACGTCGCGGACGATGATCTCGGCCACCGGACGGGTGGGCCCGGTCCGATGCTCCTGCTGCCGGCGGGCCAGCACCCGGATCACTTCGCGGAAGGTCAGCATGCCGGCGAGGCGGCCGCGGTCCATCACCACCAGCGAGCCGATGTCGTGCTCGGCCATCACGATGACCGCATCCGACAGCATCGTCTCGGGCATGACGGTGTACAGGGTCGTGCCCTTGACCTTCAGGATCTCGCTGACTTCCATGGCCCCTCCCCTGTCTAGTCCGGTCGATCCTATCGACTCGGTGGGGGGCTGGCAAGCCGGCCCGGGGCGGTGCTCAGCGGTGAGCGGCGGCCAGACGCAGGTGCGAAGGCAGGCGTTCGGGCGGTCGGACACGGCCGAGCTGACGCACGACGGTGCGATGCAGGTCGTCGTAGTCGACCGGCTTGGCGAGGTAGGCGCTGCAGCCGGCGAAGGCGCCACGGATGACGTCGAGCGGCGAGCGGCGCTCGCTCAGCACCACGATCGGCAGGTCCCGCCAGTCGGGCTCGCGGCGGATGGTGCGGGCCAGCCGCAGCCCGTCGCCGCCGGACAGCGTCGGATCCAGCAGGGCGAGGTCGGCGGGCTGCATCACCAGCCGCTCGAGTGCCTCGTCGCAGCTCGAGGCGGTGTCCATGTCGAGCCCCATCCGCGCGAACGCATCGGCGAGCTGGCGGCGGATCGACTCGTCGCGATCGATGACCAGGACCCTCGGACGGCCTTCACTGCCGGCGCTGCCCGCGTCGGGCTGCTCCCGGTCGACGCGCGTCGCGCCCCGCATGCGACGAGGCCCCCCGGCCAGCCCTTCGAGCTCGACGACGCGGTTCAGGATCGGCAGCAGTTGCCTGACCAGCTGTCCGATCTCGATCGCATGCCGCCCGCCGTTCAGCTCGTCGGGACCGATCACCGCGATGCTGGCCGCGGGCCGTCCGCGGGCCCGGGCGCGCTCGAGGGCATCGCGGCCCGCGGGATCGCCGACACCCGCGATCA
This sequence comes from Burkholderiales bacterium, assembly GCA_003818495.1. Classification (GTDB taxonomy): domain Bacteria; phylum Pseudomonadota; class Gammaproteobacteria; order Burkholderiales; family Burkholderiaceae_E; genus UBA4615. Next base: position 31,838 of record RPRK01000019.1, read on the forward strand.
GCACGTCCGCCGCCTCGGTCGCGTCGGGCGCGACGAGCCGGAACGCGTAGCGGTTGTAGTGGATGTGCCGGAACACGACCTCGATCAGGCGCAGGTGCTGCGCATCGAGGCCGACGACGGTGACGGTGAAGCTGGGTTTGTCGGACATGGGCGTCCCGCTGGATGCGGGGAGTCCCGAGGATTGTGGACCGCGCGCCGCCCGCGGTCTAAGCCGCCGTCGGATGCGCGCCACGGCCGCGCACGCCGGCCGATGGGCGGAGCTCGGCCGGCCGTCGACGGCCGGCACCGGGGGCCAGCGGACCGCATGCCACCGCCCGAAGGGTCACGCGACCTGCGTGATAGCATCGGCCGCCCCCCGCGAAGCGCGTTCCCGCGCCCACCGCCATGACCCGTCGCGATCCCCACGGCCTCTCGACCCTGGCCCTGCATGCGGGCGCCGCGCCCGACCCGGCCACCGGCGCACGCGCCACGCCGATCCACCTGACCGCCGCCTACGTCTTCCCGGACTCCGAACAGGCGGCGGGCCTGTTCAACATGGAGCGCTCGGGCCATGTCTATTCCCGGATCAGCAACCCGACGGTCGCGGTCCTCGAGGAACGGATCGCCGCGCTCGAGCAGGGCGTCGGCGCCATCGGCACGGCGAGCGGCCAGGCGGCGCTGCACCTGGCCATCGCGACGCTGGCCGGCGCCGGCTCCCACGTGGTCGCGTCGCGGGCACTCTACGGCGGCTCGCACAACCTGCTGCACTACACGATGTCGCGCTTCGGCATCGAGACCACCTTCGTCGATCCGCGCGATCTGGACGCCTGGCGCGCCGCGCTGCGTCCGAACACCCGGCTGCTGTTCGGCGAGACCCTCGGCAATCCCGGCCTGGACGTGCTCGACATCGAACGGGTGGCCGAGATCGCGCACGCTCACCGGGTCCCGCTGCTGGTCGACTCGACCTTCACCACGCCCTGGCTGCTGCGGCCGGTCGAACACGGCGCGGACCTGGTCTACCACTCGGCGACCAAGTTCCTGTGCGGTCACGGCACGGTCATCGGCGGGCTGCTCGTGGACTCCGGACGCTTCGACTGGGTGGCGTCGGGGAAGTTCCCGGAACTGACCGAGCCGTACGAAGGGTTCCACGGGATGGTGTTCGCCGAGGAGTCGACCGTCGCGCCGTTCCTGCTGCGGGCACGTCGCGAAGGGCTGCGCGATTTCGGCGCCTGCCTGTCGCCGATGAATGCCTTCCAGATCCTGCAGGGCATCGAGACGCTCGGCCTGCGGATGGACCGGCACGTCGCGAACGCGCGGCGCGTGGTCGAGTTCCTCGCGTCGCATCCCCAGGTCGCGCGGGTGGCCTGGCCCGAACTCGAGTCGCACCCGGATCACGCGCTCGCCCGCCGGCTGCTGCCGCGCGGCTGCGGGGCGGTGTTCAGCGTCGACCTGAAGCACGACCGGGCGGGCGGGCGACGCTTCGTCGAGAACCTCGCCCTGTTCTCGCACCTGGCGAACGTCGGCGATGCGAAGTCGCTGGTGATCCACCCGGCGTCGACCACCCATTTCCGCATGGACGCGGCGGCCCTCGCGGCGGCCGGCATCGGCGAGGCCACGCTGCGCCTGTCGATCGGGCTGGAGGACGTCGACGACCTGATCGACGACCTGAAGCGCGGCTTTCGCGCGGCGGCCAAGGGCTGAGGAGAACGAGCATGCAGTTCGACGTCGACGGCCGCAGCGCCTACGCGTACACCGGGGGTCGGCCCTTCGATCCGACCCGGCCCGTGGTGGTGTTCGTCCACGGCGCCCAGCACGACCACAGCGTCTGGATCCTGCAGACCCGGCATCTCGCGCATCACGGCTTCTCGGTGCTGGCGTTCGACCTGCCCGGCCACGGCCGCAGCGCGGGCCCGGCCCTGACGGATGTCGAGTCGATGGCCGGCTGGGTGCTGCGGGCGGTGCGCGCCGCGGGCGCCGTGCGCGCGGCGGCGATCGTCGGGCACAGCATGGGTTCGCTGATCGCGCTCGAAGCCGCCGGTCAGGCGCCCGAGGCGGTCGGCGGCATCGCGATGGTCGGAACCGCCTTCCCGATGAAGGTCTCGGACGTGCTGCTGGACGCCGCCCGCGACGACGAGCCCGCGGCCTTCGACATGATCAACCAATGGTCCCACGCGCGGCTCGTTCACCGTCCGGGCACCCCGGGTCCGGGCTTCTCGGTGTTCGTGCAGAACCTTCGTCTGATGGAGCGGCAGCCCCCGGGCGTGCTGCGCAACGACTTCGCCGCATGCAACGCCTACGGCCAGGGCCTCGAGCGCGCGACGGCGCTCCGCTGCCCTGCGCTGATGGTGCTCGGCGAACGTGACGCGATGACGCCGCCGCGCGCGGCCGCCGGCCTGATCGGCGCGATCCGGGACGCCCGCGTCACGCGGGTTCCCGGCTGCGGGCATGCGATCATGACCGAGGCGCCCGACGCGCTGCGCGAAGCACTCGACGGCTGGCTGCGCGACGCGGTGCTCCGGCCGTCGGGCTCGCCGACCTAGGACAGGCGTCAGCGCACGGCGAGGACGTCGCCGATCGGCCGCGACAGGAGTTCACCCCCGGGGTCGACCGTCGGCCCGACGCCGACGGGCGCCCTGCGCAGTCGTGCGCGCCGGTCGGGCGAGCCCGACCAGACCCGGTCGAACAGCGGCCGAAGCGTCCTGGCCGGGAGTTCGGCCGACGGGAGCCACAGCTCGTCCCAGACGCCGGCCGCCCCGCCCTCGGCGCTGACCGGCCACACCCGGACCAGGTAGCCCTCGGCGGCGAGCAGCGACGCGACCCGGCCGGCGGCGATCGGGTCGCCGTCGAAGTCCGGACGGAACCGCGCGGCCGGCACCCGATGCGGGGCGCTGCGGACGATCTCGGTCAGCACCCGCACGACCCGCTCGAACTCGGAGGCCGGCGTCGACGCGTGCGGCGCCCCCAGCGCCACCCCCCAGAACCGCAGGTTCGCCGCGAACAGCGCCCCCACGAGAATGCTCATCCAGATCGCGAACAGCCAGACCAGCAGCAGCGGCAACGCGGCGAAGGCGCCGTACACCACGGTGTAGCTGGGGAACCGGGCGATGTAGACACCGAGCAGGCGGCGCAGGCCCTCGAGCAGCAGCGCGGCGACGAGCGCGCCGCCGAGCGCATGCACCATCCTCACCCGTGCGTTCGGCGCGAGCCGGTAGACCAGGGTCAGCGCGACGACACCGAGCACCGTCGGCAGCGCGCGCGCGATCGTCTCGACGACCGCGCCCCAGTCGCCCAGCCGCTCGGCGACCCGGACCTGGAGCCCCAGCGTCGCGCCGAGCAGCACCGGACCGACGGTGAGCACGCTCCAGTAGAGCGCCAGACGCTGCGCGAGCGGCCGCGGTCGCGGGGTACGCCAGATCCCGTTCAGCGTGCTGTCGATCGTCAGCATCGCGGTGATCGCGGTCGCCAGGAAGAGCAGCGTGCCGATCGCCGAGAGCTGTTCGGCGGCGCCGACGAATTCCTCGATGTAGCCGGTCACCGTCTGGCTGAACGACGGCAGGAAGAGGTTGTCGGCGAAGAAGCGCTGGACGTTCGCGCGCATGGTGCCGAACGCCGGCAGGGCGGCGAGGACAAGCAGGCCGGCGGCGGCCATCGGCACGACCGCCATCAGGGTCAGCAAGGTCAGACTGCTCGCGGTCTGCTGCAGGCGCAGCGTGCCGGCCTGCCGCACCATCGACGACAGCATCTGCCGCAGGTTCGCCAGGAAATCGCGCATCCGGGGCATGATACCTTCGACTCATGGACCCGACCGCCCTGCCCCGCCGCATCGTCGTGGCCGCCGTCGCCGCCCTCATCCTGCTGTCCGTCGCATGGGAGCTGTGGCTCGCGCCGCTCAAGCCCGGCGGCTCGCTGATGGTGCTCAAGGCGTTGCCGCTGCTGGCCGTGCTGCCCTCCCTGATGCGAGGTCGGATGCGTGCGTTCCAGTGGTGGTCGATGCTGATCCTCGTGTACCTCTGCGAAGGCATCGTGCGCGGCATGAGCGACCCCGACGCGACCAGCCGGATGCTGGGCTGGGTGGAGACGGCGATCGCCGGCGTGGCCTGGTTCGGGATCCTCGCGACCGTGAAGGCCGCGCGCTCGGCGGCGGCCTCGCAGACCTCGGCCTGACGGCCGGCTAGGTCGGCGCGCGCGGGTCGCCGCCGCGCGGACCCGCGGCGCGGACGCCCGCCTCCGGCTCGTGCCACTCGCCGGCATGCGTCGCGGCTTCCACGTCGCGCAGGGCCCTCGCCAGCAGTCCCTCGTCGGCACCGGCCAGCAGACGCGAGTCGGACAGCGTCCTGCGCCAGGCGCGAGCGCCCGGCCGACCGTGGTACAGGCCGAGCATGTGACGCACGATCGAGCGCAGCGGCACGCCCCGCGCGCGCGCCCGCGCCGCATGACCGATCATCCGCTCGACCACCTCGGCCCGGGTCGGTCCGGAGTCGGGCTCGCCATACACGCGTGCGTCGACGCCGGCGAGCAGCCACGGGTCGTGATAGGCCGCGCGGCCCAGCATCGTGCCGTCGAGCCCCGGCTCGGCGGCGAGGGCTTCGTCGAGCGACGCGAGCCCGCCGTTGAGCACCAGGGTCGCATCGGGAAAGTCGGCCTTCAGCCGGTGCGCCACCGCGTGGCGCAGCGGCGGCACCTCCCGGTTCTCCTTGGGGCTCAGACCGTCGAGCCATGCATTGCGCGCGTGGACGATGAACACGCGACAGCCGGCGTCGTGGAGCGTGCCGACGAAGTCGCGCACGAATGCGTACGACTCGTCGCGCCCCAGTCCGATGCGGTGCTTGACCGTCACCGGCACCGAGACCGCGTCGCGCATCGCCTTCACGCAATCGGCCACCAGCGCGGGCTCGGCCATCAGGCACGCGCCGAAGGCGCCGCGCTGCACCCGTTCGCTCGGGCAGCCGCAGTTCAGGTTGATCTCCGAGTAGCCTCGCTCGGCGCCGATGCGCGCCGAGCGCGCGAGCGCGTCGGGCTCGCTTCCGCCGAGCTGCAGCGCGACCGGCTGCTCGATGTCGTCGAAGCCGAGCAGGCGCTCGAGGTCGCCGTGCAGCACGGCGCCGGTGGTGACCATCTCGGTGTACAGGCGCGCCCGTCGGGACAGCTGCCGATGGAAGACCCGGCAGTGGCGATCGGTCCAGTCCATCATCGGCGCGACGCAGAAGCGCCAGTCGTCGGCGGGTCCGGAGGACGGTGCGACGGCGGAGGGCGCGTCGGGAGCGGGGGCGTGCATCGGCATCGGACGAGGGACTGGGGAGCGAAAACGGAATCGGGGTCGAGCCGAGAAAGGGTCGCCTCCCGCGGCCGCGGCGGGTCATCGTACCCGGATCGGCCGAAAGTCTTAGCCCCGAGGGCGGGCCGGTCGTTGACATGCCGTCCGCGACGCCTCGACCATAACCCGGACACAGAACGCTGCAGAGAGGCACCCGGCATGACCATGCACCTGCTGATCGTCGACGACCATCCGCTGATTCGCGGCGGCGTGGTCGTCCAGCTGTGCGAGGCGAGCGACGCGCCCCGCGTCGAGCAGGCCGACTGCCTGGCCGAGGGCCTGCGGCTGCTGTCGTCCGCGCCTCGCTTCGACCTGATCCTGCTCGACCTGAACCTGCCGGACACGGTCGGCACCTCGGGCATCGAGACACTGCGACAGCGCTTTCCGCGCGTGCCGGTGATGGTGCTGTCGGGCGCGACCGACCGGGCGACGATCGACCGCTGCCTGCGCGCCGGCGCGAGCGGCTTCCTGCCCAAGACCGCCGACGCGGAACGCCTCGGCACCGCGGTTCGGGCGATCGCCGGCGGCGGCATCTACGTCCCGCGCGATCCCGACGGGCCGGCCCCGCGGGCCTGGGGCGCGACCGGCACCGCGCCGCCCTCCGACGTGCGTCAGCTCGGTCTGACGGACCGCCAGAAGGACGTGCTGCGACTGATCATGCGCGGCCTGCCGAACAAGCTGATCGGACGCCAGCTCCAGCTGGCGGAAGGCACCGTCAAGGTCCACGTCAGCGCGGTGCTCCGTGCGCTCGGCGCCCGCAACCGGACGCAGGCGGTGCTGGCCGCCAACCGGATGGGCATGCGCCCGGACTGAGTCGCCGCAGCCATCGGCCGAACCCGGCACGCTCGGCAGGACACCCCGCCGCATCGTCGGGATCCGGCGCCGCGCTCGGACGCCGGTCAGCCCCAGGGAAACGCCGATCGGGGCGGGAGCGCGAAGCCCTCGACGAGCGTCTCGCCGATCCTCAGGCCCTCGTTCCACTTGGCCATCCGCTCGGATCGCGCGAACGAGCCGACCTTGAGCTGACGCACGCCCCAGCCCACCGCGAGGTGGACGATGGTCGTGTCCTCGGTCTCGCCCGAGCGTGCCGACACGATGGCGTCCCACCCCAGGCTGCGCGAGGCCTCGAGCGCGGCCAGCGACTCGGTCAGCGTGCCGGCCTGGTTGGGCTTGATCAGCGCGGTGTTGCCGGCACCGGCCGCGGCATGCGAACGGATGCGCGCGGCATTCGTGACCACCGCATCGTCGAGGACGACCTGCACGCGCGGGCCCGCCGCTTCGGTGAACGCCGCGAGGCCGGCGAGATCGTCCTCGGCGAGGGGATCCTCGATCGACACCACCGGATACCGGCGCAGCCAGCCGAGCAGCAGCTCGGCGAGTTCGCCCGACTCGAGCTCGCGCGGCCGGCCGTCGGCGCGGGCCATCCGGTAACGCCCGCCGCGGCCGAAGTTGCTGGCCGCGATGTCGAGCGAGATCGCGACGTCCTCGCCGGGGCGCAGGCCGGCGGCCTCGATCGACTGGGTCAGCATCGCCAGCGCCTGTTCGTTGTCGTCGAAGGCCGGCCAGAAGCCGCCTTCGTCGGCCACGCCCTGCAGCCGCCCGGCCTCGGCGAGCAGGCGCCCCGCGGCACGGTAGACCTCGGCGGTCCAGTCGAGCGCGGTGCGCCAGTCGTCGGCGCCGACCGCGACGACCATGAAGTCCTGCAGGTCGAGGCGCCCGCCGGCGTGGGCGCCGCCGCCGAACACCTGGATCTCGGGCAGCGGCAGCATCGCCGGCACGCCGGACCCACTGCGGTCGGCCAGCCAGGCCCACAGCGGCCGGCCGGCGGCCGCGGCCGCGGCATGTGCGATCGCCATCGAGGTGGCGACCAGCGCATTGCCGCCCAGGCGCGAACGGTCGTGGGTGCCGTCGAGCGCGACCATCGTCGCATCGAGCGCGGCCTGCGCTTCGACGTCGCGCCCGATGAGCGCGGGAGCGATCGCGGTCTCGATGCCCGAGATCGCCTGGCGCACGTCGAGGCCGCCGAACGCGGCGCCGCCGTCCCGCAGGTCGACCGCCTCGCCGCTGCCGGTGGACGCTCCGGCCGGCGCGATCGCCCGTCCCCGTGCGCCGGCAGCCGTCGCGACCTCGACCTCGACGGTGGGCCGACCGCGCGAATCCCAGACGCGGCGGGCGTGGACTTCGGCGATCCGCCGGGACGGCGGAACGGGCGGGAGAGGGTCGGTCACGATCGGACGCTCCATGGGTGGACGGGTCGATAGGGCGATGACATCAGCGGGCGGACAGCGCACCGCGCCATGCCGCCGCGACGGCGGCCGGCGTGGCCGGCGGTTCGCGCAGCAACGCGCTCGCGATCCGGCGGACGAAGGCACGGTCGCGCTCGTCGACGAGATACTCGACCGGCGACTTGCCATCGACCCGGGCGAGCAGCAGCGCCGGCAACAGCGCGCCGATGCGCGCGGCGAGCCGTTCGGGCGGCTCCCAGGCCACGCCGGCGAGGTAGGACGCGGCGAATGCGTCGAAGCAGGCGAGCAGCGCGTCGGTGGCGGGCGGGGTCCACAGGCACTTGAGCAGCAGGTGGTTCAGGCAGAACGCGGCATCGAACGCCGGATCGCCGTACCACGCGCATTCGGCGTCGAGCAGAACGGGTCCGACGGGGCCGGCGAGGATGTTCTTCGGGCTCGCGTCGCCGTGGACCAGCGCGAGACGGGTCGACGCGGTCGTCGCGACGAGCGCGCGGAGCCGGTCGGCGAGCGCGGGGTGGCGTTCGGCGGTGGCGAGCAGATAGGGCTCGAGTCGCAGCGCGTGGAAGAGCGGGCCGGTGTCGAAGCGGGTGGCGATCGCGGCGTCCCCGGCCGTGGCGGCGTGGATCGCGACGAACGATTCGGCCACCGCGGCGGCGAACGCGGCGTCGCAGCAACCGTCGCGCAGGAGGCCCTTCCAGACCGGATGCAGATCGGGTGCCAGCCACTGCATGGCGAGCGCACCGAGCTCGGGGTCGTAGCCGTGCAGCCGCGGCACGGCCTCCGGGACGATGACGCCCGCGATGCGCAGCCACTCCGCTTCATGGGCGCTGCGCCCGACCGGGACGCGCCAGTCGGCCGCGACCTTCAGTCGGCCGAGCGCGCGCTTGACGCAGACGCTGCGACCGGGGAGATCGGCCCGCACGATCTCGGAGGACACGCCGCCCGCCAGCGGCACGCAGCTCAGTGGCTCGTCGGCCGAGCACAGGCCGAGGCGCACGAGCACCGCACGCACGCGGTCGGCGTCCAGGCCGTCGGGGATCGTCTCCATGGGGTGGCGATTGTAGGCGCTCGTGCCGTCGTTGACCTGCGTCAACCGGCGGTCGCGGGCCCGACCCGAACCGGGTCCAAGATCGGCGTGTGTCCCGACCGACCGTCCACGAGGCCTCCGATGCACGTCGATCCGCTCGCCCCGTCCGACTCCGGTGCCCCGCCGGACCCTGCCGCAGGGGCCCTCTGGGGCGCGATGGGACGACCCGCCGGGCCGTTCGATCCCTGGCAGTCGTTCAACGCCGCCTGCGACGTCTGGTCGGGCGGGCACGCGGACGCGGCGGGACTGGCGCGCCGGGCACGATGGCGCCTGCACGACCTGCTCGAGTCGGCGTGCGCCGCCCCGCTGCATGCCGAGCGGCTCCGCGCGGCGGGCGGCGCGTCGATCGGCGATCCGGGCCGCTCGCCGAGCGCGGCGCGACGCGCGGCGCAGCTGCCGCTCGCGGCGATCGAGCCGATCGGGCGGGCCGCCACCCTGGCCCGCTTCGACGAGGCCTGCACCGACCGCGCGGTCACGCTCGAGCGGGTCGAGTCGTTCATCGCCGATCCCGCCCGCATCGGCGAGGCGTTCCTCGGCCGCTACGCGGTCTGGACGAGCTCGGGGACCACCGGTTCGCCCGGCATCTGGCTGCAGGACGCACGGGCGCTCGCCGTCTACGATGCGCTCGAGACGCTGCGCTTCGGCGGCTTCGACCGTCCCGGGCGCGGCGCGGGCTGGTTCGAGGACTGGCTTCGCGCCCCCTTCGGCACCGCCGGGCGCTATGCGATGGTCGGCGCGACCGGCGGCCATTTCGCCGGCGTGGCGAGCGTCGAGCGGATGCGACGGCTGTGGCCGTGGGCCGCGGCCTCGATGCACACGGTATCGATCCTGCAGCCGCTGCGCACGCTGTGCGCGGAGCTCGATGCGATCGAACCGGCGGTGCTCGCGACCTATCCGACCGCCGCGGCGGTCCTGGCGGCGGAACGCCGAGCGGGGCGGCTGCGCCTGCGGCCGCGCGAGATCTGGCTGGGCGGCGAGCAGCTGACCGATGCGGTGCGGCGCGAGGTCACCGAGGCCTTCGGCTGCCGCGTCCGCGAGACCTACGGCGCCTCGGAATGCCTGTCGATCGCCTGGGAGTGCGAGCACGGTTCGCTGCACGTCAACACCGACTGGGTGGTGCTCGAGCCGGTAGACCGCGCGATGCGTCCGGTGCCGCCGGGCACCGCCTCCCACAGCGTGCTGCTGACCAACCTCGCGAACCGCGTCCAGCCCGTGCTGAGGCACGACCTGGGCGACAGCGTGACGGTCGACCCGGCGCCCTGCCCCTGCGGCTGCGCGATGCCCTCGCTGCGGGTGGAGGGGCGCCGCGACGACGTGCTGGTGTTCGAAGGGCGGGCCGGCACGGTGCGGCTGCTGCCGCTCGCGCTGGTGACCGTGATGGAGGACGAGGCCGGCACGTTCGATTTCCAGCTGGTCGCGCGGGATGCGTCCACGCTGCTGCTGAGGCTGCAACCGGCCGCCGACGGAATCGCGCGCGCCACCTGCCACGAGGCCCTGCGGCGCTACCTGGACTCGCAGGGCCTCGTCGACGTGCGCGTCGTCGACGATCCCCGCCCGCCGATGCACGAGGCCGTCAGCGGCAAGCTGCGGCGGGTGGCGAGCGGTCCGGGACGCTGACGGCGGGCTCAGCGCGAGCGGTCGGCGCCGGCCGCTCCCTCGAGCCAGGCCGGTCGCTGCGCCGCAACCGCCGTCATCACCGCCGCCGACAGGTTCGCCTCGGCCATGACCATGGCCGCTGCCAGTGCGCCGAGCGTGCCGATGTCGGCGGGAAGCGGTGGGACGATCGGTGCGACGGGAAGGTGCCCGGCCACCACCCGCAGCGCGAACGAAGCGGCCATCGCTGCCGCGCCCGCCAGGAACGCGCCGGCCACCAGCAGGCACGGACCGTGCGCCGGCCGTGCGGCCCGGCGCGCCGCGCCGATCACGATGCCGGAGACGGCCGCCGGCACCAGGGCGCCGACGGTGAACGCCCAGGGCAGCGACGACCAGACCAGACCGTCCGCCCCATGCCGGAAGGCGACGCCGACGGCGAGCGCGAGCAGGCCGAGCGGCAGTCCGAGCAGGCCGCAGGCCACCGTCGCGCCCAGGAGGTGCAGCTCGCCGGTCGGGCCGCCGGCGGCATGCCACAGCACCGCGACCCCGGTCGCACAGCCCCAGAAGCGGTGCGCGCCGTCGCCCGCCAGTCTGCGCGGGTCGACGCGCACGGCGGCGATGCCCAGTGCGAGGGCGACGAGCGCCGAGCACGCGAGAACGATGGTCGCGGACGAGGCTGGGTGCATGGGACGGCTCCCGGGAGCGCGACGCGCCGACCGCGACGCGTCCGAGCCCGCGGCGGCAACGTGCATGCCCGTCGGGCGTCCGTCGGGCACGCGCCTTGCCGGGTCTGACGATCGACGATCGGGTGAGCCGCCCAAGACGAAGGAGCGATGACGATGACGATGACGATGAGCGATACCCCGACCGGACGGGACG
>RPRK01000020.1 GCA_003818495.1 Burkholderiales bacterium
CGCGTAGCACTTGGCCAGGTTGTCGGTGCGCAGCGACGCCATCCCTCCCCCGCCGAGCACGTCGTGCAGCAGGAAGTTCATCGCGCCGAACCCGGGCAGGTCGAAGCGCTCGACGCGCGACGGTCCGTTGTGGGCGAAATGCGCCGCCACCCGCTCGGGCGTCAGCCAGGCCGACAGCAGCGGCAGCCACTCGGGGCGGCGCGCGACGATGCCGATGTTCGCCTTGTCGCCCTTGTCGCCGGAGCGCCCGTGGGCCAGCGCGATCAGCGGCACGGTACGGGCGGCGGCGCTCGGCGGTGCCGCGTCGGCATGGCTGCGGGCCGATGGCAGGTCGCGTGCATCGAAGCCGCCCTCGACCGGGATCGCCACGAGGTGTCGGGTGCCGTCGACGTCGATCTCGACCGAGACCGCCCGCTTGGGCACCAGGAAGGAGAACAGCCGGATCACCGGCGACGGCGTCGGACGCCCGCCCCCGAAGCCGGTGGTGCCGGGCGCCATCGAGGTGCCGGCGGGCGCGAACTCGCGGGCGAACAGCTCGAGCGAGGCCTTGGAAGGCGCACGCGCCGCGAGCTTGAGCACCACCTCGCGCGCATCGGGCCGCGCGATCGCGCCGAACATGTCTTCGGCGCCGACGACCTCGATCCGCGTCTCGGTGAAGGCGGGCAGCTTCTGCTCGGCCAGCATCCGCTGCATCCGGGTCAGCAGCGCCTCGCCGGTGCGGCGGGCCTTCTGCGCGGCGCGCTCGCCGGCGACCACCAGCAGGGCGACGTTGCGGAACCCGTCGGGATGGGTGGCACTGACCTTGTAGGTGTCGGTGGGCGCGCGGCCGCGCGCGCCGGTGACCCGCACCCGGTCCGGGCCGGTCTGCTCGAAGCGCACGCGGGTGAAATCGCAGGCGACGTCGGGCACGTGGTAGGCCCGCGGGTCGCCGATCTCGTAGAGGAGCTGCTCGCAGAGTGCCGCGGGCGAGACGAGGCCGCCGGTGCCCGGCGGCTTGGTGATCTCGAAGCTGCCGTCGGCGTGCGCCTCGACGACGGGAAAGCCGATGTCGTCCCAGTCGGGAACGGTGTCCCAGTCGGTGAAGAGCCCGCCGGTGGCCTGGGCGCCGCATTCGACGAGGTGGCCGGCCAGCGTGCCCTGCGCGAGCCGGTCGAACTCGGACGCCTGCCAGCCGAAGGCGTGGACCATCACGCCGAGGGTGACCGCCGAGTCGACGCAGCGGCCGGTGATCACCACGTCGGCGCCGGCATCGAGGGCGCGGGCGACCGGCAGCGCGCCGAGGTACGCGTTGACGCTCGCCAGCCGCGCCGGGAACGGCGCGCCGCTGAACATCTCGGTGGTGCCTGCCGACCGCAGCGCCTCGGCCTGGTCGGACAGGTCGTCGCCCAGCACCACGCCGATGCTCAGCGGCACGCCGAGCTCCTGCGCCACCCGGGCCAGCGCGTCGCGGCAGGCCAGCGGGTTGACCCCGCCGGCGTTGGCCACGACCTTGATGCCGCGCGCCTTGAGCTCGGGCAGCAGCGACTTCATCGTGATCTGCACGAAGTCGGTCGCGTAGCCGGCGGCCGGGTCCTTGGCCTTCTGCGCGGCCATGATCGACATCGTGACCTCGGCCAGGTAGTCGAACACCAGGTACTCGATGTCGCCGCGGCGCACGAGCTGCGGGGCGGCCGAGGCGGTGTCGCCCCAGAAGCCGGATGCGCTGCCGATCCGGACGGTCTGTCTCGTCATCTTCGTCTCCTCCCTGCCCGACGCGCCGGTCAGCGCGCCCTCGCCCGCAGCTCGCCCTCGAGCCGTGCGAGCCGTGCCTCGATGCGCTCCAGCGGCGCCTCCGCGGCCGGCGGAGCCCGCTGCCCGAAGCCCTCGAGCAGCAGCCCGGCCATCTCGCGCGCCATCCGCGCCGGTTCGATCCGCCGGCCGCGCCCGAGCAGGTCGCGCACCCGGTGTTCCAGACCGCCGAACACGAAGTCCCGCGCCATCGCGAGGTCCAGGTCGGCCCGCAGCTCGCCGCGCGACACGCCGTCGGAGAGCGTCCGGGTCATGAACTGCACGTACCGCCGGTTCAGCGCGTGCAGCTTCGATCCGAAGTACGGCTGCCCGCCGCGCGCCTCGCGCCCCAGCATCGCCGAGATGCCCGGATCGTCGACCGCGATCTGCAGGTGCCGCGCGATGAGGAAGCGCAGCCGGTCGGCGGTGCCGTCCAGCGAGGCGAAGCGCGGTTCGATGTCGGCGATCAGCGCATCGTAGACGTCGGTGAGGACCGCGTCGAACAGGTCGCGCTTGTTGCGGAAGTAGGTGTAGAGCGTGCCTTCGACGCAATCGGCGCGGGCGGCGATCTCGGCCATCGAGGCGTCCTCGAACCGGCGGGCGATGAACACCTCGCGCGCCGCGCCGAGGATCTCGGCGCGGCGGACCGCCTTGCGTCGCCTGGGCAGTGCCGTCATCGTCCGCGGGGCGCACGAGGGCGCCGTTGCTGAGTGCGACTCAGTATAGGCCGCTCCGGGTCGACGTCAAGGCGGCCCGTCCGAAAGCCGCTCCCTGAGCCGGTTCCGGAGCGATCGACCGATTCGAATGCTGCATTGCAACTTGACTCGACGCGACCCCGAACGCAGGCTGTCGGAACTCCGCTCATCACTGACCGACGCCTGCATGGACGCCTCCGACACCGCCTCCGATCCACGCGCCGAACGGTATCGATCGGTCTTCCGGCCCGGCCTGTTCGAGGGCCGTACGGTGATCGTGACCGGCGGCGGCTCGGGCATCGGCCGCTGCACCGCGCACGAGCTGGTCTCGCTGGGGGCCAGCGTGGCGCTGATCGGGCGCAAGCCCGAGAAGCTCGAGCGGGTGGCCGACGAGATCGCCCGGGTCGGCGGCCGGGCCACCTGCCACCCGCTGGACATCCGCGACGAGGCAGGGGTGCAGGCCGGCATCGACGCGGTGCTCGCCGCGCACGGCCGCATTGACGGGCTGGTCAACAACGCCGGCGGCCAGTTCCCCGGCGCGGCCGAGAGCTTCACGCTCAAGGGCTGGGAAGCGGTGATCCGCAACAACCTGACCGGCGGCTTCCTGATGTCCCGCGAGGTCTTCAACCGCTGGATGAGGGACCACGGCGGCGCGATCGTGAACATCATCGCGGACATCTGGGGCGGCATGCCGTCGATGGCGCACTCGGGCGCGGCCCGCGCCGGCACGCTCAACCTGACCGAGACGCTGGCCTCCGAATGGGCGCCGTCGGGCGTGCGGGTCAACGCGGTGGCGCCCGGCTGGATCGCCTCCAGCGGCATGGAGACCTACCCCGACGAGGTCAAGGCGCGGCTCGCCAAGCAGTGGCGCATGGTGCCGCTGCAGCGCTACGGCTCCGAGGCGGAGATCTCGGCGGCGATCGTCTTCCTGCTGTCCGAGGCGGCGAACTTCATCACCGGCGACTGCATCCGGGTGGACGGCGGCGTGCCGAACGCCCGCCCGAACGCACCGGCGCAACCGCTGCGGGTGAAGGACTCCGGCTCGCAGCGCACCTTCGACGGCTTCCACCTGTCGAGCCCGCCCGCGTTCATGAACATCGAGCCGAAGGGCTGACGCGGTGCCGGTCATCGAGTCCCGCATCGACCCGTCCTCGCCGGTCTTCGCCGAGCGTCGGGCCGGCATGCTCGCGCTGGTCGAACGGCTGCGCGCCCTCGAGGCGCGGTCGGCCGCGGCCTCGGCGAAGTCCAAGCCGCTGTTCGACAAGCGCGGGCAGCTGCTGCCGCGCGAGCGCGTCGCCCGCCTGCTCGACCCCGGTGCGCCGTGGCTGGAGCTGTCGTCGCTCGCCGGCTGGCTGGTCGACGACCCCGATCCCGACACCTCGGTGCCCGGCGGCGGAATGATCAACGGCATCGGCGTGGTCGGCGGCACCCGCTGCGTGATCACGGCGAGCGACGCCGGCATCGACGCCGGCGCCATCCAGCACATGGGCCGCGAGAAGCTGCTGCGCGCGCAGGAGATCGCGCTGCAGAACAAGCTGCCCTTCGTGCAGCTGATCGAGTCGGCCGGCGCCAACCTGCTCAAGTACCAGGTCGACGGCTTCGTGCACGGCGGACGCATCTTCTACAACCTGGCGCGGCTGTCGGCCGAGGGCATCCCGGTGGTGGCGGTCGTGCACGGCTCGTCGACCGCGGGTGGTGCCTACATGCCCGGACTGTCCGACTACGTGGTGATGGTGCGCGGCCGGGCGCGGGCGTTCCTGGCCGGCCCACCGCTGCTCAAGGCCGCCACCGGCGAGATCGCCACCGACGAGGAGCTCGGCGGCGGCGAGATGCACGCCACCGTGTCGGGCCTGGGCGAGTTCCTCGCCGACGACGACGCCGACGGACTGCGCATCGCGCGCGAGCTGATGACGCGGCTGCAGTGGGACGCCCAGGGCCCGCCGTCCTCGCTGGTCGACGATCCGGCGCTCGATCCGCTGCATCCGCCCGACGAGCTCGCCGGCACGATGCCGCTCGACTTCCGCCAGCCGGTGGACATGCACGAGGTGATCGCGCGGATCGTCGACCGCTCCGAGTTCCTGGACTTCGGCGCCGACTACGGTCCGGCCACCGTCTGCGGCCACGCCTCGCTGTACGGCCGCCCGATCGGGATCGTGACCAACAACGGGCCGCTCGATCCGGCCGGCGCGACCAAGGCCACGCACTTCATCCAGTCGTGCTGCCAGGCGGGCATCCCGCTGCTCTATCTGCAGAACACCACCGGCTACATCGTCGGGCGCGCCTCCGAGCAGGCCGGCATGATCAAGCACGGCTCCAAGATGATCCAGGCGGTCGCCAATGCGAACGTCCCCTCGATCACCCTGATGTGCGGCGCCTCGTTCGGTGCCGGCAACTACGGCATGTGCGGCCGCGCCTACGGCCCCCGGTTCGTGTTCGCGTGGCCCAACGCCCGGACGGCGGTGATGGGCGGCGAACAGGCCGCGCTGGTGATGCGCATCGTCGCCGAGGGCGGCGCGAAGCGGCGCGGCGTGCCGGTCGACGAGGCGCAGCTCGGTGCCGTCGAGCGCAGGATCGTCGCCAGCTTCGACCGTCAGTCCGACGCCTTCTACACCAGCGGACGCCTGCTCGACGACGGCGTCATCGACCCTCGCGACACCCGTCGCGTGCTGGGCCTCGCCTTCGACCTGTGCCGCGTCGCCGAAGGCCGCAGCCTTCGCCCGGTGCAGTTCGGCGTCGCCCGTCCCTGAACCGATCTCCACGGAGCCTTCCATGCACCCCGCCCTCTACGGTCCCGAGCACCTCGCCCTGCAGGACTCGCTCAAGAAGTTCATCGAGTCGGAGATCAACCCCTTCGTCGACGAGTGGGAGAAGGCGGAGATCTTCCCCGCCCACGAGCTGTTCCGGAAGATGGGCAAGCTCGGCTTCCTGGGTGTCCACAAGCCGGTCGAGTGCGGCGGCATGGGGCTGGACTATTCGTACGCCGCGGCCTTCGCCGAGGCCCTGTCGCACACCCGCTGCGGCGGCATCCCGATGGCGATCGGCGTGCAGACCGACATGGCCACGCCGGCGCTGGCCAAGCGCGGCTCCGACGAGGTGAAGAAGCTGTTCCTCGAGCCCTCGATCAGCGGCGAGTACGTCGCCTGCCTGGGCGTCTCCGAAGTCGGCGCGGGCTCGGACGTGGCCTCGATCCGCACCACCGCCCGCAAGGACGGCGGCGACTACGTGATCGACGGCGGCAAGATGTGGACGACCAACGGCACTCAGGCCGACTGGATCTGCCTGCTGGCCAACACCTCCGAGGGCGGCGGCCACAAGAACAAGTCGCTGATCTGCGTGCCGATGAAGACGAAGGGCATCTCGGTCGCCAAGAAGCTCAAGAAGGTCGGCATGAACGCCTCCGACACCGCGCAGCTGCACTTCGATTCGGTGCGGGTGCCGCAGCGCTATCGCATCGGCGAGGAAGGCATGGGCTTCATCTACCAGATGGAGCAGTTCCAGGAGGAGCGGCTCTGGGCGGGCGCCGGCTGGCAGAAGTCGAAGCACGTGATCCAGGAGACGATCGACTACCTGCGCGAGCGCCGCGCGTTCGGCAAGCCGCTGCTCGACAACCAGTACATCTACTACAAGCTCGCCGAGCTGCAGACCGAGGTCGAGGCGGTCGGCGCCCTCTTCCACAAGGCGGTGGGCCTGTACGTGCAGGGGCACGACGTGACCCAGCTCGCCTCGATGGTGAAGCTCAAGGGCGCCCGGGTCGCCCGCGAAGTCGCCGACTGGTGCGTGCAGTTCTGGGGCGGCATGGGCTACATCGAGGAGATGCGGGTCAACCGGTTCTGGCGCGACACGCGGCTGGGCTCCATCGGCGGCGGCGCCGACGAGGTGATGATGGGCATCATCGCCAAGACGATGGGCATCCTGCCCCGCCAGGGCTGAACCGGAGCCGGACCGCCGCATGGCGCATTTCGACACGCTCCTGATCGCCAACCGGGGCGAGATCGCCTGCCGCGTGATCCGCACCGCGCGTGCGATCGGCGTGCGCACGGTGGCGGTGTATTCCGACGCCGATGCGAGCGCGCGCCACGTCCGCGAGGCGGACGCCTCGGTCCGTCTGGGGGCGGGACCAGCGCGCGACAGCTACCTCGACGCCGCGAAGCTCGTCGCCGCCTGCCGCGCGAGCGGCGCCCAGGCGGTCCACCCCGGATACGGATTCCTGTCCGAGAACGCGGACTTCGCGCGGACGCTGCGCGAGGCCGGCCTGGTCTTCGTCGGGCCCCCTCCCGAGGCGATCGAGGCGCTCGGCAACAAGTCGGCGGCCAAGCGGCTCGCGGGGCGCCTCGACGTGCCCTGCCTGCCGGGCTATCAGGGCGCCGCGCAGGACGACGACACGCTGGTCGCCGAGGCCCGACGCGTCGGCGTACCGCTGATGATCAAGGCCGCGGCCGGCGGCGGCGGACGCGGCATGCGCGCCGTCGACGACCTGGCCGACGAGGCCGCGCTGCGCGCGGCGATCGCATCCGCCCGCGCCGAAGCCGCCGCGTCGTTCGGCGACGGCACGCTCCTGATCGAGCGCCGCATCCTGCGGGCGCGTCACGTCGAGGTGCAGGTCTTCGGCGATGCGCACGGCGGCTACGTCCATCTCGGCGAGCGCGACTGCTCCACACAACGCCGCAACCAGAAGGTGCTCGAGGAGGCGCCCGCGCCGGGCGTCACCGACACGCTGCGCGCCCGGATGGGCGAGGCCGCCATCCGGCTGGCCCGCGAGGTCGGCTACGTCGGCGCGGGTACCGTGGAGTTCCTGCTCGAGCCGGACGGCGCGTTCTGGTTCCTGGAGATGAACACCCGGCTGCAGGTCGAGCATCCGGTCACCGAGGCGGTCACCGGGCTGGACCTGGTCGAGTGGCAGCTGCGGATCGCACGCGGCGAGGCGCTGCCGCGGGCGCAGGAGGCGATCCGCTTCCAGGGGCATGCGATCGAGGCGCGGCTCTGCGCGGAGGATCCGTACGCCGGCTTCGCGCCGCAGGTCGGACCGATCGACGCCTGGCGCATGCCGGAGGGACCCGGCCTGCGGGTGGATCACGGACTGGCCGAGGCGGCCGAGGTGCCGCCCTACTACGACTCGATGATCGCCAAGGTGATCGCGCACGGCAGCGACCGTGAGCAGGCCCGCGTGCGACTGCTCGCGGCGCTCGAGCGCTGCACGGTGGCGGGTCTGCGGACCAATCGGGACTGGCTGCGGCGCTGCCTCGCGGCCGAGCCCTTCGCCACGGCCACGCTGTCGACCGCCTGGCTGGGCGAGGCGCTCGCCGGCTGGTCGGCGCCCGGGCCGGACGCGCGCTGGCTCGCGGTGGCGGCCGCGCTGCGCGTGCACCGGGCAGCGCGCGTCCACGGGCCGCTGGCGGGCTGGTCGTCGAGCGGGACGCGCACCGCACCGCTGCGACTCGAGGTCGCCGGCCGCGAACATCCGGTGCGCGTCGAGAGCGGCGCCGGTCGGGCCCACGCGGTGACGTTCGCCGACGGTACCGTGGTGCGCGTCGCGCTGCGGCACGACGACGGTCTGCGGGCCGGGGTCTCGGTCGACGGAGTCGGTCTCGAGGTGATGGCGACGCTGGATCGCGGCCGCGGCTGGCTCGACGGCTTCGGGCTGGCCGACGGCTTCACCGACGTGACCGACCGACCGCCGCGGCGGGACGGCGGCGAGGCCGGCGGGACGATCGTCAGCCGGATGCACGGACAGCTGACGCGCATCGCGGTCGAGCCCGGCCAGCGGGTCGAGCGCGGCACCTACCTGCTGTCGATCGAGGCGATGAAGATGGAACACCGCTTCGAATCCCCGGTGGCCGGCATCGTCGCCGAGCTCGGCGCGGCCTGCGGCACGCAGGTGGCCCCGGGTCGGCTGCTGATCCGGATCGACCCGGATCCCGCCTGAGCGACGAGACACGCCATGCCCGCCCCCCGTCTTCCCGCCTTCGACTTCGGCCGTCTGCCCGGCCTCACCGACGAGCACCGGCAGGTGCAGCAGGCGGTGCAGGCCTTCGTCGAAGGCGAGATCCAGCCGAACGCCGATGCCTGGGACGAAGCCGGCAGCTTCCCGCGCGAGCTCTACCGCAAGGCCGGTGCCGTCGGACTGCTCGGTCTGGGGTATCCGGCCGAGTACGGCGGCACGCCGGCCGACCACGTCTCGCGGCTGCTGTCCTCGGTGGAGCTGGCGCGCGGCGGCATCGGCGGCGTCACCGCCGGCCTGGGTTCGCACACGATCATGCTCTGGCCGCTCCTGGCCGGCGCGCGCGAGTCCGTGCGCCGGTCGGTGATCCCCTCGATCCTGGCCGGCGAGTCGATCGGCGCGCTCGCGATCACCGAACCCTCCGGCGGGTCGGACGTCGCCCAGCTGCAGACGCGCGCCGCGCGCGTGGCGGGCGGCTGGTCGATCACCGGCTCGAAGCTGTTCATCACCTCGGGCATCCGGGCGGATCACATCCTGGTCGCCGCCCGTACCGGGGGGCCGGGCGCGGGCGGGGTCTCGCTCTTCCTCGTGGACGGCACCTCGAGCGGCCTGACCCGCACGCCGCTGAAGAAGATCGGCTGGTGGGCCTCCGACACCGCGGCGCTGTACTTCGACGAGGTCTTCGTCCCCGAGGACCGGCTGGTCGGCGAGGAGAACGCGGGGTTCCGGCTGGTGATGCAGAACTTCAACGGCGAGCGCATGACGATGGCCGCCGGCGGGCTGGGCCAGGCGATGGCCTGCGTCGAGGACGCCCTCGCCTGGGCGCGCGAACGTCGCACCTTCGGTCAGCGGCTCGTCGACCATCAGGCGATCCGGCACAAGCTCGTCCGGATGATCGACGAGATCCTGCCCGTCCAGGCCTGGGTGCTGCAGCTCGCCCAGCGGCTCGATGCCGGCGAATCGCCGGCGGGCGACCTCGCGCTCGCCAAGAACCACGCGGCGCGGCTGATGCGCGACTGCGCCGACCAGTCCCTGCAGATCCTCGGCGGTGCCGGTTTCATGCGCGGCAGCCGCATCGAGCGTGCATGGCGCGACTGCAAGGTGTACATGATCGGCGGCGGCGCGGAAGAAGTCATGAACGACCTGGCCGCCCGGCAGCTCGGGCTGCTCTGAACCGGCACGACCGGTCGCCGCGAGCAGCGGCCGATCCACGTCGACCGAACCCGTCCGACCCCCTCCCGACCGAACCGACCCCAGGAGCCACCATGTCCGAATCCGCCGTTCTCACCACCGTCGACGCCGGCGTCATGACCATCACGATGAACCGACCGGAGGTGCTGAACGCGCTGAATCCGGCGATGCTCGAAGGCCTGTCCTCGGCCCTGGCCGCGGCCAAGGCCGACGACGCCGTCCGGGCCCTGATCCTCACCGGCGCGGGCCGCGGCTTCTGCGCGGGGGCCGATCTCGGGGCGGCCTCCATGCGGACCGGCGAGCACGACGTCGCCCAGGGGCTGCGCGAGTCCTACCATCCGATCGTGCTGGCGATGCGCCAGCTGCCCAAGCCGATCGTGGCCGCCGTCAACGGTTCGGCGGCCGGCGCCGGGATGAGCCTGGCGCTCGCCTGCGACGTGGTGCTGGCCGGCGAGTCGGCGAGCTTCCTGCAGGCGTTCACGAAGATCGGCCTGGTGCCCGACTGCGGCAGCACCTGGTTCCTGCCGCGCATCGTCGGCGACATCCGTGCGCGCGCGATGGTGATGCTCGCCGAGAAGATCCCGGCCCGGGACGCGCTGCAGTACGGACTGGTCTGGAAGGTCCATGCCGACGACGCGCTGGGCGCCGAGGCGAGGCGCTGCGCCGAGGGCCTGGCCAGGATGCCGACGCGGGCCTACGCGCTGGTCAAGCAGGCGCTCACCCAGAGCGCGGGCAACGGACTGGGCGACCAGCTCGAGGTCGAGGCGCTGATGCAGGCGCAGGCCTTCCGCACCGACGATTTCCGCGAGGGCGTGGCGGCGTTCGTCCAGAAGCGAGCGCCGCGCTTCACCGGCCGGTGAGCGACGCCGCGGCCATCCGGCCGCTGATCGCCTGCGCGGCCGCCCTGTACACGGCGGTCATCGGGTTCCGCGTGACCGTCGCCCTCGCCGCCGTCCACCTGGGGCTGTCTCCCGCGTCGATCGGGCTGGTGCTCGCCACCTTCGCGCTGGTGCCGATGCTGCTCGCGGTGCGGGGCGGACAGCTGATCGACCGGGTCGGCGTGCGTCGCCCGATGCTGGTCGGCGCGGCCCTGTGCGCCGTCGGCGCGCTCGGCTGCGCGGCGCTGCTGCACCCCGCCATGCTCGCGCTGTCGGCCGGCCTCGTCGGCGTCGGCATGATGGGCTTTCACCTCGGCATGCAGCACGCGGCGGGAGAGATCGGCGGCGACACGCGGCGCACCGCCAACTTCAACCTGCTGACGATGAGCTTCTCGGTGTCGGGACTGCTCGGGCCCCCGATGGTAGGCCTGATCATCGACACCGCGGGCTACCGGCAGGCCTTCGCGCTGTCGGCGGCGCTGCTGGGCGCGACCTGGCTCGCGGCGAGCCGATATCCGTTCGAGCGGCACCTGCCCCGGCACGGTGCCGAACCGGCCGTGGCGCCCGAGCCGCCCGGGCCGCTCGAGCCGCCAAAGGCCACCCCCCTGCCCCCCGACGCGGATGCCGCCGCGGCCGCCGTCGAGGCGCCTCGCGGCGCGAGCGCGGCGTTCTCGCTGCTCGGCGCCCCGCGTCTGCGCCGGCTGCTGCTGGCGTCGCTGCTCGCCTCCGCGTCGTGGGACGTCTACCAGTTCGTGCTGCCGCTGCACGCGGGTTCGATCGGTCTGTCCGCATCGTCGGTGGGGCTGTCGATCGCGGCCTTCTCGGCAGGGTCGCTGTCGGTCCGGCTGATGCTGCCCCGGCTCCTCGCGCACATGCATCCCGCACGATGGATGCAGGCCGCGCTCGCCGTGTGCGTGCTGGCCTACGCGGCGGCGCCTTTCGCGGGCACCCTCGGCACGCTGGTGGCGCTGTCGTTCCTGATCGGCATCGGGCCGGGCATCGCCCAGCCGCTGCTGATGGCGGCGCTGCACGCGGCTTCGCCGCCGGGCCGCGCCGGCGAGGCGGCCGGCCTGCGGATGACGCTGCTGAGCGCGATGCAGCTGCTCGTGCCGGTCGGCTTCGGCCTGGCGGCGGGCCTCCTCGGGACCGCACCCCTCTTCTGGCTCTACGCCGGCACGGCGGCCGCGATCGGCATCGTCCTGGCGAGGGCGGAACGGCGCTGACGCCGTCCCCCTCTCTGGCTCGGCTCAGGAGTCGGCGGTGAAGCCGATCGTCTTGACGATCGGCCCCCAGCGCTCGTGGTACGACCGGGTCAGCGCGGCCAGCGCCTCGGGCGTGGACGACTCGGCTTCGAGGCCCATGGTCGCGAGGCCGTCGACGACGTCCTTCTCCGCCAGCGCGGCGCGCAGGGCCGCATTGGCCCGGGCGACGACCGCAGCCTCGGGCTTGCCGGGCAGGAAGAATCCGAACCACTCGCGGAACACCAGGTCCTTGTAGCCCTGCTCGGCGAAGGTCGCCACCTCCGGAGCGAAGCGCGAACGCTTGTCGCCCGAAGTCGCGATGACGCGGCACTTGCCCGCGAGCACATGCTGGGTGAACTCGCCCACCGGGCCGGACACCGCGGCGATCTGGCCGCCGATCATGTCGAGGATCGCCGGCTGCGTGCCGCGGAACGCGACGTGCTTCATGTCCGTCTTCGTGCCGAGCGCGAGCAGCGCGCCGATGAAGTGCGGCATCGACCCGGCGGCGGGCGATCCGTAGTTCGCCTTGTCCGGATTGGCCTTGCACCAGGCGACGAATTCGGCGACGTTGCGCACCGAAGCCGGCACCATCGGCCCGACCGCGAAGCCGAAGTCGAAGTTGCAGCCGAGCGAGGCCGGGGTCACGTCGTTGAACGGGTCGTACGACAGCTTGCGGTAGATGTGCGGGTAGATGACCAGCATCGAAGCCGGCGTCTGCAGGATCGTGCTGCCGTCGCGGGGTGCGGCGCGCATCAGGTCGATGGCGAGCTGTCCGCCGGCGCCGGTCCGGTTCTCGACGACCGAATTGCGCGCGTAGGTGCCGCGCAGCTTGTCGGCGACACGGCGGCAGATCGTGTCGGAGGTGCCGCCCGGGGGAAAGCCGGTCACGACGCGGACGGTGTCCAGCATCGGGGCGGACTGCGCATGCAGCGCGGCCGGCAGCATCGACGCGCCGACGGCGCCGCCGATGGTGGCGATCAGCCGGCGGCGTGTGGCCGCGGACGTCTCGGTCTTGGGGTCGAAGCGCATGGTGTCTCCTGTGGGCCGTGCGGCCCGGGGTCGGGCCCGCGACGACCGCGGGCCGGCGCGGTCTGTCCCCGCGCGGGGTGGCGCGATGATAGCGCCGAGCCGGGCCGCGCGCGACGGCCGACCCGTGCCGCGACCGGTCGGTCGCCCCGCCACCGGCTCAGTCCTCGAACGGCAGCCCGACGTAGTTCTCGGCCAGCGCGGTCGCGGCGGCGCGGGACCCGACGAGATAGCCGAGCTCGGCTTCCTGGATCTTCTGTCCGATGTCGCCGGTATCGGGGAACCGGTGCATCAGCGTGGTGAACCACCACGAGAAGCGCACCGCCTTCCAGACCCGGCGCAGGCAGCGCGCCGAGTACTGGTCGAGCTCGGTCGTGGTGCCGGACCGGTAGTGGTCGATCAGCGCACGCGACAGGTAGCGCACGTCGGAGGCCGCGAGATTCAGTCCCTTGGCGCCGGTCGGCGGGACGATGTGCGCGGCGTCGCCGGCCAGGCACAGGCGGCCGAAGCGCATCGGCTCCACGACGAAGCTGCGCAGCGGCGCGATGCTCTTCTCGATCGAGGGTCCGGTGACCAGCGAGGCCGCGGCCCGTGCGTCGAGGCGGCTGCGCAGCTCGTCGAAGAACCGCTCGTCCGACCAGTCCTCCACCCGCTGCTCGAGCCCGCACTGCACGTAGTAGCGGCTGCGGGACCGGCTGCGCATGCTGCAGAGCGCGAAGCCGCGCGGATGGTTCGCGTAGATGAGCTCGTCCGACACCGGCGGGGTGTCGCAGAGCACCCCCAGCCAGCCGAACGGATAGACGCGCTCGAAGGTCTTCAGGGCCGCGGCCGGCACCGCCGCCCGCGACGCGCCGTGGTAGCCGTCGCAGCCGGCGATCCAGTCGCAGGCGATCACGTGCTCGCGACCGTCCTTGAGGTAGCGGACTTCCGGCGTCGGTCCGTCGAAGCCGTGCAGGGACACTTCGGCCGCCTCGTACACGGTGGTCGCGCCGCTCGCTGCCCGGGCGGCCATCAGGTCGCGGGTGACCTCGGTCTGGCCGTAGACCGTGACTTCGCGGCCGACCAGGTCGGCGAAGTCGATCCGGTGCCGTCCGCCTTCGAAGGCGAGCTCGATGCCGTGGTGCGGCAGCCCTTCCGCGTGCAGTCGCGCGCCGACGCCGGCCTCGTCGAGCAGCGCGACCGTGCCCTGCTCGAGCACGCCGGCACGGATGCGGCCGAGCACATAGTCGGGCGACTGGCGCTCGACGATCACCGCGTCGATGCCGGCCCGCTGGAGCAGCGCTCCGAGCAGCAGGCCGGCCGGGCCCGCGCCGACGATCGCGACCCGGGTACGCAGGCGCGTGCCCGCCTCAGACATCGAAGAACACCGTCTCGTCCTCGCCCTGCATCCGGATGTCGAAGCGGTAGACGGTGCCGCCGGGCAGATCCGAGCGGCGGGCCAGCAGCGTGCCGCGCCGCTCGGCCGGCACCGACGCGAGCACCGGATCGGCCGCGTTGGCCGCGGCCTCGTCGTCGAAGTAGACGCGGGTGAACGCATGCGACAGGAGGCCGCGCATCGACACGATCACGTCGATGTGCGGCGCCTGACCGTCGGGGGTCGCACCGGGCTTGATCGTCCGGAACGCATATCCGCCGTCCGGCAGGGTGCCGGTGCCGACGCGACCGAAGCCGCGGAATCCGCTCTCCTCCACCTCGGCGCGGCTGCGCGGATGCCGGCCTCGGGCATCGGCATGCTGGATCTCGATCAGGGCGTCGCCGATCGGCGCACCGTTCGCGTCCAGCACCCGGCCGGTGAGGACGATCGGCAGGCCCGGCGTGCGCGCCTCGGCGAGCACGCCTCCGAACAGGCTGCGGAACGGATAGCCGTATTGGGTGGGGACGAGCCCGTAGGCGAAGAAGGGCCCGACCGTCTGGGACGGGGTCTGCCCGGGCGTGGCCGCGGTCGGATCGCTCATCGCTGCGTCTCCATCGGAGTCTGCCGCGGTCCGCGCAGCACGATGTCGAACACGTAGCCGAGCGCGAAGCCCGGCTCGGTCGCATCGAGGGCGAAGCGCGACACCAGCCGCTCGCGGACGCCGGGCGGCGTGCTGCGGTAGATCGGATCCAGGTCGAGCAGCGGATCGCCCGGGAAGTACATCTGGGTGACGAGGCGGCTGGCGAAATGCTCGCCGAACAGCGACAGGTGGATGTGGTTGGGACGCCAGGCGTTCGGGTGGTTGCCCCAGGGGTAGGCACCCGGCTTGATCGTGAGGAAGCGGTACCGGCCTTCGCCGTCGGTCAGCGTGCGCCCGGCGCCCAGGAAGTTCGGGTCGAGCGGCGCGTCGTGCGTGTCGACCGCATGCACGTAGCGGCCGGCGGCATTGCATTGCCAGAGCTCGACCAGCGTGTGACGCAGCGGTCGACCGCCTTCGTCCGTGACACGCCCGGTGACCACGATCCGCTCCCCGAGCGGCGCGCCGTTGACCGCGGCGTTGCGGGTCAGGTCGTGATCCAGCTCGCCGATGTCCTCGTGCCCGTAGACCGGCTGGGCGAGCTCGGACAGGGTGTGCCGCATCGGGACGAGCGGGCGCGACGGGGCCCGCAGCGGGGTGGACTTGTATGCGGGGTGCAGATAGGCGGGCTGGCTCGTCCAGTCGCGCGCCGCGATCCGTGGCAGGTCGGCCATCGGTGTCTCCTCCAGGGGCGAGGTCAGGACTGTACCGCGCTCAGGGCTTGAGCTCGACGCTCCCCGAGACGCCCACGACGACGTCCGACTCGCCGCCCTCGGTGGGCAGCGGCGCGGCGTCGGCGGCCGTCGCGATGCGCGCCATCGCGGCCATCGGGCGCGGTCCGGGCGCCCCGCCGCCCGAGCGCAGCGCCATCTCCCTGAGCTCGTAGCCCGCGAACCCGAAGGCGGCCGCCGCATCGGCGGCGCGGGCCCGGAAGGCACGGGCCGCCTCGGCGATCAGGCGCTTCTCCTCGGCCTGGCGCCGCTCGGCCGACAGCCGGAACTGCACGCCGGAGAGCTGCATCCGCTCGCCGAGCCGGGCGCCGAGCTGCGCGAGCGCGCTCATGCGGGTCGACTCCAGGACCACCTCGCCGCGGACCCGCCAGCCCTGCTGCTTGCCCTCCCGCGTGTGGTTCGGCTGGGTCCAGAGCGACCCGAGCCGTGCCCGGACGCCCTCGACCGACTTGGCCTCGGCGATCGCCGCATTGAGCTGCGCCAGCACCGCGTCGTTGAGCACACCGACCTGCGCGCCGTCGCGCTCCACCGCCAGCACGACGACCATCTCGTCGTTCGCGACAGCGGCGCGGGCCTGCGCATCCAGCGTCAGCACCGGCCCGGCGGACGCACCGGCGATCGCCCAGGGCGCGACGGCCAGGACGGCGGCCAGCGTCACCGCCCGGCCGAGCCGCTCTGCGCCGCTCCACGTGCAAGGCCATCCGCTGCCCCCCCTGCGGCCCCCCCTGCGGCCCCCCCTGCTGCCCCATCTCCCGATCATCCTGTCCCGTCCCGTCGTGCGATCGTCATTCGGCTCATCGTCCCGCCTCCCGTTCGAACTCCCGCAGCGACGGCAGCGTCGGCAGGCCCGGACCCGACAGCCCCTCGGCCGCCCGCACCGCGCGCAGCACGGCCGTCGCGGTCACCGCCGCGATGGCGGCCCCCAGCGCGACCGGATGCACCCGCGCCCGGCTGCGTCCGGTCGCGAGCGCGAACAGGGTGTCGCCGTCGAAGGCGGTGTGCACCGGGTCGATGCTGCGGGCGAGACCGTCGTGCGCGCATTGCGCGAGCTTGCGGCACTGCGCCTTGGTCAGTTCGAGGTCGGTCGCGACACAGCCGATGGTCGTGGCCATGCCCGGCGACAGTCGCGGCGGCAGGTCGCCGGCGATCAGGCTGGCCGTCGTGCCCACCAGGCGCCGCCCGTCCTCGCTCCTCGCCCCGGCGATCGGTCGGCCGGTGGACGGATCCACGACGTCGCCGATCGCGTTGACGACGATCAGGGCGCCCACCGTCGCCCCGCCGATGCGCAGCGACGCGGTGCCCACCCCGCCCTTCATCGCGCGCTCGATGCCCCAGAGCTTGCCGACGGTGGCGCCCGCGCCCGCGCCGACGGAGCCTTCCGCGGGCGGCGCCTCGGACGCCGCCTCGCAGGCGAGACGGCCCGCCCGCGCATCCGGACGGATCGAGGCGTCGCCGACCCACAGGTCGAAGAGGATCGCCGCGGGCACGATCGGCACCCGCGCCGGCCCGACGGGCAGCCCGATGCCCTGCGCCTCGAGCCATGCGACGACACCGCCTGCCGCGTCCAGGCCGAACGCGCTGCCGCCGGCGAGCAGCACCGCGTGCACCTGGTCGACCGCATTGACCGGATCGAGCAGGTCGGTTTCGCGGGTGCCGGGCGCCGCGCCCCGCACGTCGACGCCGCAGGTCGCGCCTTCGCCGGCGAGCACGACGGTGCAGCCGGTGGGGCGACGCGGGTCGGTGTAGTGCCCGACGCGCAGCCCCGCGACATCGGTGATGGCGCCCGCGGCCGCGCCGTCCGGTCGCCGGATGTCGGATACTTGCATGCCGTGATCCTACCCAAATCCCCCTCCCCGGACACCTTCGAGCGGCACCATTTCGCCTGGCTCTCGATCGCGGCCGCCGTCGCCACGATCACGCTCAAGACGCTCGCCTGGTGGCTCACCGGCTCGGTCGGGCTGCTCTCCGACGCCCTGGAGTCCTTCGTGAACCTCGCAGGGGCGTCGTTCGCGCTGCTGATGATCGTGGTCGCCGCGCGGCCGCCGGACGACGAGCATCCGTTCGGCCACGCGAAGGCCGAGTACTTCTCGAGCGGCTTCGAGGGCATCCTGATCTTCGGCGCGGCCGCGGCGATCATCTGGGCGGGCGTCTCCCGACTGCTCGCGCCCCAGCCGCTCGAGGCGGTCGGGATCGGCCTCGTGGTGTCGGCGGTCGCCACTGCGATCAACCTCGGCGTCGCGATCGCGCTGCGCCGCGCGGCCGTCCGCTTCCGCTCGGTCGCGCTCGACGCCGACGCCCGGCACCTGATGACCGACGTGGTCACCTCGGTCGGCGTGGTGGCGGGGGTGGCCGCGGTGTCGCTGACCGGCTGGCTCGTCCTCGATCCGCTGATCGCGATCGCGGTCGGACTGAACATCCTGCTCGAGGGCGCCCGTCTGCTGCGGGGCTCGGTCGACGGCCTGATGGACCGCAGCCTCGATGCGGCCGAGCTCGCGCGGCTGCGCGTCGCGCTCGACGCCCTGGGCGCACGCGGCATCGCATGGCGCGGCCTGCGCACGCGCCGCGCCGGCTCGCACGCCTGGATCGACGTGGTGGTGCTCGTGCCGGGCGAGTGGACCGTCGACGCGGGGCACGCCGTGGCCGACGAGGTCGAGGCGACGCTGGCCTCGATCGTCGAGCAGGCGACGGTGGTCACGCACCTCGAACCGATCCCGCGCTGAGACCGACACCCTTCGTCACACGGCGGGCCCGCTCGGATGGGGGAACGGCCCGCCCGCCGCCGCTACAATTCCCCGATGCCTGCCGCCGCGCCCGCGCCCGTGCCCGCCCTGCGCCTGCGCGAGGTCCGGATCGACACCGATGCCGAGAACGTCGCCTACCTGGCGCGCGGCTGCACCGCCTGCCGGGTCGACGCGCTGCGTGCCGCCCAGAAGGTCGCGGTGCGCGTGGCGGGCGCGTCGACGGACGCACCGCCGATGCTCGCGGTCCTCAACGTGGTCGACGATCCGTCGATCATCGGCGCCGACGAGCTCGGACTGTCCGAACAGGCCTTCGCGATGCTGGGCGTCCCCGCCGGGACCCCGATGGCGGTCGGGCCGGCTCCGCGCCCGGCATCGCTCGACGGCGTGCGGCGCAAGCTGCAGGGCGAGCCGCTCGACCTCGATGCCATGCGCGCGATCGCCCGCGACATCGCGGCGCGCCGCTACGCACGCAGCGAGATCGCCGCGTTCCTGGTCGCCTGCGGTCGCGACGACCTCGAGCGCGAGGAGGTGCTGGCCCTGACCCGGGCGATGCTCGAGACCGGTGAGCGGCTCGACTGGCACGAGCCCCTGGTGGCCGACAAGCACTGCATCGGCGGCATTCCGGGCAACCGCACGACGATGATCGTCGTGCCGATCGTCGCGGCCCACGGCATGCTCATCCCCAAGACCTCGAGCCGGGCGATCACGTCCCCCGCCGGCACTGCCGACACGATGCAGGTGCTCGCCGAGGTCGAACTCTCCCCGGCCCGCATGCGCGAGGTCGTGCTGCGCGAGCGGGGCTGCATCGCCTGGGGCGGCACCGCCCGGCTCGCGCCGCTCGACGACCTGCTGATCTCGGTCGAACGCCCGCTCGCGCTGGACTCCCCCGGGCTGATGGTGGCCTCGATCCTGTCCAAGAAGCTCGCGGCCGGCTCGACGCGCCTGCTGCTCGACATCCCCGTCGGTCCGAGCGCGAAGGTGCGCACGCTCGCCGAGGCCCAGCGCCTGCGAAAGACTTTCGAATACGTCGGGCGCGCGCTCGGCCTGCACGTCGAGGTGACCGTCACCGACGGCTCGCAGCCGGTCGGTCGCGGCATCGGCCCGGTCCTCGAGGCACGCGACGTGATGGCCGTGCTCGAGAACCGGCCCGAGGCGCCACAGGACCTGCGCGCGAAGTCGCTGCGGCTGGCGGGGCGCATCCTGGAATTCGATCCGGACGTGCGCGGCGGAGACGGCGAGCCGCTGGCGCGAGACATCCTCGAATCGGGCCGGGCGGCGGCCAAGATGGCGGCGATCGTCGACGCCCAGGGACGGCGGGCGCACCCTCCCGGACCGGGTCGACTCGTGGCCGAGATCGCCGCCCCGCGCGATGGGCGCGTCACCGGCTTCGACCACCTGCGGCTCGCCCGCGCCGCCCGTCATGCGGGCGCCCCGGCCAGTCCGGGCGCCGGGCTGGACCTGCTGGTGCGTCTGGGCGATGCGGTGCGCGCCGGCCAGCCGCTCTACCGGCTGCACGCCGAGACGCCGGGCGAGTTCGACCTGGCCCGTGACTGGTGCGAGGCCGACACCGGCATCGCGATCGCCTGAGACGCCGCGCCCTGGAACCGACCGTGACCGCACCGATGACCGAAGCGCTCCGCCCCGTGCTGCTGCACTTCGCCGACCAGGAAGCGCCCGCGCGGCGATTGGCCGATGCGGCGGGGCTGAGCTGCGCGCCGATCGAGACGCGCCGATTCCCCGACGGCGAGACGCTGCTGCGCCTGCCGGTGCCGCTCGCATCGCGCAGCGTGCTGTTCTGCTCGCTGGGTGCCCCCGACGCGCGACTGGTCGAGGTGCTGCTCGCCTCGAGGGCCGCGCGCGAGCACGGCGTCGCGCACCTGACGCTGGTCGCGCCCTACCTGTGCTACATGCGCCAGGACATGGCGTTCCGTCCGGGCGAGGCCGTCAGCCAGCGGATCATCGGCGGCTTCCTGGGCGGCCTGTTCGACGCGGTGATCACCGTGGATCCGCACCTGCACCGGATCGACCGGCTGGACGAGGCGGTGACGGGCGGCGCGCTCGCCGTGTCGCTGACCGCGGCGGCCGCGATCGGAGCCTTCCTCGCCGGGTCGGTGCCCGATGCGATCCTGGTCGGGCCCGACGAGGAGTCCGCCCAGTGGGTGGCCGCGGTCGCCGCGCACGCCCGTCGGCCGTTCGCCGTCTTCACCAAGACGCGGCATGGCGATCGCGAGGTCGACGTCGTGGCGGAGGGCGGCGCCCCGGTGGCCGGCGCTCCGGTGGTGCTGATCGACGACATCGCCTCGAGCGGCCGGACCCTCGCGCAGGCCGCGCGGGTCTGCCTGGCCGCCGGCGCGACGCGCGTCGATGCCTTCGTCACGCACGCCCTGTGCGCGGAGGCGGACCTGCAGGCGCTGCGGGCGGCGGGCGTGGGCCGGCTGTGGAGCACCGATGCCCTCGCCCACCCGAGCAACGCGGTCCCGCTCGCCCCGCTGCTGGCGGCGGGCCTGCGCGCGCACGGACTCGCCTGACCCGAGGCGGGACGCCCGCCGGCCGCTCGCCTACTTCGTGCCGAACAGCCGGTCGCCCGCGTCGCCCAGCCCGGGCAGGATGTACCCCTGGGCGTCGAGCTGCCGGTCGATCGCCGCGGTGTAGACCGGCACGTCCGGATGCGCGGCGCGGAAATGCGCCAGCCCCTCGGGCGCGGCCAGCAGGCACACGAACCGGATCGAGCGCGGGCGGGTCTCCTTGATGCGGTCGACCGCGGCGACCGCCGAGTTGCCGGTCGCCAGCATCGGATCGACGACGATCGCATCGCGGCCGTCCATGTCGGCCGGCACCTTGAAGTAGTACTCGACGGCGACCAGGGTCTTCGGGTCGCGGTACAGCCCGATGTGCGCGATCCGCGCGCCGGGGATCACCTGCAGCATCCCGTCGAGGATGCCCGCGCCGGCCCGCAGGATCGACACGAACACGGTCTTCTTGCCGTCGATCAGCCGGGATCGCATGGGCTCGAGCGGCGTCTCGATGTCGACCTCGTGCATCGGCATGTCGCGGGTGACCTCGTAGGCCAGCAGCATCGACAGTTCGGACAGCAGCCGGCGAAAGCTGTTGGTGCTGGTCTCTTTGCGGCGCAGGAGCGTGAGCTTGTGCTGCACCAGCGGGTGGTCGATCACGTGCACATCGGCAGCCACAGCCATACGTCGTCCTCCGGGAGTCCTAGAACACCGTGCCGTCGCTGGCGATCGCGATCGGCGGCTCGCCGCCCCGGCGCGCCGCGGCGAGTTCCCGGCCCGCGGCCCAGGTCCCGCCCTCGAGCACGGCGGCGAGCGGCATCCGCGCGGCATCGGTACCGAGGCGCTCGCGTACCTTCGGCGCGAGCACGTCGATCAGCGCGACGGTCAGCGCGCGCCATTCGACGATCGGCTCGTCGCCCGGCGCGAGCGGCGACGCGAAGGTGGACGGTTCGCGCGGCACGAGGACGCCCGCGTCGACCAGCAGCCCGCCGTTGCGGTACTCGGCCAGGCCGGTGAGCGCGTCCAGCCCGTCGACGGACACGCCGGCCGACTCGAAGGGCTCGAGCAGCGAGTAGGTCAGCCACTGCGAGAGCTTGTGGAACGGCACCCATCCCGCGGTCTCGCCCTCCCCGCCGGCGAGCCGATGGCGCCAGGCGTCGCCGACCGCCACGCCGCCGATCCGCGCGCCTTGCGGCCAGATGCCGCCCAGGCCCGTCAGCAGCGCCACCAGGATGTCGTGCGCGGCGACGCGCGTCGGATCCGACCCGCGCAGCGCATCGAAGAGCCCGCCCGGCCGCCCCGGCACGCCGAAGCGCGCGGGCTGCGCGGCGAGTGCCTCGCCGAGCCGGCGCAGCAGCGCGACCCGGCCGTCCAGGCCGACCAGCGGGTTGTCCGCGCGGACCTGGAACGCGGCGCCGAGCGCGGCCGCGTCGATGCGGGCGAGTCCTTCGGCATCGGCCTGCATCGGTCGGCGCGGGTCGGACGAGAACAGTCCGCGCTCGAAGGCCCGCAGGCTCGCGATGCCCAGCCCCTCGGAGCGTCCGAGCACCGTGCCGGTGTCGCGGTCGTCGAAGCGCCAGGTCGCGCCGGCCCCGGCGTCGAGCAGCACCGAGACCACCGCCAGGTCGATGCGCGCCCGCGCCCGCGCGGACGGGTCGGCCTCGCCCGCGGCGGCCTCCATCGCCGCGACCCGGTCGACGCCGCCGGCCTCGAAGTGCCGCCAGCGGCTGTGGTACGGGACCGCGAGCGTCGGATAGCGCCGGCGCGTCACCGCGGCGACGACATCGGCCACGTCGTCGAGCCGCGCCGGCACGACCTCGAAGGCCGGCGCGCGTCCCTCGATCGCAGCCTGCAGGATCCGGTCGCAGCGCTCGCGCACCGCGCGGCTCGACAGCAGCGCGTGCGCAGCGCTCACAGGCCGCGGCCCTTGGTCGTCGACAGCGCGTCGGCGTCGGGCGCCGCGCCCTCGGTGAAGTAGCCGGCCGCCATCTTGGCCTGCATCTCGACCTGCGCGTCGGCGGGAATCAGCGCGTCGGGGATCGGGATGCGCTCGTCGACCGCGATGCCGGAGCCGACGATCGCATCGAACTTGAGGTTGCTCATCGACACCAGCCGGTGGATGCGCCGCACGCCGAGCCAGTGGAGCACGTCGGGCATCAGCTCCTGGAACCGCATGTCCTGCACGCCCGCGACACATTCGGTCCGCAGGAAGTACTTGTCGGCCGAGTCGCCGCCGACCTGGCGCTTGCGCGCGTTGTACACCAGGAACTTGGTGACCTCGCCGAGCGCGCGGCCTTCCTTGCGGCTGTACGAGACCAGGCCCACGCCGCCCTGCTGCGCGCCGCGGATGCACTCCTCGATCGCATGGGTGAGGTAGGGGCGGCAGGTGCAGATGTCGGAGCCGAACACGTCCGAGCCGTTGCATTCGTCGTGCACGCGCGCGGTCAGCGGCACCTCGGGATTCGAGAGGTCGGCCGGGTCGCCGAACACGTAGACGGTCTGGCCGCCGATCGGGGGCAGGAAGACGTCGAGATCGGTCCGGGTGACCAGCTCGGGGTACATGCCCCCGGTCTCCTCGAACAGCGCACGCCGCAGGTCGGCCTCGCTGCAGCCGAATCGCTTCGCGACACCGGGCAGCCACCAGACCGGCTCGATCGCGGCCTTGGTGACCACCGCCGAGCCGTTCTCGAGCAGCACCCGCCCGTCGGGCACCAGACGCTGGAAGGCGATCGCCGTCCGGATCTCCGGCATGTCGATGTGGGCCTTCGTGACCGCGATCGACGGGCGGATGTCGATGCCGGCGTCGATCAGCGGTCCGAAGGCCTCGGCCACCTTGGCGCCCCAGGGATCGATCGAGACGATCCGCTCGGCGTCGGTCCACTGCGGATGCGGGCCGATCGAGTCGGTGGGCGCGGTGTTCGTGAGGTCGGCGCGGTGCTGGCGATTCAGGGAGCCGGCCGCGACCGCGAGCGCCCGATAGACGCCGTACGAGCCCGAGTGGGTGCCGACGACGTTGCGATGCAGACGGCTGGTGGTGGTGCCGATGACCGGCCCGCGCTCGGCGGCGCTCGGAGCGCCCCACCGCAGCGGCGGCACCGGCGACGAACCGGGCGCGGGATGCGATGTCAGGCGGATGTGCCGGGGAGACGCGCCATCGGTCGACATCACGAACGCTCCTGCTTCGAAGGTTCAGCGTAGCGGGATTCGCCGCAGGTGTCGACGCACGGCGCGCCGGTCGGGGCGGACCTCGCCAGGGGTTCAGCCGACGGCATCGTGCCCGAACGCGTCGACATCGTCGGCGAGCTCGACGAAGTCGCGGCGCAGCGCGCCCATCGCGTTCGCGAATTCGTCGGCGTCGAAGGCCCGCGGCTGGAAGCAGCTCGCGGCCGGTCGCGCCTGCGTCCAGGCGAAGACCTCGAGGCCCCGCACCCCGAGCAGCTGCCCGCTGATGCCGGCGGCCTGCGGGGCCGCCAGGAAGGCGACGACATTGGCGACATGGCTGGCCGCGAGCGGCGCATTGAGCGCCCGCCATGCGGCGAGCGCCGCCGATTCGCCCGGCACGGCGCGCAGCGCCCGCGTTCCCGCGAACGGAACGATCGCATTGCAGGCGATCCGCGCGTCCGCCAGCTCGAGCGCGAGCGTGCGGGTCAGACCGAGCAGACCCGCCTTGCTCGCCGCCTCGCCCCCGCGGCCGGCACGCCCGTACAGCCCCACGGCCGACGCGACGTTCACGATCGCACCGGGCCGGCGTCCGCCACGCACCTGCTCGCGCAGGGCGCCGACCGCGGCGGCGGCCATCGCGTAGGGGCCGACCAGGTTGGTACGCAGCATCCGCTCGAAATCGGCGCGTGCGCCCTCGCCGATCGGCGCATCCGCCTCGATCGCGGCGTTGTTGACGATCAGGTCGATCGCGCCGAAGGCATCGAGGGCGGCCGCGACGGCCTGCTCGGCGGCCCCCTCGGCGCCGACGTCGAGGGCCAGTCCGATCGCACCGGGCACCCGCATCGTCGCCAGCTCGGTGACCGCCGAATCCTCCGGCCCGCCATCGAGCGCGGCGCCGTTGTCGACGATCAGCACCCGTGCCCCCAGCAGGCCGAGCGTCTGGGCGACCGCGAGCCCGATGCCGCGTGCGCCCCCCGTCACGATCGCCGCCCGTCCCGCCAACAGATCCTGCATGCCGCTTCTCCCGCCCGTGCGCGTCCTGGTCCGAGCCCGCAGTGTGCCGCAAGTCGGCCGAGGCCTCCCTCCGCGATCGCCGCAGACCCCTCGCTCTGCCCGAGCTGGCCCGCACTCGACTGCCGGTGGCGGGCGTTCCCGGCCCGGGCGCAGCGTCGGCGGCGATTGGGGCATCATGCGGGCAGCCGCCCCCCTCCGATCGTGACCGCCGCCGACGACAGGCCCCTCCCGCGCCGAATCGCCCATCTCGACATGGACGCGTTCTTCGCGTCCTGCGAGCTCTCGCAGTATCCCGAGCTCAGGGGGCAGCCGATGGTGGTGGCCGGCCGGCGCACCGACGCGCCGCAGCTCGGACCCGACGGCCGGCGCGCGTTCGCCCGGCTGCGGGACTACACCGGCCGCGGCGTGCTCACGACGGCCACCTACGAGGCGCGCGCCCTGGGCGTCCACTCGGGCATGCCGACGATGAAGGCCGCCCGCCTGGCGCCCGACGCGGTGCTCCTGCCGGTGAACTTCGACCTCTACCGGCGCTATTCCCGGCTGTTCAAGGACGCGGTCCGGACGATCAGCCCGGTGATCCAGGACATCGGCATCGACGAGGTCTACGCCGACGTCACCGAACTCGCCGATCCGTCGCAGGCGATCGCGGCGCGCCTGAAGGCCGCCGTGCTCGACGCCACCGGCCTGACCTGCTCGGTGGGCATCGCACCGAACAAGCTGCTCGCCAAGCTGTGCTCGGACATGCAGAAGCCCGACGGCATCACGGTGCTGACGATGGCGGACCTGCCCGCGAAGGTCTGGCCGATGCCGGCGCGACGGATCAACGGCATCGGTCCGAAGGCCACGGAGAAGCTGGCGTCGCACGGCATCTCGACCATCGGCGAGCTCGCCGCACGCGACCGGGACTGGCTGATCGGCGAGTTCGGGCGCGCCTACGGACAGTGGCTCCACGACGCCGCGCACGGCCGCGACGACCGGCCGGTCGTGACTCACCGGGAGCCGGTCTCGATCAGCCGCGAGACCACGTTCGAGCGCAATCTGCACGCCACGCGGGACCGCGCCGAGCTCGGCGAGGTGTTCACGCGTCTGTGCGAGCAGCTGGCGGCCGATCTCGTCCGCAAGGGCGTGACGGCCCGCACGATCGGCATCAAGCTGCGCTTCGACGACTTCAGGACGGTGACCCGCGACACCACCCTGGCGGTGCCGGTGGTGGAGGCGGCCGCGCTGCGGCGGGCCGCCGGCGCCTGCCTGAAGCGGGCCGACCTGAGCCGGCCGATGCGCCTGCTCGGGGTGCGCGCGAGCGGCCTCGCGGGCGAGGATGCCGCGCGCCCCGACCCGGCGCGCCAGTTCGACCTCGACTTCGGCTAGTCAGGTGCGCGGCGGGGTGCCCGGTTCGCCGAGATCCCAGTAGAGCCCGGCCATCAGCCGCAGCGCCTCGCGTGCGACCGGCGCGAGCAGGTGCTCGTTCGGGGCGTGCTGCGAGCAGCCCGCATACGAGTGCGGCACCCACACCGTGGGCAGTCCGAGCCGCTCGGAGAACGCGTCGTTCGGCAGCGAGCCGCCGAGGTTGGGCAGGATCGCCGGTGCGGCGCCGGTGCTCGCACCGATCGACGCGGCGGCCCAGCGCACCCACGGATGGTCGGGTTCGAGTCGCGTCGCAGGGAAGTAGCCTTCGGCCATCCGATCGACGCGAACCGCCCCGAATCCGTTGGCATCGAGGTGCCGGCGCAGGGCGGGAAGGATGTCGTCGGGATCGATGCCGACCACGAACCGGAGCTGGCAGTGCGCACGCGCGCGCGGCGGGATCGCGTTGACCGGACGGGCGGGGTTGCCGGTCTCGAAGGCGAGCACCTCGAACGCGCACCAGCCGTAGACCCGCTCGGCGGGCGTCAGACCCGGCTCGCCCCAGTCGGGGTCGATCGCAGGCCCCTCGCTGCCGCCGTCGACCGACAGCGTCGACAGCGCCTCGCGCACCGCGGGCGTCAGCGAGTCCGGGCGCCACTCGGGGATGCGGATCGCGCCCCGGGCATCGGTGATGCACGCGAGCGCGTGCGCCAGCACGACACCCGGATTCGCGATGAGGCCGCCCCAGTTGCCCGAGTGGTGCCCGCCTTCGCGCAGGTCCGCGACCAGGTCGAAGTTCAGGGCGCCGCGCGAGCCCAGGAACAGGGTCGGGCGGCCGGGGCTGACCCGCGGCCCGTCCGATGCGATCAGGACGTCGGCGGCGAGCCAGTCGCGACGTGCCTCGCAGACCGCGTGCAGTCCGGGGGAACCGACCTCCTCCCCCGTCTCGATCAGCCACTTGAGGTTGAAGCCCAGTCGCGCCCGCGCGGCGTCGGCCGCGGCCAGCCCCTGCTCGCGGGCGCGCGCCTGCAGCACCAGCCGAAGCGCGGCGATGTTGATCGAATGCTGGCCCTTGTTGTCCGCGGTGCCACGTCCGTACCAGCGATCGCCGTCGGCCAGCAGCGTCCAGGGGTCGCGGGCGTCGCGCCATTGCCCTGCCTGGCCGCGGATCACGTCGCCATGCCCGTAGGCCAGCACCGTCGGCCGCGTCGCATCCTCGATGCGGCGGGCGAGCAGCATCGGCCCGCCGGTGCCGGCCGGATTGGCGACGGTCTCGCACTCGAAGCCGAGCGCGCGCAGCGCGGGCACCATCTCGTCCCGCAGATAGGCCTCGAGCACCGGCGCGCGCGACGGCTCCTGGCTCTCGGTGGGCACGGCGACGCGCCGGGCGAGTTCGTCGAAGAAGCCGCCGGAATCGAACCAGCGGTCGGCGTCGGCGAGCACGCCGCCACGGGCGGCGGTGTCGCGGAGTGCGGTGGGGGCGTGGGCGGTCATCGGTCGGGCACGGGGATAATCCGCCGATGATCGCATGCGATGCCGGCCGCCGATGACGGCCCGTCCTCCTCCCGACCCGGACGCCCTCTCCCGAAGCGACCCGCTTCAGGCGGCGCTGCACGGGCCGCTCGCGGCCGCGGGGCTGCCCGTCGCCTGGCGCGCCATGGACACCTTCGTCGTGCTCGAACTCGGCTTCGGCGCGGGGCTCTCGTTCCTCGCGGCGCTGCGCGCCTGGGTGGACGACCCGGCACGCCCGGCGAGGCTGCACTGGGCGGCGACGCTCGAGCGCCCGCTCGGACGCGAGGCCTTGCACGCCGCGCTCGCATCGCTGCGGGTCGCATCGGCCGATGGGGCGCCCCTGCTGACCCGCTGGCCGTCCGCGCTGCCCGGCGTGCACCGCCTGCCCTTCTTCGACGGGCGCGTGCTGCTGTCGCTCTCGGTGGGCCCCGCGCACACGACGGTGCCCGGCTGGGTGCCGCGTGCGGACGCCCTGCTGCTGTCGTATGGCGCAGGCGACGCGGACACGGTCGGTCGGATCCGGAACGCCTTCGTCGCCTGGAGGCCGGCGGCCGCCTGCCTCGCCCCGGGCGCACGGGCCGCCCTGTCGCCGGTCCCCGGCGAGCCGCCCAGCGACAGCCTTCGGGCCGCACGCGGCATCGGCCGACGTGCCCTCGAGTCCGCCGGCTTCGTGATGTCCCACGAGCACGGATCGCCTGGACTCATCGCTCTGCCGGCCGACTCGGCCCAGCGGCTCCGCGGTCACGCGGCCCGGTCGGCGTCGATGCGCGGCGAACGCCCTGCCGGGGCTCGCAGCGCAATGGTCGTCGGCGCAGGCCTGGCGGGCTGCGCGACGGCCTTCGCGCTCGCGCGACGCGGGTGGTCGGTGCTCAGGCTGGATGCCGGCAGCCCGCGCGGATCGGATCAGGCGGTGCTGGCGCAGCACCCGTCGCTGACGCCGGACGATGCGCCGCTGTCGCGCCTGACACGGGCCGCGACGTTGCTGGCGCACGGCCCGTACGACGTCGGCGCGCTGCGCCGTCATGGCCGGGTGCAAGTGTCGGACCCCGAGCACGCGCACGCCGTCGCGGCACACCTGCCGCGCGACTGGGTCGAGCCGGTGGATGCGGCCGGCGCGTCCGAGCGCGCCGGCGTCGCCCTGCGTCGCGGAGGCTGGTGGCTGCCCATGGCGGGCAGCGCGGACCCGCGCGCCCTGTGCGATGCCTGGACGATCGCGGGCATCACGGTCCGCGGCGGGACCGCGGTCGCGACGCTCGCGCGCGTCGGCGCGGCGTGGATCGCGACCGATGCCGACGGGCATGTCCTCGGCGAGGCGCCGGTGGTCGTGCTGGCCTGCGGCGCCGGCGGCCCGGCTGTGGTCGCCGCTGCCGGCGGGCCATCGGGCCCGCTCGACGCCTGCTTCGGTCCGGCGGGTCTGCGGCGGCGCACCGGCATGACGACGATCGCCATGCCGCCTGGTTTCCTCATGCCACGCTGCACGGTGGGCGGAGACGGTCATGCGGTCCCCGTCGATGCGACACGCCTGCTGCTCGGTCCCGCCGGAGGCCTCGACGACGACGGGAGCGCAGCCCCGGGCACGGCGGACGGCGAGGCTGCCGTGCGCGCCTGGACCCGCTTCGCATCGCATCTCGTCGAGCCCGGCCCGCGGCCGGCGCTCGCCATGGGGACGCGCGGCGAGCGCATGTCCACCCGGGACCACTTGCCGCTCGTGGGCCCGGTACCGGACGCGACCGCGATCGCGATGCTCGGCCGTGCCGCACGCGACGACCGCCTGCCGCTCGCCCGACTCCCGGACCTGTGGACGGCGACGGCCTTCGGCGGTCGAGGCCTGCTGTGGTCGGTGCTCGCGGCCGAGCTGATCGCGGCACGCCTCGACGGCGAACCCGCTCCGCTCGAACACGCGCTCGCATCGGCCCTGTCGCCCGACCGTTTCCTCAGGCAGGCACGACGTCGGGCCGACACGGCGGGTTGACCCGCGGGACGCCGCTCCGTACCTTCGACGGTTTGCCCGGCCGCGCATGCTCACCGTCCTCGAGGTCACCCTCCCCGTCTTCGCGCTCGTGCTGTGCGGCTGGATCGCGGCCCGCCGACGCCTGCTCGGCGACGTCGGTGTCGAGGGCATCAACGCGTTCGTGTTCTGGTTCGCGCTGCCGGCGATGCTGTTCCGGGCGGTGTCCGCACATCCGGTCTCGAAGATCGCCGACGTCCGGTTCTTCGCCGCCTTCCTGCTGGCGGGAGCGGTGCTCTATGCCGGCGTGCTGTGGACCGCACGACGACGGCCGGCCGGCGACCGCACCGCGCTCGCGTTCTCCGCGACGCACGGCAATGTCGGCTACCTCGGGCTGCCGCTGCTCGCGCAGTTCGGCGACGACGGGCGTCTGCCGGCGATGGTGATGGCGATGATCGCCGACATCTGCGTGCTGATCGTCGGGACGATCGTCCTGTTCGAGTTCGCGCGCAGCGGCGCCGGAGGCCCCGACGGCGAGATCCCCCTGCACCGTCGAGTCGGCGCGGCACTGGGTGGCCTGCTGCGCACGCCGCTGATCCTCGGCATCCTGTGCGGCCTCGTGTTCTCGGCCACCGGTGCCCGACTGCCCGAGGCCGCCGATTCGTTCGTGCGTCTGCTGGCGCAGGCGGCCGGCCCGTGTGCGCTGTTCGCCATCGGGGCATCGCTCGGGGGCCGAACAGTCGTGGTCGACGCAACGGTCCGCGGTCTGATGCTCGCCAAACTCGTGCTCCATCCGCTGCTGGTCGGCGCCGCGATGTGGGCGTTCGGGGCAGACCCGACGCTCGCCGCGATCGGCGTGCTCGCAGCCGCCCTGCCGACGGCGAGCAACACCTACATCCTGTCGCAGCGATACGGCGTGGACACGCGCGCGATCGGATCGGCGATCGTCGTCGGTACCTTCACGGCGGCAGCCACGGTATCGTTCGTGATCTGGCTGCTGCAGCTGAAGCCCGCCTGAAGTCCGAAGCCCCCGAGCCCGACCCGACTCCGACTCCGACGCCCACTCCCCGCGCCCTCATGACCCGAAAAACCATCCCGATCGTCCGCTACGACTGCTCGAAATGTCCGGGCTACTGCTGCAGCTACCCGCGCATCGAAGTGAAGGACAAGGACCTCGCCCGACTCGCGAAGCACTTCGACCTCACGAAGGCCGAGGCCGAGCGCAAGTTCACCCGCTGGTACGAACCCGGCGAGCGGATCCTCAAGCATCGGAAGGACGAGGTCTACGGCTCGATCTGCCGCTTCTTCGACACCTCGGTTCGCCGCTGCACGATCTACGAGGCGCGGCCGGCGGTCTGCCGCGACTATCCGAACGGATCGAAGTGCGGCTACTACGACTTCCTCAAGTTCGAGCGCAAGCACCAGGACGATCCGGAGTTCATTCCGTCCGCCTGAGGCCTGCGCCCGAGGGCCGACGCCGGCTCAGTGCCAGTCGCGTCGCCCGTAGTCATGGCCGTGGCCGCGGCCATGACCGCGCCCGGGGTGGCCCCGCCACACGACCGCCGGAGGCGGCGCGTAGACGGGCGCGGGCACGTAGACCGGAGCGGGATGGTAGACCCGGGGCGGCGGGTAGTAGACACGGGCGGGCGGGTAGTACACCTGAGGCGGCGCCTGCCACGTCTGCACCGGCGGGTAGTAGTGGACCGCCTGCGGATAGACGGGCCGTCCGTAGACCGGCTGGGCGGTCCAGGTCCGACCGTGACCGGACGAGATCGCGGTGCCCGTGATCGCGCCGATGGCGCCGCCCACGATCGCGCCCTCGTGGCCGCCGAGGGCCTGGCCGATCACTGCGCCCGCACCGGCACCGAGCACAGCGCCGACGACGGCGTTACCGCCGTGGGCGTGAGCGGCAGGCGCTGCGGCGAGCGCACCGAGCAGGGCGAGCGTGGCGGTCAGGGTGGACTTCATGTCGGGCCTCCGAGGGCCGGGTTGCGGTCGAGTCAGGCTACCGGAGGCTTCGCGGATCCGGCGGCCGAGCCGGGCAACAGATGTAACCGCCTGTGTCGGCTCACCCTCTTCGGCGCGGACCGGGCGGGCCGAGGTAGCGGTCGGCATCGAAGGTCTGCAACCACTGCGGCCGATAGACCGCCAGACCGGTGACCACGATCCCGGTGGTGACGGCCTCGCCGTCGGCGAGGATCAGCAGCGCGATCCACCAGTCGACGCCGGTCTCCCGCCCGGCGCCTAGGGAGAACAGCAGCCGCTGGGCCGCGCCCCCGGCCAGGGTGGCGACCAGCGTGCCGGCGAACACGGCGATGAACAGATAGATGAACAGATGCGGGGGCAGGCGCTTCTCGACGAGACGCAGCCAACCCCAGGCCACGGCGATCGGCAGCCAGCCGTCGATCAGCAGAGCCATCGGCATGGCGCTCCAGGTGATCGTGCCCGCCGCGGCGGCGAATCCGGCGCCGCCGAGCGCGGCGACGGCGGCCCATCGCGGGCCGAGCACGTAGAGCGCCAGAGGCGTCACCAGCCAGTGGAGCGGCGGTCCGCCGACCAGGGTCGTGCGCAGCGTCCAGGCGAGGCCGATCAGCACGGCGACGGCGCCGAGCGCGTGAGGCGACACCGACTTGGGCGGCAGGCCGACGCTCATGGGGACGGCGCCTCGCCGTCGGGCACCTGGCCGGCAGCCGCGAGGCGGACCGAGACGCGGGTGCCGCTGCCGGCGTCGCTCCTGATCGACAGGACCCAGCCCGCAGCCGCGCAGATGCGCTCGGCGATCGTGAGGCCGAGACCGAGTCCGGAGGGGCCGGTCTCGTCGTCCGCGGCCGACCCTCGCCAGAACGGATCGAACACCCGTTCGAGCGCCGCCGCCTCGATGCCCGGCCCGCGGTCGACGACTTCGATCGCGCCGTTCTCGCCACGCACCTCGACCGGGGCGCTGCGGCCGTGGCGGATCGCGTTGCGCAGCAGGTTGGAGAGCACGATCTCGAGCATCGCCGGGTGCAGGATCGGTCGATCGGGCTCGGCGAGGGACACCGACACGCTGGTGCCCAGCAGTCGTGCCTCACCGGCGAGCCGGGCGATGCACAGGCCGACGAGCTCTCCGAGCGGGCGTGGCGCGCCTTCGGGCGGAAGCGGTGACGGCCGGTCGCCGGCGGGCTGCCAGCGCGCCACCAGCAGCAGCACCCCGAGCAGGCGCTGGAGCTCGTCGACCGAGTCGCGGACCGAGTTCAGTCTCGACAGCACCGCATCGGGGAGGTCGTTGCGGGCGAGCAGCATCTCGGTGCCGGTGGCGATCCGGGTGAGCGGCGTCCGCAGTTCGTGGCTCGCGGCCGCCGCAAAGGCACGCTCCTTGCGCAGCGCGATCGCGACCTGCCGCCGATGATCGTCGAGCGCAT
Source organism: Burkholderiales bacterium (assembly GCA_003818495.1). GTDB lineage: Bacteria > Pseudomonadota > Gammaproteobacteria > Burkholderiales > Burkholderiaceae_E > UBA4615. Next base: position 33,094 of record RPRK01000020.1, read on the forward strand.
CGGCGAGCGCGCTCACCTCGACATCCATCGCTGCGTCGCGAAAGGTCGTCGAACCGGGGCCCTCCGTGATCCGTCGCTGCAGGCGGTTCATGCCGCCCATCAGCCGCTCGACCAGGCCGAGCGCGAGCCGGGATGCCAGCAGGGTGAGCATCATCGCGATCGCGAGCACCGCCCAGAGCAGGTCGATGCGCCGCTGCTGGTGCTCGCTGGCGTCGTACGCGAGGAGGAACGCGAGCGGTCCACGCTGCGCGATGCCGACCTGGTAGTCGACCCCGTCGGCGGCGCGCACTTCGCGGAACACGATCGATCCCGGCACATCGCCGCTGACGTCGCGCAGCGGCGCGAGGTACGGCGGAAGCGGGTCGCTGGGCAGCGTGGGGTCCCGCGACGCGACGAACAGACGCAGGTCGCCGGTGTTCGGGTACGCGAGCAGCCGGTCGCGTGGATGGATCTCGATGCTGCGCCGGAGTTCGTCCTCGACCACGCGCTCGATCAGCCGGCGTTCGTAGCCGTACCAGACGACGTGCAGCAGCAGAGCCTCCGCGAACGAGGCGATCGACGCGGTGACGACGATGCCGACGACCAGCCGCCGCCTAAGCGAGGGGGTCCGGAGCCCGGATCCGATAGCCATGGCCGTGCAGATTCTCGATCGGGTCGATGCCGGCCTCGGAGAACGCGCGCCGGGTCTGCGCGACCAGCGCGCGCAGCGCGTCACCGCCCGGCGGCTCGTCGCCCCAGATCTCGCGTTCGAGGTCGGGACGCGAGAACACCCGGTCGGGCACGCTCATCAGGAGGTCGACCAGCTGGAACGAGCGCGGCGTGAGCCGGACGAGCGTCTCGCCGACCCGGACGCGACGCGCCTCGCGTTCCAGCCGGAGCGTCCCGAGCGTCGTGACCTCGGTGGCGCGGCCGTTCGCCCGGCGAGACAGCGCGCGCAGGCGCATGGCCAGCTCGTCGAGCAGGAAGGGCTTCACGAGGTAGTCGTCCGCGCCAGCGGCGAAACCGGCCCGCTTGCTGTCGATCGAATCGCGGGCCGTCAGCATCAGCACCGGCGTGACACCGAGCGGCCCCGAGCGCAGTCGCCGGCACCAGTCGATGCCGTCGATGCCCGGCAGGTTCAGGTCGAGCACCACGACGTCGGGCCGCTCGCGCTGCGCGATCTCCATGCCGACGATGCCGTCCGGCGCATAGCGGGTGTCCATGCCGGTGGTCTGCAGATAGTCGCAGACGTTCGCCCCGATCACCGGGTCATCCTCGATCACCAGCACGCGCATGGTCACGGTCCCTTGGTAGCTCCGACTCAGCCTACAGCGACCCGTGCGTTGCGCCAGATGCGCATCCACGGGGACTCTCCGGCGGCCCCGCCCACGCGCGGACTCCCCGTCACCGACTCGTCCGGGCGCCAAGACCATTGCGCCATCCGGAACACGCGCTCCGGATGAGGCATCAGGATGGTCGCACGGCCATCCGCGGTCGTGTAGCCGGTGAGGCCGCCCGCCGAACCGTTCGGATTCGCGGGATACGCGTCGGCGGGCGTGCCGTCTCCGTTCACGAAGCGCAGCGCGCCCAGCGCGGTCGCCGCGTGGTCGGGGCGGTCGTGATCGACACGGCCTTCGCCGTGGGCGATCGCGATCGGCAGCCGCGAGCCCGCCATGCCGGAGAGGAACAGCGACGGGGACGGCAGCACCTCGACCGCACCGAAGCGCGCCTCGAACTGGGCCGAGCGGTTGGCGCGGAAGCGCGGCCAGTGCGCCGCACCCGGGATGATCGCCTTGAGCTGCGACAGCATCTGGCAGCCGTTGCACACACCGAGCGTGAAGCTGTCCGGACGCTGGAAGAAGACGGCGAACTGCTCGGCGAGCGCGGCATTGAACAGGATGGTGCGGGCCCAGCCCGATCCGCCGCCGAGCACGTCGCCGTACGAGAAGCCGCCGCAGGCGACCAGGCCGGCGAAATCGGCCAGTCGGTGCCGCCCCTCGATGAGGTCCGTCATGTGGACGTCGTAGGCGTCGAAGCCCGCGAGATCGAAGGCGGCCGCCATCTCGATCTGGCTGTTGACGCCCTGCTCGCGCAGGACCGCGACGCGAGGTCGGACGCCGGTGGCGATGTAGGGGGCGGCGATGTCCTCGGCCGGATCGAAGCTCAGGCGGACCGACAGCGGTGCCTGGGCCCCGATGCCGTTGCGCTCGAATTCCTCCCGGGCGCAGTCGGGCTCGTCGCGCAGCGCTGCGATCCGGTAGGACGTCTCGCTCCAGGCGGCCTGCAGCGTCGCGCGGGCCTCCGCCCAGACCTTCTTCGCGTCCCGCCAGATCTCGATCGCATCGCGGTCGTTGGGCTTGCCGATCACGTGCGACAGCCGGGACAGCCCGGCTTCGCGCAGCGCGCCGAGCACCGCGTCGCGATCGGCCTGGCGGACCTGCAGCACCACGCCCGCCTCTTCGGCGAACAGGGCCTTCAGGGTGAGTTCGTTGCGCTGGACGGACACCTGATCGGGGCGGATCTTGAAGTCGCCCCAATCCGAGGCATGCGGATCGATGGTCAGCATGTCGAGGTTGAGGGTCACGCCGCAGTGCCCGGCGAACGCCATCTCGCAGACGGTCGCGAACAGGCCGCCGTCCGAGCGGTCGTGGACGGCCAGCACGCGGCCCGCGGCCGACAGCGCCTGCACGGCGGCGAAGGCGCGGACGAGCAGCGACGGATCCGAGACGTCGGGTGCGGCGTCTCCCACCTGCTGGGTGACCTGCGCGAGCGCGGAGCCACCGAGACGGTGCCGCCCATCGCCGAGATCGATGAGGATCAGCGTGGTATCGCCGAGGTCGGTGCGAAGCTGGGGGGTCAGCGCGCGTCGCACGTCGTCGACCGGCGCCCAGGCCGTCACGACGAGCGAGGTGGGCGAGGCGACCTCCCGCGCCGATCCGTCGTCGGCGCGCCAGCGCGTGCGCATCGACAGCGAATCCTTGCCGACCGGAATGGCGATGCCGAGCGCGATCGAGAAGTCGCTCGCGGCCTGCACGGCGTCGTACAGGTCGGCGTCGTCGTCGGGCGTGCCGCAGGCCGCCATCCAGTTGGCCGACAGCTTGATCGCGTCGATGGCGGCGATCGGCGCGCCCATCAGGTTGGTCACCGACTCGGCGATCGCCATGCGGGCCGAGGCGGCGGCATCGATGACGGCCAGGGGGGTGCGCTCACCCATCGACAGCGCGTCGCCCCGATGGCCTCGGTGGTCGACCAGGCCGATCGCGCAGTCGGCGACCGGCACCTGCCAGGGACCGACCATCTGGTCACGCGAGCTCAGCCCGCCGACCGTGCGGTCACCGATGGTGATCAGGAACGACTTCGAGGCCACGGCGGGCAGCCGCAGCACGCGCAACGCGACCTCGGCCAGCTCGAACCCCGAGGCGTCGACCGCCGGCAGCGCGCGCGCGCGGCGTACCGCGTCACGGTGCATCTTGGGCGGCTTGCCGAGCAGCACGTCCATCGGCATGTCCACCGGCCGGGAGCCGTCCGGAGCCTCGAGCACGAGGTTCCGGTCGTCCGAAACGGTGCCGACGACCGAATAGGGACTGCGCTCTCGCCGACACAGGAAATCGAAGGTGGCGAGCGAGTCGGGCGCGATGCCGAGAACGTAGCGTTCCTGCGACTCGTTGCACCAGATCTCGGCCGGCGACAGTCCGCTGGCGAGCAGCGGCACGCGGGCGAGCTCGAATCGCGCGCCGCGGTGCGCGCCGTCGACCAGCTCGGGAAACGCGTTGGACAGTCCGCCCGCCCCGACGTCGTGGATGGAGAGGATCGGGTTGGCATCGCCCATGGCGCGACAGGCGTCGAGCACCTCCTGAGCACGCCGCTGGATCTCGGCGTTCCCGCGCTGCACCGAGTCGAAGTCGAGCTCGGCGGTGTTGCTGCCCGAGCCCATGCTCGAGGCGGCCCCGCCGCCGAGGCCGATGCGCATGCCAGGTCCGCCGAGCTGGATCAGCAGCGTGCCGGGCGGCAGGTCGAGCTTGCCGACGTGCGCCGCGTCGAGGTGGCCGACCCCGCCGGCGATCATGATCGGCTTGTGATAGCCGCGCACGGCGCCGCCCACCGTCTGCTGGTAGGTGCGGAAGTAGCCCAGCAGGTTGGGACGGCCGAACTCGTTGTTGAACGAGGCGCCGCCGATCGGGCCCTCGATCATGATCGACAGCGGCGAGGCGATCCGGGCGGGCAGCCCGTAGTGCGCGGTGGTGCCCGCGCGGCCGTCGATCGGCGCGGTCGCGTCCTGCAGGGTCTCCCAGGGCTGCTCGAAGCCCGGGATCCGGAGGTCGGACACCGAGAAGCCGGTCAGGCCGTACTTCGGCTTGGAGCCGCGACCGGTCGCCCCCTCGTCGCGGATCTCGCCGCCCGAGCCGGTGGCGGCGCCGGGGAAGGGGGAGATCGCGGTCGGATGGTTGTGCGTCTCGACCTTGAGCAGCGCATGCAACGGCACGTCGCGCCAGACGTAGCGGCCGTTCTGCCCGTCCTGGACCGGGATGAACCGGCTGGCGATGCCACCGCCGTCGAGCACGGCGGCATTGTCGGCATAGGCCACGACGGTGCCGGCCGGGTGGGCGGCGTGGGTCTTGCGGATCAGCCCGAACAGCGAGCTCTCGCGGCGCTCGCCGTCGACCGTCCAGTCGGCGTTGAAGATCTTGTGCCGGCAGTGCTCGGAGTTCGCCTGCGCGAACATCATCAGCTCGACGTCGGTCGGATCGCGGCCGGCCTCGCGGAACGCGGCGAGCAGATAGTCGACCTCGTCGTCGGACAGCGCCAGGCCCATCTCGACATTGGCGCGGGCGAGCGCATCGCGCCCGCCCTCGCCCACCGGCACGGTGCGCAGCGGCTTGCCCGGCAGGTCGGCGAAGAGCGCGCCGAGCGCTGCGGCATCCGCGGGCGGCGGCACCACGGACTCGGTCATCCTGTCGTGCAGCAGTGCGGCCAGCCGCTCGAGGCGGGACGCATCGGGCGTGCGGGCGCCTCCGACGAGGCTGCCGATCAGCGTCCCCAGACCCTTGCGGAAGGTGAGCGAATAGGCGGTCCCGCGTTCGATGCGCGAGACCGCGTCGAGCCCGCAGACCCGGGCGATGTCGGTGGCCTTGCTCGACCACGGGCTGACCGTGCCCAGGCGAGGAACGACCCAGAGCAGCGTCCCGCCGTCGGGCTCGGCGGGCGACGGCAGGCCGTCGTCGAGGAGCGCCGCGACGCGCGAGCGCGTGTCCGGCGTGAGCGGCTGCGGCGACAGCACCACGTGCAGGTGCCAGGCTCGGAGATCGGCGACCGCATCGTCGGCCGCCTGCAGCGCCGCCAGCAGGCGGCGACGGCGGAACTCGGAGAGGGCGGAGCCGCCGCGCAGGACGATCGCGTCGGTCATTCGGAGGGGGCGCAGGGGTGAAAGCGCGATTATACCGGCCGCCCCACCCGCCCCGCCGTCCGCCCCCGCGGGGCCCGTCAGGCCGCTCCGAAGCCACCACCTCCCGGTGTCTCGATGACGAACACCTCGCCCGCCTCCAGCTCGGCACGCCCGACGTGGCCGACGGGCTCGATCCGTCCGTCGTTGCGCAGCACGTAGTTGCAGGCCACCGCACCGCTGCCGCCGCCGGCCGCGCCGAACGGCGGGAACACCCGGCTGTTGCCCAGCATCGAGGCCGTCATCGGCTCGAGGAAGCGGATGGCCCGGACACCGCCGTCACCGCCCTGCCAGCGCCCGCGCCCGCCGGTGTGACGCCGGATCCTGTACGACTCCAGGCGGACCGGGAAGCGCAGCTCGAGCACTTCCGGATCGGTCAGCCGGGAGTTCGTCATGTGCGTCTGCACGACCGGACAGCCGGCGAAGCCGCCGGTCTGCCGCCCCTGCGCGTCGAACAGGCCACCGGCGCCCGAGCCGCCGGCGATCGTCTCGTAGTACTGGTGGCGGGCGTTGCCGAACGTGAAGTTGCTCATGGTGCTGCCGCTCGAGGCCATCATGCCGAGCGCGCCGTAGAGCGCGTTGGTGATGCACATCGAGGTCTCGACGTTGCCGGCGACCACCGCGCCCGGGTGGCGCGGGTTGAGCATGCAGCCTTCGGGCACGACGATGTCGAGCGGTTCGAGGCAGCCCGCGTTCATCGGTATCTCGTCGTCCACCAGCGTCCGGAACACGTAGAGCACCGCGGCGGTGGTGACCGCGCCGGGCGCGTTGAAGTTGTTGTCGCCCTGCGGCGAGGTGCCGGTGAAGTCCACCCGGGCGCGCCGGGCCGCCCGGTCCACGGTGATCGCCACGCGGATCGTCGAACCGTTGTCCAGCGGCAGCGAGAACGCGCCGTCGGCGAGCGCGCCGATCACCCGGCGCACCGACTCGGCGGCGTTGTCCTGCACGTGGCGCATGTAGGCCTGGACGACCTCGAGCCCGAAATGGCCGACCATCCTGAGCAGTTCCTCGCGGCCCTTCTCGTTGGCGGCGACCTGCGCCTGGAGGTCGGCGACGTTCTGGTCGGGATTGCGGGCCGGATGGGTCGCGCCGGTCAGCCGTTCGCGCAGCGCCGCCTCCCGGAACACGCCGGCCTCGACCAGCTTCAGGTTGGTCAGCAGCACGCCCTCGTCGTCGATGTGTCGGCTGTCGGGCGGCATCGACCCGGGCGTGAGGCCGCCGATGTCGGCATGGTGACCGCGCGAGCCCACCCAGAACAGGATCGTGCCGCCCGTCTCGTCGAACACCGGCGTGACGACGGTGACGTCGGGCAGGTGCGTGCCGCCCCGATACGGATCGTTGAGCACGAACACGTCGCCGGGTGCGATCCGCCCGGCGTTGTCGGCGATCACGGCCTGGACGCTCGCGCCCATCGAACCGAGGTGCACCGGCATGTGCGGTGCGTTGGCGATCAGCGCCCCGGTCGCGTCGAACACCGCGCAGGAGAAGTCCAGCCGCTCCTTGATGTTGACCGAATGGGCGGTGTTCTGCAGCCGGTACCCCATCTGCTCGGCGATCGACATGAACAGGTTGTTGAAGATCTCGAGCATCACCGGGTCCGCGGCGGTGCCGATCGCCTGCCGGGACGGACGCGCCACCACCCGCCGCAGCACCAGGTCGCCGCGCTCGCTGGTCGTCGCGCGCCAGCCGGGTTCGACGACGGTGGTCGCGGTCGCTTCGGCGACCACCGCCGGGCCGTCGACCGTCGATCCGGCGGGCAGGGCCTCGCGCCGGTAGAGCGGCGCCTCGACCCATGCGCCGTCGGCGAACATCGGCACCGTGGCGACGCGGGCGAGGCCGGCCTCGCCGGCAGCCGGCGGCGCGGCGACGGCGGTCGAGCCGCCGCCGCCCGGCGAGACGACCTCGACGCTGACCGACTCCACCACGACGGGGCGCGCCGTCAGCAGGAAGGCGAATCGCTGCCGATAGGCGGCCTCGAACTCGGCGAGCATCGCGTCGCGGGCCCCCTCGGCGACCGCGAGCGCCGTATCGGTGCCCTCGTACTTCAGGTGCATGCGGCGCAGCGCGCGCAGCCGATCGGCGGGCTCGCCCTGCGCCACCAGCTCGGCGCGCGCCTGGGTCTCGACCTCGTCGAGCAGCGCCCGCCCCTCGTCGAGCCCGCCGGCGTCCAGCCGGCGCTCGACCGAGCGCTCGCGCAGCGTCGCCTGCTCGGCCAGACCCATGCCGTAGGCCGACAGCACGCCGGCCAGGGGGTGCGCGAGCACCGTCGACATCGCCAGCTGGTCGGCGACGGCGCAGGCGTGCTGGCCGCCCGCCCCGCCGAAGACCGTCAGCGCGTAGCGGGTCACGTCGTAGCCGCGCTGGACCGAGATCTTCTTGATCGCGTTGGCCATGTTCGCGTTCGCGATGTCGACGAACCCCTGGGCGACCTGCTCGGGCGTCATCCGGCGGCCGGTCGCGCGGCCGATCTCCGCAGCCAGTGCGGTGAAGCCGCTCACGACCGCGTCGCGGTCGAGCGGCAGGTCCGCGCCGGGCCCGAAGACCCGGGGGAAATGCGCCGGCTGCACCTTGCCGAGCATCACGTTCGCATCGGTCACGGTCAGCGGTCCGCCACGCCGATAGCAGGCGGGTCCGGGATTGGCACCGGCCGAGTCGGGGCCGACCCGCATGCGGGCGCCATCGAAATGCAGGATCGAACCGCCGCCGGCCGCGACGGTGTGGATGCTCATCATGGGCGCCCGCAGCCGCACGCCGGCGACCTGGGTGTCGAAGACGCGCTCGAATTCGCCCGCGTAGTGCGACACGTCGGTGGAGGTGCCGCCCATGTCGAATCCGATCACCTTGTCGAACCCCGCGGCCTCGCTGACCCGGGCCATGCCGACGATGCCGCCGGCGGGCCCGGACAGGATCGAGTCCTTGCCCTGGAACGCCCGCGCATCGGTGAGTCCGCCGTTCGACTGCATGAACTGCAGGCGCACGCCCGGCATGCCGGAGGCGACCCGCTCGACGTAGCGTCGCAGCACCGGCGACAGGTAGGCATCGACCACCGCGGTGTCGCCGCGCGCGACCCATCGGTTCTGCGTCGAGGCTTCGGGCGCCACCGAGACCTGCGGGAAGCCGATCTCGCGCGCCATCGCCGCGATCCGGCGCTCGTGCGCCGGAAACCGGTAG
>RPRK01000021.1 GCA_003818495.1 Burkholderiales bacterium
AGCGGGCGAGTTTTTTTGCCGGCCCGTCGCGGCCCCCCGCCTCGCGGGCACCCTCGGGCCGCAGGCCCGAGGGCGCGGGGTCAGCGAAGCGATGCCCGCCCCCGGGCGACGACGGGCCGCGCCGACCGTCGAACGTCGAACGTCGAACGTCGAACGTCGAACGTCGAAAGACGAAAGACGAAAGACGAACGACGAAAGACGAAAGACGAACGACGAACGACGAACGACGAACGACGAACGACGAAACGGCGAACCGGCAAAACAGAGAGACCGATCAGCCGCGGTGCAGGAAGTCCACCGTGCCCGGCCGCCCCTCGAGATGCAGCGTCGCCGTCGCCGGGCGCTGCTCGGCGATCACCCGGCCGCGACGGACCACCGCCAGCCGCGCCGCGCGCAGCCGGATCGCCTCGACCGGATGGCCCGCCTGCAGCAGCACCATGTCCGCGCGACAGCCCGCCTCGAGCCCGTAACCCTCCAGCCCCAGGATCCGCGCCGGCGTCGTCGTGACCGCGTCGAACGCCGCCCTCATGCCCGCCTGCCCCGTCATCTGCGCCACCTGCAGCCCCATCGAGGCCACCTCGAGCATGTCGCCCGAGCCCATCGGGTACCACGGGTCCATCACGCAGTCGTGGCCGAAGGCGACCGGCACGCCGGCCGCCATCAGCTCGGGCACCCGCGTCATGCCGCGCCGCTTCGGATAGGTGTCGTGCCGCCCCTGCAGCGTGATGTTGATCAGCGGGTTCGCGATCGCCGCGACGCCCGCTTCGGCGATCAGCGGGATCAGCTTGGACACGTAGTAGTTGTCCATCGAATGCATGGACGTCAGGTGCGAACCGGCGACCCGCCCCTGCAGCCCCAGCCTGCGCGCGTGGTACGCCAGCGTCTCGATGTGGCGCGACATCGGGTCGTCCGACTCGTCGCAGTGCATGTCGACCCGCAGCCCGCGCGCGGCGGCGATCTCGCACAGCAGCCGGACCGACTCGCGGCCGTCCTCCATGGTGCGCTCGAAGTGCGGGATGCCGCCGACCACGTCAACGCCGCGGTCGAGTGCACGCTCGAGCAGCTGCAGCGCGCTGAGGCTGCACGACGGATCGTCGCGGCGCGGCTCGTAGCGCAGCACGCCGTCCTGCGGGAACGCCACCAGCTGCAGATCGAGGTAGGGGGCGACCCGGCGCCTGACCTCGAGGAGCGCGTCGACCGCGAGCAGCCGCGGGTCCGAAGTGTCGACATGGCTGCGGATCGCGAGCAGGCCGCGCGCCACCGCCATGTCGCAGTAGGCGAGCGCGCGTTCGACGATCGCCTCCTGGGTCAGGTGCGGCTTGAGTTCGCCCCACAGCGCGATGCCCTCGAGCAGCGTGCCCGACTGGTTCAGCCGCGGCAGGCCGAGCGAGAGCGTCGCATCCATGTGGAAGTGCGCATCGACGAAGGGCGGTGCGAGCAGCATCCCGGCCGCGTCGAGCTCGCGCCCGGCGGCAGCGCCTGCCAGCACCGCATGCGGCTCGACCGCCTCGATGCGCTCGCCGCGCACCGCGACGTCGATGCCGGTGCGCCCGTCGGGCAGCGTCGCGTTCCGGACGATCAGGTCGAACATGGCTCAGCGCTCCCCTTTGCGATACGGCTTCATCAAGGCCTGCGGATAGGCGGCCCGGCGCGCGACCAGCACCAGCGCCAGGATCGACAGCAGATACGGCAGCATCAGCCAGAGCTGGTAGGGCACCTCGCTGCCCGCCCCCTGCTGCAGCCTGAGCTGCATCGCGTCGAAGCCCGCGAACAGCAGCGCCCCGAGCAGCGCCTTGCCGGGTCGCCACGAGGCGAACACCACCAGCGCGACGCAGACCCAGCCGCGGCCGTTGACCATGTTGAAGAAGAACGCGTTGAAGGCGGCCAGCGTCAGGAACGAGCCGGCGATGCCCATCAGCGCCGATCCGGCCGCGATCGCCGCGATCCGGGTGGCGGCCACCGGGATGCCGGCGCTCTCGGCAGCCGCGGGGTTCTCGCCCACCATCCGCAGCGCCAGACCGGCGGGCGTGCGGTACAGCAGCCAGCCGATCGCGGGCACCAGTGCGAAGGCCAGCAACGCCAGCGGCGTCTGCGCGGCGAGGATCGGACCGACGACCGGGATCGCGTCGAACGGCGCGCCGATCGCGGTGAACGGCTCGATGGTCGGCGGGGTGCTCACCTTGGGGAAGCCGACGCGGTACGCGTAGTAGGACAGGCTGGTAGCGAACAGCGTGATGCCGAGACCCGAGACGTGCTGCGACAGCGCCAGCACCACCGTGAGCACGCCATGCAGACCGCCGAGCAGCGCACCGACGAGCGCCGCCGCGAGCACCCCGCCCCAGAGCCCCGCGCCCTGGTAGGCGGCGAACCAGCCGACGAAGGCGCCCGCGACCATGATCCCCTCGATGCCGAGGTTGAGCACGCCGGCGCGCTCGCACAGCAGCACGCCGAGCGTGCCGAGCACCAGCGGCGTGGCGATGCGCAGCACGGCGATCCAGAAGTTCGCCTGCAGCAGGGTGTCGACGAGGTCGGCGAGCATGCTCAGCGCCTGCGGATGCGGTACTGCGCGAGCATCGTCGCCACCAGCATCGCCAGCAGCGACACCGACACGATCACGTCGGCGATGTAGCTCGGCACGGCGACCTCGCGGCTCATGCTGTCGGCACCGACGAGCATGCCGGCGACGAAGACCGCGGCGCCGACGACGGCGAGCGGGTGCAATGCGGCCAGCATCGCGATCACGATCCCGGCGTAGCCGTAGCCCGGCGACATGTCGAGGGTCACGTAGCCGGTCCGGCCGGCGACCTCGGAGACCCCGGCCAGTCCGGCGAGCGCCCCCGACAGCAGCGCCGCGCGCAGCATCACGCGACCGACCGGCACGCCGACGAAGCGCGCCGCCTCCGGGCTCGCCCCCACCGCGCGCCACTCGAAGCCCCAGGTGGTGAAGCGCTGCACGGCCCAGACGAGGACCGCGAGGCCGACCGCCCACAGCAGCCCCGCGTGCACGCGCGACTTCTCGAGCAGCCGCGCGAACTCGAGCTCCGGATCGAGGGCGACCGACTGCGGCCAGCCCATCGCGGTGGGGTCCTTCATCGGTCCGTCGAGCATCCAGGAGACGAACAGCAGCACCACGAAGTTCATCAGCAGCGTGGTGACCACCTCGTCGACGCCGAACCGGTTGCGCAGCAGCGCGGGACCGGCGACGAGGGTCGCGCCCGCGGCCATGCCCGCCGCCACCATGCCGGCGAACAGCAGCGGCAGCGGCGCGTCGAAGCCGCTGCCCTCGTGAAGCCCGCCGACCGCGACCGCCGCGAGCGCGCCGAGGTAGAGCTGCCCCTCGGCGCCGATGTTCCAGAAGCGCGCGCGGAACGCCACCGCGGCGGCGAGCCCGGTCAGCATCAGCGGCGTGGCGCGGGTCAGCGTCTCGGTCAGCGCGAAGCGCGAGCCGAAGGCGCCGTCGAACAGCAGCCCGTAGGTGCGCCCCACCGGTGCACCGGCCCACGCGACCAGCAGCGCGCAGGCCGCGAGGGTGACCGCGACCGCGACCAGCGGCGCGACCAGCATCGCCGTGCGCGAGGCGGTCTCACGCCGCTCGAGCCGCATCGGCGCCCTCCTTCGCGTCGGCACCCATCATCGCCAGCCCGAGCGTGGCGGTCGTCCAGTCGGCGACAGGCCGGGCCTCGGACAGCCGCCCGTGCGAGATCACCGCGATCCGATCGGCCAGCGCGAGGATCTCGTCGAGTTCCTCGGAGATCAGCACGATGCCCGCACCGGCATCCGCCGCCGCCAGCAGCTTCGAATGGATCCAGGCGACGGCGCCCACGTCCAGGCCCCAGGTGGGCTGGTCCGCGACGATCAGCCGCGGCGCGCGCGACAGCACCCGCCCGAGGATCAGCTTCTGCATGTTGCCGCCCGAGAGCTGGCGGGTCGGCTGCTCGAGACCGCGGCAGCGCACGTCGTAGTCGGCGACGATGCGAGCCGCCGCCGCGCGGATGGCACTCCCCTCGACCAGCCAGCCGCCCCGAGCGTAGGGCCGTGCGCGGTAGTGCTCGGCGACCGCGTTCTCGGCCACGGTCGCCTCGGCGATGACGCCGAGGTGGTGGCGGTCCTCGGGCACGCGCCCGATGCCGGCGGCGATGAACGCGGCCGGGCTCGCGGCGATCGGCGCGCCCGCCACGCGCAGCGCGCCCCGGGCCGGTGCCCGCAGGCCGCACAGCAGTTCGGCGAGCGGCTGCTGGCCATTGCCGGCGACCCCCGCGATCGCGACGATCTCGCCGGGCCGCAGCTCGAGCGACACCCCGTGCAGCAGCGTGCGGGCGCCGTCGACGGCATCCACCTCGCGCAGCGACAGCACCGGCGGCTCGGCGGCATCATCGGGCCTGCGTACCCGCGCCGCGCGTACCGGCTGCGCGACCTCGCGCCCGACCATGAGGCGCGCGAGCGCCGACGCATCGGTACCGGCCGCGGGAAGCACCGCCTCGAGCCGCCCCTGGCGCAGGACCGCGACCCGGTGGCTCACCGCGAGCACCTCGCCGAGCTTGTGCGAGATGAACACGATCGACAGGCCCGCCTCGACGAAGGCGCGCAGCGTCTCGAACAGGCGCTCGCTCTCCTGCGGCGTCAGCACCGCTGTCGGCTCGTCGAGGATGAGGATCCGCGCGTCGCGGTACAGCGCCTTGAGGATCTCGACGCGCTGCTTCTCGCCGATGGACAGGTCGCCGACGCGCGCGTCGGCATCGACCGCGAGGCCGAATCGCGCCGCGAGACCGAGCAGCTTGGTCCGCGCCGCCGCGCGGCGCGACACCGGTCGCCACCACGGCTCGACGCCGATCAGCACGTTGTCGAGCACCGTCAGGTTGTCCGCCAGCGTGAAGTGCTGATGGACCATGCCGATGCCCGCGGCGAGCGCCGCCGCCGGATCGCCCGGCGGCAGCGGCGCGCCGAACGCCTCGACCGTGCCGGCATCGGCCACGTAGTGGCCGAAGAGGATGGACACCAGCGTGCTCTTGCCGGCGCCGTTCTCGCCGAGCAGCGCCAGGACCTCGCCGCGCGCGAGGTCCAGCGAGATGCCGTCGTTGGCGAGCAGCGAGCCGAAGCGCTTGGTGATGCCGGTCAGCCGCAGGACCGGCTCGGGGCGCCCGGTCACCGCGTCACTTGGCGTTCGGCTTCGGCTGGTTGTCGTCGATCTTGACGGTGAACTTGCCGTCGTAGATCGCCTTCTCGCGATCGCGGACCTTCTTCACCAGATCGGCCGGGATCTTCGACTCGAAGGTGCCGAGCGGCGACAGGGCCGAGCCCTTGTACTTCATCATCGAGAACTGGCCGTAGTCCTCGGCCTTGAACTTGCCGCCCTTGACCGCCTCGAGCGCGCGCTCGATGGTCGGCTCCATGTTCCACAACGCCGAGGCGACCACCGTCTCGGGGTACTTGTCCTGGGTGTCGATCACGTTGCCGATCGCGAGCTTGCCCCGCTCCTTGGCCGCGTCGGACACGCCGAAGCGCTCGGCGTACATCACGTCGGCGCCCTTGTCGATCATCGCGAACGCCGCCTCCTTGGCCTTGGGCGGGTCGAACCAGGAGTTGATGAAGGTCACCATGAACTCGACCTTCGGATTGACCTCCTTGGCGCCGGCCATGAACGCGTTCATCAGCCGGTTGACCTCGGGGATCGGGAAGCCGCCCACCATGCCGATCTTGCCGGTCTTGGACATGCCGCCGGCGATCATGCCGGTCAGGAAGGCCGGCTCCTGGATGTAGTTGTCGAACACCGAGAAGTTCGGCGCCTGCGGCTTGCCGGACGAGCCCATCAGGAAGGAGATCTTCGGATAGTCCTTGGCGACCTTGCGGGCGGCCGCCTCGACAGCGAACGACTCGCCGACGATGAACTGGGCGCCCTTCTCGGCGAACTGGCGCATCACGCGCTCGTAGTCGGCGTTGGCCACGCTCTCGCTGAATTCGTAGTCGATCGCGCCGCGGTCCTTCGCCGCATTCAGCGCCTTGTGAATCCGGCTCACCCACTGCTGCTCGACCGGCACGGTGTAGACCGCGGCGACCTTGATCTTCGACTGCGAGAAGGCCGTCATCGGCACGCCGGCGGCGGCCAGGACGGAGGCGGACACGGCGGCGGACAGGACGGCTCGGCGAGCGCGCGGCATGGTGGGCATCGGGGACCTCGGACTGGGCGGGAACCGCGATTATAGAGAGGGGACCGAGGCCCACGCGAGCCTCGCGACGGATGCCGCAGCGGTGTCCGGAGCTCAGTCGGCGACCGGGGACTCGGCGCGCACCGCAGCGGGGGGCGGGCGCACCAGATCGAGCGGGTGCGCCAGCGCGCGACGCACCAGCTCGCGCCATGTCGCCCCGATGCCGCGCGTGTCCAGCCGTCGGGCGCGCAGCGCCAGCATCAGCGAGAGCGTGAAGCTGACCGCGAGGTTGGTGAGTGCGATCACCGCGACACCGACCGCTGCCAGCACGATGGGCTGCCACGTCAGGTGTGTCCAGAGGACCGTGCCCGCCATGCCGAGGTTGGCCGACGCGAACGCGACGTGACGGATGTCGAGCGGCAGCCCGGACAGCGTGCCGAGCAGCGAGACGCCGCCCAGCATGCAGCCGAACAGGAAGTTGCCCGCCAGCGCGCCGAAGTTGTGTTCGACCCAGGCCCCCACGGCCTGCGCGCGCCGCTCGCCGACGATCGACACGAGCAGCGGCATCCGAGCGACCCGCCGCGGCAGCCGATGGAACACGGTCAGGTTGTCGCAGTAGCCGGACACGATGCCGGCGAGGAACAGGCACACGCCGGCGATGGCCGCATAGAACACGGTGAGGCCCAGCGGGTCGAGCTGATCGATCAGTGCGGCGGACTTCTCGGGCGAGGCCGGCGCCCAGCCGATGGCCGCGAGCAGCCCCCAGGTGAGCAGCGCCGCGAGCGGCAGCGCGACGCAGACGTTGCCGAGCACCGCGACGAACTGGCTCCGGACGACCTGGACCAGCAGTTCGGCGACGCGCGGCATCCAGGCGCGGGCACCGCCCGCCTGCCCCGCGTCGACCTCGGCGGCGATGCGGGCGGCCGTCATCGCCGGCTGCTTGGTCGCCACCGTGCCGTGCAGCAGCTGGATCAGCACGAATCCGAGCCCGTAGTTCAGCGACACCAGCACGCCCTCGACGAGCGGCGGCGCGTGCATCGCGGTGATCAGCACCTTGGCGATCGCCATGAAGGCGACCACGACGCCGCCGACGGCGGCCGAACGCAGCATCGCCCACCACTGCGCGCGATCGGTGGCGATGTAGTGCTCGCCCGTCCGGCCGGCGTGCTCGGTGATCTCGAGGGCGGCGAGTTCGGTGCCCTTGCGCCAGACCGAGCGCAGGCTGGTCTCGTCGGCGCAGGCGCGCACCTGCTGACGGAAGAACCGCATCCAGGCCGCGTCGCGCTGCGCGCTCGGCTGCGTGAAGTCGAGGAGGTCGAGCAGCAGCTCGAGCCGGTCGACGATCTCGGAGAGCCGCTGCAGCTTGAAGGTCAGCGACACGGTGACGCCGGTGCGCCCGGTGTTCCGCCGGATCCGGCGGATCACGTCGCGGCACTGCTGGAGCATCACGCGAACCGGACGGTCGTCCTCGGCGGGCGCCTCCTCGCCGGCGACCAGGGCGGTGACCCAGCCGTCGACGTAGGTGCGCACCGCGGGCTGCTGCTCGAGGAAGGGCGAGGCCGAGCGCTGCGCGTCCGGGTACACGCGGGCCAGGCCCGGATCGACGCCGGTGGCCGCGATCCGGGCGGACAGCACCTTCAGCGCCTCGAGCATCTCGGCGGCGAGCCGCTGGCGGGCAGGCTCGGGCATCGCGCCGATGTCGAGCAGCCGGGCCAGCCGCTGCCAGCGGTCGCCGGGGATCGAGAGCGCCCAGGAGGCGGCGCGCGGATCGCCGAACAGGCGGCGCAGCCAGTCCTTGAGCTGGTCGTCCTCGAGGTCCTCGGGCAGCAGGCGGTGGAGCGCCCGGCGGCGCAGCTCGGCGCCGAACCCGTCGGGCGGCGCGATCCCGAGGTCGGCGAAGAAGCCGACGTGCTGAGTGCCGGCGACGATCGCGGCCAGCCGGCCCGCGATCTCCACCCGTGCCGCATCGTCCCGCTCGACGGCGTCGAGCCAGGCGTCGAAGCGCGCCGCCGCACCGGCGGTCCACGCCCGGTCGCGACCGCGCAGGCGTCGCACGAGGGCGACCAGCGCGGAGGGATCGATGGGGGCGGCGTCGGACATCGGGCGGACCGTGGTTTCGCCGTGCGTCCCTGCGCGCCGCGCGGGACCGCGCGGCCATGCACGCCGCACGAACCGTGGCCGCAAGCTTAACCCGGATGCGGCCGCATCGAGGGCGGCCCCGCCGGTCAGAACAGTTCGAGCTCCGCGTCGTTCGACTTCGGGGCCAGGTGCCCGGCCGCCACGAGCGCCTCCCAGCCCAGGACCTGATTGCGGCCGGTCTCCTTGGCGTGATAGAGCGCCGCATCGGCGCGGCCGAACGCGCCCGCGGTGTCGTCGAGCGGTCCGATCCGGGTGTAGCCGATGGACACCGTGACCCGTCCCACGCGCGAGAACGTCCGCGCCTCGACGCTGGCACGCAGCCGCTCCAGAGGCGAACGCGCGACATCGATGGCCGTTCGCGAGAGCACGACGACGAACTCCTCGCCGCCGAACCGATAGAGCCGGTCGATCGGGCGGAACTGCGCGCGCATCATCTGGGCGAGCAGCAGCAGCACCTCGTCGCCGTACAGGTGGCCGTACTCGTCGTTGATGCGCTTGAAGCGGTCGACATCGACCACCGCGAGCCAGTGCGGCGCGTCCTGAGGGGCGGGGGTCCGGGACTCGTCCACGTCGGCCGGCGCATCGACGACGGCCTGCTCGCGGAGCATCCGGCTGAAGTCGGCGTCGAAGGTCCTGCGGTTGCGCAGCGAGGTCAGGGTGTCGTGCTCGCCGTAGTCGAGCAGCGCCAGATGGTTCCGATAGATCCGCAGCAGGTTGGCGACCGCCGCCTCCCGCTCCGGCGGCAGCATCGCGTCGACCCCCACGGCTTCGATCAGCCCGATCGGCTCGCGTTCGGAGAGCACCGGGAACAGGTAGCCGCAGCGCGGCGCGTCGCGGGTCGACAGCCGCAGCGCGGCGCGCTCGTCGAGACAGCGAGCGTGCGAGCCCGACACCGCCGGGAGCAGGCGTGGGTCTCCCGTCTCGCGCAGACGCTGGGTGCCGTCGGCGGTGGCACGCAGCACCGGCCACAGGCGGGCGCCGTCCTCGCCGGCCACCAGACGCATGTAGGTCACGCTGCTGGCACCGAGCTGCGCGCGCAGCAGTTGCGCGACCGAACCTTCGAGCGAATCCCGGTCGCGCTCCGCGGTCAGGTCTGCGACGGTCTCGATCAGGGTGGATGTCGGCACGGAGAGCACGGGGCGGCGAGTCGATACGGTGGGCGGCGTCGAAAGCGGGTCGCCGGAACGACGGTCCGGGCAGGACACGTCGGCCAGGGTTCCAACTGATGGGTTATCGGCCCGCCCGGGCCCGGACTTGAGCGATCTGCGATCCGCGCTCAAGACGGACGCCGCCACTGCATGAAAAGCGGTCGCGCGAGCGGCCCGGTCCTCCGGGATGCCGTCGCGCCGCCCTCAGTACGTCTCGAAGTGCAGCCGGCCCTCGGCCTTCATCCGGGCGTGCAGCCCCGCCCAGTCGATGCCGTGGGTCGCGGCCACGTCCCGCAGTGCCTCGAGCACGCCCGTCTCCATGCCCTTGAGCCCGCAGACGTAGACATGGGTGGCCTCGTCCTGCAGCAGCGAGGCGACGTCGCCGGCGCGCTCGCGCATCGCGTCCTGCACGTAGCGCCGGGGCTGGCCCGGCACCCGGGAGAAGGCGAACTCGATGTCGATGAAGTCGTCCGGCAGCTTCGTCAGCGGTCCGAAGTACGGCAGCTCCTGCTGCGTGCGCGCGCCGAAGAACAGCATCAGACGGCCGCCCTCGCCTTCGCCCGCGGCCCGGCGGCGACGCCGGCGCTCGGTCATCGCCCTCATCGGCGCACTGCCGGTGCCGGTGCAGATCATCAGCAGGTTCGAGCCCGCATGGTTGGGCATCAGGAAGCTCGAGCCGAACGGCCCGATCACCTGCACCGTGTCGCCCTTCTTCAGGTCGCACAGGTAGTTGGACGCCACGCCGCGGACCGGGCGACCCTCGTGGTCGACCAGCACGCGCTTGACGGTGAGCGAGACGTTGTTGTATCCGGGCCGCTCGCCGTCGCGGGGGTTCGCGATGGAGTACTGCCGCGCGTGATGCGCGCGGCCGTGCGCGTCGGTGCCCGGGGGCAGGATGCCGAGCGACTGCCCCTCGAGCACCGGAAACGGCGTGACGCCGAAGTCGAGCACGAGGTGATGCGTGTCGCTGTCGGTGCCGAGCTCGGTGACGCGGTAGTTGCCTGCGACCGTCGCCGTCACCGGATTGCGATGCCCGTAGAGGTTGACGTACGGATGCGCGGCCGACCAGGGCGGCATCTGGGAGCCGGGCACGAGGTCGGCGCCGGCCGACGCCGCTGCCTGCGGTGCCTCCGCGGCAGACGCCGCCTCGGCCGCCAGGGGCACTGCCTCGGCCGTCGCATCGCCGACCGCCACGCCGAGCGCCTTCTCCGAAGGCAGCTCGTCCCAGGTCAGCTGCGCCTCGGTCGAGTACGCCTCCACCCGCAGCATCGTGCGCCAGTTGTCGATCGAGCCGGTCGGACACGGCGGCACGCAGGCCATGCACAGGTTGCACTTGTCCGCATCCACCACGTAGTTGCGCGAGTCGTGCGTGATCGCGTCGACCGGGCAGGTCTCCTCGCAGGTGTTGCAGCGGATGCAGATCTCGGGGTCGATCAGGTGCTGCTTGATGACCTCGGGCAACGGTGCGTTCATGCGGGCCTCAGTTGAAGCGGATGTACTCGAAGTCCACCGGCTGGCGGTTCACGCCCATCACCGGCGGCGCGATCCAGTTGGCGAACTTGCCCGGCTCGACGACGCGGCCCATCAGCGAGGCGACGAACGCGCGGTCCTCGGCGCTCGGCAGCCAGGCCTTCTCGTGCTGCGCGAACTCGGCCTCGCTCACCACGCGGCCGTCCGGCGAGACCTTCACGCCCGACAGCGTGCCGATCTTCCGGTTGAACGCCTTGTGCGGCGCCTGCAGGCGGAACGGGATGCCGGCCTTCTCGATCACCTTGTTCCAGCGGTTGACGCCGCCGATCGAGTCGCGGATGTAGTCGTCGCGCAGCACCTCGTTGAGCGCGTTGAGCATCGGCACCTCGCGCTCGACGAGCTTGCCCTCCTTGACGCCCAGCACGGTGTAGTGGCGGCCGTGCAGCTGGTGGTCGTCGTCGCGCTTGGTCTCCTCAAACCGGCCCTTCAGGCCCGAGTTGTAGAAGATCGCGGCGTTGCTCGACTCGTCGGCGCCGAACAGGTCGATGGTCACGCTGAAGTGGAAGTTCAGGTAGCGCTGCAGCGTCTGCAGGTCGACCACGCCCTCGGCGCGGACCTTCGCCGGATCGTCCGACTTGATGCGGTTCATCACCTCGCAGGTGCGCTGGATGACGCGCGAGATGCCGGACTCGCCCACGAACATGTGGTGCGCTTCCTCGGTCAGCATGAACTTCGTGGTCCGCGCCAGCGGATCGAACCCCGACTCCGCGAGCGCGCACAGCTGGAACTTGCCGTCGCGGTCGGTGAAGTAGGTGAACATGTAGAACGCGAGCCAGTCGGGCGTCTTCTCGTTGAAGGCGCCGAGGATGCGGGGGTTGTCCTGGTCGCCCGAGCGACGCTCGAGCAGGGCCTCGGCCTCCTCTCGGCCATCGCGGCCGAAATGCTTGTGCAGCAGGTAGACCATCGCCCACAGGTGGCGGCCTTCCTCGACGTTCACCTGGAACAGGTTGCGCAGGTCGTACTGGCTCGGCGCGGTCAGGCCGAGGTGGCGCTGCTGCTCGACCGAGGCGGGTTCGGTGTCGCCCTGCGTGACGATGATGCGGCGCAGGTTGGCGCGGTGCTCGCCGGGCACGTCCTGCCAGGCGGCCTCGCCCTTGTGCTCGCCGAAGCCGACCTTGCGGTCGGCCTCGCGCGGATTCAGGAAGATGCCCCAGCGGTAGTCGGGCATCTTCACGTGCCCGAACTGCGCCCAGCCCTGCGGGTCGACCGAGATCGCGGTGCGCAGGTACACGTCGAAGTCCTGCGAGCCGTCCGGGCCCATGTCCTTCCACCAGTCGATGTAGTTCGGCTGCCAGTGCTCGAGCGCGCGCTGCAGCGTCTTGTCCTCGGACAGGTTGACGTTGTTCGGGATCTTCTCGGCGTAGTCGATGCCTGACATCGCGGTGCTCCTGGGGATTCGGTTGGAACGTGTCTTGAAGAAGAAGGTGTGACGCGGAAACTCAGACGCGGTTGCGGTCGAACTGGGGTTTTTCGCCCTTGCCGTACAGCTTGAGCGCGCCCTTGTCGCCGACGGCGTTCGGCCGCTGGAAGATCCAGTTCTGCCAGGCGGTGAGCCGGCCGAAGATCCGGGTCGCCATGGTCTCGGGGCCGTTGAAGCGCAGGTTCGCCTCGAGGCCGGTCAGCGCGTCGGGCGACATCGCCGCGCGCTCCTCGATCGCGATGCGGACCTCGTCGGCCCAGTCGATGTCGTCGGGGGCCGAGGTGACGAGGCCGAGCGCGAACGCCGCGTCCGCGTCGATCGGCTCGCCCGTGCGGGCGCGGACCGCGTCGAGTGCGGGCGCCTCCTCGTAGAAGCGGCGCGCGAGGCGCGACTGCTCGGTGGCCATCGGGTAGAGCCCGAAGTTCACCTCGGTGGCGACCAGGCGCGGCGCGCGCGCGGGCTCGTCGGGCAGCGCCAGCATGTAGGTCCGGTCGGCGGCGAGCGCCAGCTCGAGGAAGGTGCCGGCGAAGCACGAGCCCGGCTCGATCAGCGCGAACAGCGTGCGCGAGGACACGTCCAGGCGCGACAGCGTGCGGCGCAGCAGGCCGATGGTCTCGCGCACGAACCAGTGCTCTCGGTGCGCGAGCAGCGTGGCATCGGCCGCGAGCACCGCCTGCGCATCGCCCTCGGTCTTGAGCAGCCAGGTGCCGATCTCGAGCTCGTTGGTGCGCATCGACAGGATGGCGTCATCGAGCTCGCGGGCCATGGCGAGCGGCCACCAGCCCGCGCCGGCCGCGACGATCGCCTCGACCGTCGTCGGCTGCGCGGCGGCGGGCGCCTTGAGGGTGAAGGTGGCGGTGCGCGCGGCTCGGTCGATCGTCACGACGACGTTCGGATAGCGCAGCGCGTCGGCCTCGATCGTGCGCTCGAGCGGCGTCAGCGCGACGCCCGCGGCACCCGCCGGCCGGTCGCTCGTCGCGGCGAGCGCCGCGGCGCGGTCGCGCACGGCCTGCCCGAAGACCGCGGGCTTGGCGATCGCATCGACCAGCCGCCAGTCCTGGGCCTTCTTGCCGCGCACGCCCTCGGTCGTCGTGCAGAACACGTCGGCGAGGTCGTGGCGCACGTGGCGCTTGTCGGTCAGGCGCGTGAGGCCGCCGGTGCCGGGCAGCACGCCGAGCAGCGGTACCTCGGGCAGCGACACCGACGAGCTGCGGTCGTCGACCAGCAGGATCTCGTCGCAGGCGAGCGCGAGCTCGTAGCCGCCGCCGGCGCAGGCGCCGTTGACCGCGGCGAGGAACTTCAGGCCCGAGTGCCGGCTGCTGTCCTCGATGCCGTTGCGCGTCTCGTTGGTGAACTTGCAGAAGTTCACCTTCCATGCGTGCGGCGAGACGCCGAGCATGAAGATGTTCGCGCCCGAGCAGAAGATGCGCTCGCGCAGGCTCGTGACCACCACCACGCGGACCGACGGATGCTCGAAGCGCACGCGGTTCAGCGCGTCGTGCAGCTCGATGTCGACGCCGAGGTCGTAGCTGTTGAGCTTGAGCTTGTAGCCGGGACGCAGGCCCGCGTCCTCGTCGACGTTCATGGCGAGCGTGGCCACCGCACCGTCGACCGACAGGGTCCAGTGGCGATAGCGCGAGGGCTCGGTCTGGTACTCGACGCGGGCGAGCTCGGGAGCGAACGGTGCGTTCATCGGGGGTCTCCGGTGGGGGCGTGCGGCGGCGGCGAGTCGGACGTGCGCGGCGTCGCCTGCCCTGCGATGACATGCATCATACTGCACACTTGTCGGGTGTCAAGCGCAGAGCACGCATTTTACTGCCTACCGCGCGTTCAACGGCCGGTCGCCTCGCGGACCGCCTCGCGCAGGGCGTCGAACGCCTGCCCGAGGCTGCGCCCGCTGGTGTCGACCTGGCGATCGGCGCGGCCGTAGAACGCGGCGCGCCCCGCGAGGATGCGCTTGAGATCGTCCATCGCCTCCTGGTTGCCCGCCATGGGGCGCAGGTCACCCTGGGCGACGACGCGCTGCATGTGCTCCTCGGGCGAAGCCTTGAGCCAGACCGTCGTGCAGTGCGCCAGCAGCAGGTTGAAGGTCGCCGGATCCGAGACGATGCCGCCCGGGGTGGCGATCACCGCGTCCGGATAGAGCTGGATGGTCTCCTCGAGCGCGCGCCGCTCGTAGCGCCGGTAGGCCGCGGGGCCGAGCAGGCCGTGGATCTCGGCGAGGCTGCAGCCGGCGACGCGCTCGAGCTCCCGGTTGAGCTCGACGAACGGCAGCGCGAGCGCGTCGGCGAGCATCCTGCCGAGCGTCGACTTGCCCGCGCCGCGCAGACCGACCAGCGCGATCCGCCCGGCCCTCGCCTCGGCGCGGGCCGATTCGCCGAACAGGTCACCGAGCGCGATCCTCGCGCGTCGCAGCTCGTCCTCGTCGCGACCGGCGAGCAGGTCTCGGATCAGCAGCCACTCGGGACCGGCCGTGGTCTCGTCGCCGATCAGCTCGGCCAGCGGTGCGCCGAGCGCCTGGGCGACCTGACGCAGGACCAGGATCGAGGCGTTGCCCACGCCGAGCTCGAGATTGGCGAGGTGGCGCTCCGACACCTCCGAGGCGGACGACAGCGCACGGCGCGTCATGCCCCGGCGCGCCCGCAGCGACCGGGCCCGCTCGCCGAGCGCGACCAGGAACGGGTCGCGCGGCGGCTCGGCGCGCTCGGCGCGCTCGGCGGGTGACGGGATCACCGACGCTTCATCCGCCGCCGCCCGATCCATCGCAGCCTCGCCCGGTGAATCCGGGCCGTGTTCGTCCATGCCGCCTCCTGGCCTGCTCGAGCCGCCGAGAACATGCATTATAGTGCTTGACAGTCCCTTCGACGGATTGTAACTTCAATTCATGAAGCGGATTGCCGTTCACGGCGACCACCATCGCCGCCGCCCGCCGCGCGGCACGAGGAGACCCCCCGCATGACGATCGCCGCGCCGCCCGAGCGGTTCAACTTCGCTGCGCACCTGTCCACGCTGAACGCCTCGCGCGCCGCCCGGACCGCCTACGTCGACGACACCGGCTCGATCGGCTATGGAGAACTCGACGCACGCGCGGCGCGCTTCGCGGGCGGTCTCGGCGCACTCGGCCTGCGGCGCGAGGAGCGGGTGCTGCTGCTGATGCACGACTGCATCGACTGGCCGGTCGCCTTCCTGGGCTGCCTGCGCGCGGGGGTGGTGCCGGTGGCGGTCAACACGCTGCTGACGGTCGACGACTACGCCTACATGCTCGACCACAGCCGGGCGCGGGCCGCGATCGTGTCGGCCGCGCTCGTGCCGATCCTGGGCCAGGCGATGGCCCGGGCGACCCACGAGGTGACGCGCCTGCTCGTCTCCACGCGCGGCGCACCGTTCTGCGCCGATCCGTCGGTCCCGTCCGACGACCTCGAGGCCTGGCTGCCCGGGCAGCCGACCGCGCCGCCGGCCGACACCCGCGGCGACGACATGGCGTTCTGGCTCTACTCGTCGGGCTCGACGGGCCGCCCGAAGGGCACCGTGCACACGCACGCCAACCTGTACTGGACGGCGGCGCTCTACGGCGGACCGGTGCTCGGCCTGACCGAGGCCGACGTCTGCTTCTCCGCGGCCAAGCTCTTCTTCGCCTACGGGCTGGGCAACGCGCTGACCTTCCCGCTGTCGGCGGGCGCCACCACGGTGCTGATGGCCGAACGCCCCACCCCCGACGCGGTGTTCCGCCGCTGGACGGGTCCGCAGCGCCCGACCGTGTTCTTCGGTGCGCCCACCGGCTACGCGGGCATGCTCGCCTCGGCCGCGCTGCCCGCCCGCGACCAGGTCGCGCTGCGGCTGTGCTCGTCGGCCGGCGAGGCGCTGCCGCGCGAGATCGGCGAACGCTTCGGCGCCCGTTTCGGATGCGAGATCATCGACGGCATCGGCTCGACCGAGATGCTGCATGTCTTCCTGTCGAACCGGCCGGGCGACGTGCGCTACGGCACCACCGGCAAGCCGGTGGACGGCTATCGCGTGGAGCTGCGCGACGACAGCGGCGCGCCGATCGAGGGCGCCGAGCAGATCGGCGACCTGTACATCGAGGGCCCGTCGGCCGCGCTGATGTACTGGGCCGATCGGGCACGCTCGCGCGCGAGCTTCCAGGGCGCCTGGACGAAGAGCGGCGACAAGTACTTCCGTGATGCCGACGGGTACTACGTCTACGCCGGGCGCGGCGACGACATGCTCAAGGTCAGCGGGCAGTACGTGTCGCCGTTCGAGGTCGAGTCGACGCTGATGCAGCATCCGGCGGTCCTCGAGGCGGCGGTGATCGGCGTCGACGACCCGCAGGGCCTGACGCGCGCCAAGGCGTTCGTCGTGATGAAGGATCCGGCCCACGCGACCGAGGCGATGTCGGCCGAACTGCAGGCCTTCGTCAAGGCCCGGCTCGCGCCGTTCAAGTATCCGCGCCAGATCGCCTTCGTGGTGGAGCTGCCCAAGACCGCGACCGGCAAGATCCAGCGGTTCCGGCTGCGCGAGGCCGAACGCGGGACGGGGACGTGAGCACGGGCACGGGCACGAGCACCGGCACCGGCGGCGACTTCGTCCATCTGGCGGGCGGGCTGCGCATCGAGGTCGCCCGTGTCGGGGTCGACGATCCGTCGGCCCCGCTGATGGTGTTCCTGCACGAGGGCCTCGGCTCGGTGGCGCTCTGGAAGGACACCCCGGCGCGGCTGTGCGCGGCCGGCGGCTGGCGCGGCCTCGTCTACTCGCGTCCCGGCTACGGTCGCTCGACGCCGCGCGGCGCGGGGGAACGCTGGGCCACCGACTTCATGCACCGCCAGGCCACCGAGGTGCTGCCCGCGGTGCTCGAGGGCTGCGGCGTGGACGCCGCCGTCGATCCGCCCTGGCTGTTCGGGCACAGCGACGGCGGCACCATCGCGCTGATCCATGCCGCGACCTCGCCGGATCGGGTCGCCGGCGCGATCGTGCTGGCGCCGCACGTGTTCGTCGAGGACATCTCAGTCGAGAGCATCGTGCGCGCCCGCGAGGGCTACGCGACGGGACTTCGCGAGCGGCTCTCGCGCTTCCACGACGACGTCGATTCGGCGTTCTTCGGCTGGGCGGACGCCTGGCTCGACCCGGCGTTCCGCACCTGGTCGATCACCCCGCTGCTGTCCGCGATCCGCTGCCCGGTGCTGGCCATCCAGGGCCACGACGACGAGTACGGCACGATGGCGCAGATCGACGCGATCGTGCAGGCGACGCCCGGTGCGGCGGCCCTCGCACTGGACGGCTGCGGCCATTCGCCGCATCGCGAGCGCCCCGACGCCGTCACCGAGGCGACGCTCGCCTTCGTGCGCCGACCGCGGACCCGGTAGCCCCCACGCTCCGGCGTCGGCGCAGGGGTGCGCCGTGCCCGGGGCTCAGCGCAGCGGCTCGAGCAGCCGATCGCGGGTCGCCGCGAAGCAGCGCGGCGGCACGTCGCCCTGATGGTAGCGGCCGAGGTCGTCACGGGACGCGGTGGCGGGCGGGAGCCCGACCTGCAGGATCGGGTCGGTCTCGACGTCGAGAACGGTCACCGTCGCGCCGCGCGCGGTGAAGTCGGCCGCTGCGCGCGTGGTGTTGGCGAACGGCACGATCGGGTCGCGTGAACCGCCGCACAGCAGCACGGGCGCCTGCGGCCGCCAGCCGATCACGGAGTTCGCCCTCAGCACGTCGGCGAGCTGGGAGCCGCCCTGCACGAGCTCGCTCGCGCTGGTGCCGAGCGAATCGCCCAGGCGCAGCAGCGCATCGCGGGCGGTCCCGGAACTGCCCACCGACGCCGCCGCTTGCTGCGGCAGGGCCTGCGCGCTCTCGGCGAGGGTGGCCGCGAGGTCGTACGGTCCCGACATGGCACTGGTCGCCAGGGGGGCATAGACACCGTCCGGACGGTCACGCTCGATCGCGCGCTGGATGGCCAGCGCCGCATGCCCGCCCTGCGAGTAGCCGACGACCGCCAGGCGGCCGGACTCGGGCACGCCGAGTCCGGCGAGCAGCGTGCGTGCCGCCCGCAGCGCGTCGATCCCGGTGCGGGCCTCGGACTCGGCATGCAGGTACGGGTGGTACGGGAACGAGGACCGGGCGTAGCCCAGATAGTCGGAGGCGACCACCACCCAGCCGCGCGCCGCGAAGAAGGCCGCCACCGCCTGCGTCTCGCGGTCGTCCGGGTTGGCCATCGACCGCGACCGGTCCAGGTCGGTGCCGCGGGAGTACGACAGCAGCGGATACGGGCCGGGGCAGCCCTCGCCCGTCGGCACCATCACCGCGCCGGATGCGTCGGTCGCCTCGCCCTTCGGCCCGGCGGTCGGATGCAGGATCTCGTGCAGCGTGACGTCGCAGCGCGCCGGCCCGAGCAGCGCGGTCCAGCCCTGGGCGGCGGCCGCCGCCTCGATGGTCGCCTTGGGCAGGGGCGCGACCACCCGGGTCTGGGTCAGCCAGCCGGGTTGCGGGGCGGCGACCTGCGAGCTGCCCGCGACGGCCGTCGGCGGCGGCTCGGCGGCGGCCGGCGGGGGCGCCGGATCGTCGTCCTGGCCGCAGCCCGCGATCGCGAACGCGAGGCAGGTCACGACGATGCCGGTGCGCATCGACCTGCGCGGCGGCTCGGGCAACGCGGCGGAATCGGAGGGGGCGACGCCGGGGGCGACGGGGGGAGCGTCCGGGGGCGTGACGGAGGCGGCGGCGAGGCGTCGATGGACATGCATCGGCCGAGTGTGGCCCAAGTGCTCCGGCCACGCTGCCGGTGCGACTTCTGGGAGGCTCGACCGACGCCGCGTCGGAGCGCGCGCAGCGGCCCGCCCGTGGCGGATCAGCCCGGGTGGGACGCCCGCTCGAGCCGGTCGCGCAGCGCGGCCCACTGCGCGCCCGGCGGGGGCGCCTCGACGAGGATGCGCCGCAGTCCGAGGCGATCGAGGCGCCGCAGGACCTCGTAGAGCGCGGCCTCCCGACCGGCCGCGTCGGATGCCGCGGGCTCCCAGTGCGCGACCGCGTGCCCGGGCCGCGTGCCCGACCAGACCGCGACGCCGTCCCCGCCGAGCGAGGCGGCACGCGCGTCGATCGCACCGGCGTCGATCAGCTCGACCGGGGTGGCCGGCTGGTAGTGCGCGGCCAGCGTGCCGGAGGCGCGCGGGGCGTCGTCGTCGCGCTCCGCGACCGGCTCGCCGAGCACCGCCTCGAGCGCGTCCCGCCCGATGCGTCCGGGGCGCAGCAGCACCGCCCGCCCCCGCGTGAGATCGACGATCGTCGATTCGACCCCGACCTCGGCCGCGCCGCCGTCGAGCACCAGCGGCGCATCGGCGCCGAGGTCGTCGACGACGTGCTCGGCACGGGTCGGACTGACCCGGCCGAAGCGGTTGGCCGAGGGGGCGGCCACACCGCTGCCGCCGAGCGCCACGAAGCGCTCCAGGAGCGCGCGCGCGACCGGGTGCGACGGGCAGCGCAGGCCGATGCTCGCCTGTCCGCCGCAGGCCCACGCCGGCGCGGCCGGAGCGCGTGGCAGCACCAGCGTCAGCGGCCCCGGCCAGAACGCCGCGACCAGCCGCTCGGCGCGCGCATCGAACTGCGCCCAGCGCCGGCCCTGGGCGACATCCGGCACGTGGACGATCAGCGGATGCCCGGGAGGACGGCCCTTGGTGGCGTAGATCAGCTCGACCGCGTCGCGCTGCGCCGCGTCGGCGCCCAGCCCGTAGACGGTCTCGGTCGGCAGCGCGACCAGGCCCCCGGCGAGCAGTACCCGCGCGGCGCGGTCGATCGACGCCTCGGTCGCCGGCTCGACGGTGCCGCCCTGCCCCGCGCGGCTCACCGCGCGATGCCCAGGTCCTGCTCGATCGCGGCCGCGATGGCGATCGCCTCGGCGGCGGTCTCGCCGACCACCGTCACGTGGCCCATCTTGCGGCCCGGCCGCGCGTCGGCCTTGCCGTACAGATGCAGCCGCGCCTGCGGCCGCCGCAGCACCGCCGCCCAGTCGGGCTCGGTCGGGTGCGCCGCGCCGCGGAACCAGACGTCGCCGAGCAGGTTGACCATCACCGCGGGCGAGTGCTGCCGCACGCTGCCGAGCGGCAGCCCGGCGAGCACGCGCGCCTGCTGCTCGAACTGGCTGGTCAGGCAGGCGTCGATCGTCCAGTGCCCGGAGTTGTGCGGCCGCGGGGCGAGCTCGTTGACCACCAGGCGCCCGTCGTCGAGCACGAAGAACTCGACGCAGAGCACGCCGACGTAGTCGAGCGCCGCGGCGATCGAGAGCGCCGCTTCGGTGGCGCGGGCAGCGAGCCCCGCGTCGACACGAGCGGGCACGGTCGACAGCGCCAGGATGCCGCCGCGATGCTCGTTCTCGGCGATCGGCCAGGCGCGGGCCTCGCCGTCGAAGCCGCGCGCCACCAGCACGGAGACCTCGAGCGCGAGCGGCAGGCGCTGCTCGAGCACGCAGGGCACCCCGCCCATCGCCCGGAATGCCTCGAGCGCGGCGTCACGGTCGGCGACCCGTGCCTGCCCCTTGCCGTCGTAGCCGAGCCGCGCGGCCTTCAGGATGCCCGGGAACAGCGCCGCGTCGGCCTCGCGCAGGTCGGCCTCGGCGAGCACCGCCCGGTACGGCGCGACCTCGATCCCGGCCCTCTGCACGAAGGCCTTCTCCGCGATCCGGTCCTGCGCGATGGCGACCGCCGAGGCGCGCGGGGCGACGACGAGGTCGCGGGCCAGCCGCTCGAGCGCCTGCGCGGGCACGTTCTCGAACTCGGTGGTGGCCGCACGGCAGGTCCGCGCAAGCTCGTCGAGTGCGGCGGCATCCAGATAGTCGGCGCGCAGGTGGCGATCGGCGACGCTGCCGGCCGGGCTGTCGGTGCCCGGATCGAGCACGCAGACCTTGTAGCCCAGGCTCTGCGCGGCGAAGCAGAACATGCGGCCGAGCTGGCCGCCGCCGAGCAGGCCGAGCCAGGCGCCCGGAGGCAGGGGCGGCACGGGGCGGTGCACGCGGGTCAACCCTGCGGCAGCGTCATCGCGCGCGCCGCCTCGGTCTGGCGGGCACGGAACGCCAGGAGCTTCGAGGCGAGCGCGGCATCGGTGGTCGCGATCGCGGCGATCGCGTGCAGCGCGGCGTTGGCCGCACCGGCCTCGCCGATCGCGAAGGTCGCCACCGGCACGCCGCGCGGCATCTGCACGATCGAGGCGAGCGAATCCTCGCCGCGCAGGTACTTGGACGGCACCGGCACGCCGTAGACGGGGACGATCGTCTTCGAGGCCAGCATGCCCGGCAGGTGCGCCGCGCCGCCCGCACCGGCGACGATCGCGCGCAGACCGCGCACGGACGCGGCCTCGGCGTACGCGAACATGTCGTCGGGCATCCGGTGCGCGGACACCACCCGGGCCTCGTACGCGACGCCGAACTCGCGCAGCACCGCGACGGCGTGCTGCATCACGTCCCAGTCGCTGCTGCTGCCCATCACCACCCCGACGATCGGGGACGCCTCGGCCATCGGTCGCTCCATCGAAAGCGCGAGTTTAGCCGGTCGACCGCCGACCCCCTGTCAGGAACCCGGCGTCCGCACCGACCACGAACCCATCGGTCACATCTTGACCGGTAAGTTCAACAAACCGGAGTTTCCATGATCAAGCCCTTCACCTCGATCAAGCTCGCCGCGGCCGCCCTCACGCTGGTCGCCGGCCAGGCCGCCTACGCGGCTCAGGACATCGTCGACACCGCCGTCGGCGCGGGCCAGTTCACCACCCTCGTCGCCGCGGTCAAGGCCGCTGGCCTCGTCGAGACGCTCAAGGGCCCCGGCCCGTTCACCGTGTTCGCGCCCACCGATGCAGCGTTCGCCAAGCTGCCCGCGGGGACCGTCGATGGCCTGCTGAAGGACCCGGCCAAGCTGCGCGCGATCCTGACCTACCACGTCGTCGCGGGCAAGGTGATGGCCAAGGACGTCAAGACCGGCGAGGCGAAGACGGTCAACGGCCAGACGGTCGCGCTCAAGGCCGAAGGCGGCAAGGTGATGGTCAACGGCGCGAACGTGGTGATGGCCGACGTGGCCGCCACCAACGGCGTGATCCACGCGATCGACGCGGTGATCCTGCCGAAGTGATCGCGACGGCGTGCCGTGCGGGGTGGCCCACCTCGCCGGCGCGCCGGTCGATCGGCAGCGGCGCCGTTCCCGCGGCGCCGCTGCCTTCAGTCGAGCGTCAGGCCCGTCAGGCGGTGCAGCGCCTCGCGGTACTTGGATGCGGTCCGTTCGATGACTTCGGGCGGCAGCGGCGGCGGCGGCGGCGTCTTGGCCCAGCCGGTCAGCGTTTCGAGATAGTCCCGCACGTACTGCTTGTCGAAGCTCGGCGGCGAGGTCCCGACCGCATACGAATCGGCCGGCCAGAACCGAGAGGAGTCGGCGGTCAGCACCTCGTCCATCAGGTGCAGCGTGCCGGCGTCGTCGAGGCCGAACTCGAACTTGGTGTCGGCGATGATGATGCCGCGCGTCGCCGCGTACTCGGACGCACGCCGATAGAGCTCGAGCGAGATCTCGCGGATCCGCTCGGCGAGCGGCGCGCCGACGGTGGCGACCACGTCGGCGAACGAGATGTTCTCGTCGTGCTCGCCCATCTCGGCCTTGGCCGCGGGCGTGAAGATCGGCTCGGGCAGCTTCTCGGCCATCCGCAGGCCCGTCGGCAGCGCGATGCCGCAGACCGCGCCGCTCGCCTGGTAGTCCTTCCAGCCGGAGCCGATCAGGTAGCCGCGCACCACCGCCTCGACCGGGATGGGCTTCAGGCGCTTGACCACCATCGAACGGCCCGCGACCTGCGCGGCCTCGGCGGGCGCGACCACCGACTCGGGCGCGATGCCGGTCAGGTGGTTCGGCACGACGTCGGCGAGCCGGTCGAACCAGAACAGCGCCATGCGGTTCAGCACCCGGCCCTTGTCGGGGATGGGCTCGGCCATCACGACGTCGAACGCCGAGAGCCGGTCGCTGGTCACGATCAGCAGCTTGTCGTCGCCGACGGCGTAGTTGTCGCGGACCTTGCCGCGCGACAGCAGCGGCAGCGAGCGCAGGTCGCTCTGGTGGAGGGCACGGGCCATGGTCGATCCGGAGAGGCGTGAAGGCGGCATTGTGCCCGACCCGACCGTCCGGTTTACGATCGGGGGATGGACACCTTCCCCCTGCCCGCCGGCGACCTCGCGTCCTCCGGCCTTCGCACCGACCGGCTCGAGCGGCTGGCCGGCTTCATCGATTCGCAGATCGCCGAGGGCCGCTATCCCGGCGCGCAGATCGCGATCGCCCGCCATGGCCGCCTGCTGCTCGAGCGCACCGTCGGCGATGCGCGCCTGCTGCCCGAGCGCGTGCCGGCGCGGCCCGACACGCTGTGGCTGCTGTACTCGAACACGAAGGTGCTGATGGCGACCGCGCTGTGGCGGCTCGCCGAGGACGGGCTCTTCTCGTT
Source organism: Burkholderiales bacterium (assembly GCA_003818495.1). GTDB lineage: Bacteria > Pseudomonadota > Gammaproteobacteria > Burkholderiales > Burkholderiaceae_E > UBA4615. The sequence continues at coordinate 23,814 of RPRK01000021.1, forward strand.
CGACGACCGCGTCTCCGACCACGTTCCCGACTTCGCGAAGCACGGCAAGCGCGACATCACGATCCTTCAGGTGATCACCCACCAGGGCGGATTCCCGAACGCGCAGATCTCGCGCGAAGGCTGGCTCGACCGCGAGGCGCGGCTGCGCTCGGTCTGCGAGTTCACGCTCGAGTGGACGCCCGGCACGCGCATCGAGTACCACGCGCTGTCGGCGCACTGGGTGCTCGCCGCGCTGATCGAGCGGCTCACCGGCCGCGACTTCCGCGAGCAGGTGCGCGCCTCGGTGATCGAGCCGCTCGGGCTCGGCCGCGACCTGTACATGGGCCTGCCGCCGTCGGAGGACGCGCGCGTCTCCGACATGCACGAGCCGGGCGCCGACGGCGGCCAGTCGCTGCGCGCCGACAGCAACAACGAGACCTGGCGGCGTGCCTGCGCGCCCGGCGGCGGCGCCTACGGCACCGCCCGCGGGATGGCGGCGCTCTACCAGATGATGCTCGCGGGGGGCACGCTCGGCGGCGTGCGCCTGCTCTCGCCCCGCACCCTCGCCTTCGCGATCCGCAACCACACCGGCGACCGGCTCGACCACTACATGGGCATGCCGATGCACCGCGGCCTCGGCCCGCACCTGCGCGGCACGACGACCACGATCCGCGGTCTCGGCTCGCACGCCTCGCCCGGTACCTTCGGGCACGGCGGCGTCGGCTCGTCGTACTGCTGGGCGGATCCGGAGTCGGGCGTGTCCTTCGCCTACCTCACCAACAGCCGCGTGCCCGATCCGTGGCATTCGGTGCGGCTCGATCGGGTCAGCAACCTGGTGCACGCGGCGATCGTCTGAGCGGCGCGCCGCGACCGCGGTCGCCGCGCACGCCGCGCCCGATCATCCCTGCGTCCGCCCCTCGGCCCAGTCGCGCACGATCCGCTCGAGCCGCGCCAGGCCGTCGGTCAGCGCCGCCGGCCCGGGCTGCAGGATCTCGGGCGACTTCACCTCGTGCAGGGCGCCATCGCGCACCGCCGGCACGTCCTGCCAGCCGGCGCGCGTGCGCACCTGCTCGGGCCTGAACTTCTTGCCGCACCAGGAGCCGACGATCACGTCCGGCGCACGGCGCACGACCTCCATCGGATCCTCGATGATCCGCCCGCGCGCAGCGGCCGAGCACGCCTGGTCGGCGAACACGTCCTCGCCGCCCGCGATGCCGATCAGCTCCGAGACCCAGCCGATGCCGCAGATCGGCGGTTCGTCCCATTCCTCGAAGTAGACGCGCGGACGGCGGGGCAGCGTGGCCGCGCGGGCCGCGGTGGCCTCGAGGTTCGCGCGCAGCGCGGCGATCAGCGCCTCGGCCTTCCCGGGCACGCCGACCAGGTCACCGACGGTGCGGACCATCCGCAGGATGCCGTCGATCGAGCGCTGGTTGAACACATGGACCGAGAGCCCCGCACGCGCGAGCGCCGCGACGATGTCGGCCTGCATGTCGGAGAACGCGAGCACCAGGTCGGGCTCGAGTTCGAGGATCCGGTCGAGCTTCGCGGAGGTGAACGCCGAGACGCGGGGCTTGTCGCGCCGGGCCTCGGGCGGGCGCACCGTGTAGCCGGAGATGCCGACGATGCGGTCCTGCTCGCCGAGCAGGTACAGCGTCTCGGTCGTCTCCTCGGTCAGGCAGACGATGCGCGAGGGCCGCGCATCGCGCGCGACGCCGACGTTCACCGCGAACTCACCGGGACCTCGGCGACGCGTCGCCGCGACCTCACCGGTACGGCGCGAACCAGCCGAGCCCGGCGGAGGTGCCGGCGCGCGGCCGGTACTCGCAGCCGATCCAGCCGTCCCAGCCCAGTTCGTCGAGCAGCGCGAACAGGTACGGATGGTTGACCTCGCCCAGGTCCGGCTCGTGTCGCAGCGGCACGCCGGCGATCTGGAAGTGGCCGACGCGGCCGGTGGGCAGGTACTGGCGGATCTTCATGGCGAGGTCGCCCTCGACGATCTGGCAGTGGTAGAGGTCCATCTGGACCTTCAGGTTGGGCGCGCCGACCTCGGCGATGACGGCGTGCGCATCGGCCTGGGTGTTGAGGAAGAAGCCCGGGATGTCCCGGGTGTTGATCGGCTCGATCAGCAGGTCCAGGCCGGCGTCCGCGCAGCGGCGCGCCGCTTCGCGCAGGTTCTTCACGTAGACCGCGCGACGCTCGGCGCGGTCCGCGCCGGCCGGCAGGAGCCCGGCCATCGCATGCAGCCGCGGGCATTTCAGCGCGCGGGCGTAGCCGATCGCACGGTCCACGCCCTCGAGGAACTCGCGCTCGCGACCGGGCAGCGAGGCGAGGCCGCGCTCGCCGGCGTCGAAGTCGCCGGGCCAGGTGTTGAACAGTGCCTGCTGCAGGCCGTGGCGCTCGAGTTCGGCGGCGATGGCGCCGGCCTCGAAGGCGTACGGGAACAGGAACTCGACCCCCTTGAACCCGTCCTTCGCGGCCGCGCCGAAGCGCTCGAGGAACGGGACCTCGGTGTACATCATCGACAGGTTGGCGGCGAAACGCGGCATGGAATCTCCTCCTCGGGCCGAGAGGGTACCGCAGGCTATGATCGTCGCCCAACGACGACCGACCATCGACACCCACTGCAACGCCCACGACAACGCGGGGGAGACACCGATCCATGAGCTGGCAACCCGAACTCGACGAGATCGAACGGCGCAGGCGGATCGCCGCCGGCCATGGCGGCCCCGACAAGGTGGCGAAGCATCGCGCGCAGGGCCGCCAGCCGGTGCGCGAGCGCATCGATGCGATCCTCGACGCCGGCAGCTTCGACGAGGTCGGCTCGGTGTCCGGCTTCCCCGAGTACGACGCCGAGGGACGTCTCGTGTCCTTCCTGCCGGCGAACCTGATCTGCGGTCGGGGCACGGTCGAGGGCCGGCCGGTGTTCGTCACCGGTGACGACTTCACCGTGCGCGGCGGCGCCAACGACGGCGGCGTGCGCGAGAAGTTCGCGTTCGCGGAGACCCAGGCGTCGCGCTGGCGCGTGCCGCTCGTGCGACTGGTCGACGGCACCGGCGGCGGCGGCTCGGTCAAGCACCTCGAGACCATGGGCCGCACCTACCTGCCCGACGTGGAGGTGTTCACCGAGGTGCTCGATGCCCTCAACGAAGTGCCGGTGGTGGCGCTCGGCCTGGGTTCGGTCGCGGGCATGGGCGCGGCCCGCGTCTGCGCGAGCCACTACTCGCTGATGGTGCGCGGCTCCTCGCAGCTCTTCGCCGCCGGCCCGCCGGTGGTCGAGCGCGCCTTCGGCGAGCCGATCGACAAGGAGACGCTGGGCGGCGCCGCGATCCACGCGAAGGCCGGCACCATCGACGACGCGGTCGACAGCGAGGCCGAGGCCTTCGAGCGCGCGCGGCGCTTCCTGTCCTACCTGCCCTCGTCGGTGCACGACGTGGCGCCGCGCGCGCCGGTCGGTGCCGACGACCCGCCGACGCGCCGCGAGGAGCGGCTCCTGTCGGCGGTGCCGCGCGACGCGCGTCGGGTCTACAAGATGCGCACCATCGTCGAGGACGTCGTCGACCGCGGCTCCTTCATGGAGATCGGCCGCGAATGGGGCCGCTCGGTGATCACCGGCCTGGCGCGGCTCGACGGCTGGCCGGTCGCCGTGCTCGCGAGCGATCCCTATCACTACGGCGGCGCGTGGACATCCGAGGCCTGCCGCAAGGCCATCCGACACGTCGACCTCGCGCAGACCTTCCACCTGCCGGTCGTGCACTTCGTCGACATCCCCGGCTTCCTGATCGGCCCCGACGCCGAGCGCGGCGGCGTGATGCGCGACGGCTCGCGCGCGCTCGCCGCCGTCCGCCAGAGCACGGTGCCGTGGTGCGCGGTGATGGTCCGCAAGGCCTTCGGCATGGCCGCGCTCGCGCAGCGCAACGGCTCGCCGGCCTTCACGCGCATCGCCTGGCCGAGCGCGCAGTGGGGCTCGCTGCCGATCGCCGGCGGCGTGGCCGCCGCCTACCGCGCGGTCATCGAGGCCGCGCCCGACCCGGCGGCGGCGCGGGCCGAGATCGAGGGCCGTCTCGAGAAGCTGCAGGACCCGCTGCGCACCGCCGAGGCGTTCGGCGTGGAGGAGATCGTCGATCCACGCGACACGCGCGCGCACCTGTGCCGGTTCGCGAATCTAGCGGCGCCGCTGCGTGCGGCGGGGCGGCCGCGCTTCGGGTATCGGCCCTAGGCGTCAGCAGGTCGCCATCGCCCCCGTGCGCAGGCACGGACGACCGCCCGGCCCGATCAGCACGCCGTCCCCCCCGGACGGCATCGCGCGCCCGTTCGCATCGAAGCAGCCGGCCGGACCGCAGGTCGGCAGCGCGATCGGCGGCCCGCCGGGCTCGCCGGCCTGGGGAATGGCGATGCGCGGCGGCGGCGGCATCGACAGCACCGGGGGGGCGTCGGGCTGGATGCGCGGCGTCGGCTGCGGCGACGGCGCGAGGCCGCCGCGCAGCCGGCGGGCGTCGCGCTCGCGCTCGCCTTGGCGGCGCAGGGCTTCGGCCTGCGCGGGCTCGATCTCGCGCGGCTCGCCGAGCGGCGCCGGCAGCGTGCCGGGCGCGCCCGCCTGCGGACGGGCCGCGGGCGGCATGTCGCGCGCGCGCCGCTCGGCATCGCGGCGCAGGTGGTCCGCGCCCTGCCCGTCCGTCCAGGGCACCGCTGCCGGTCGCAGGCCCTCGGGCGTGGCAGCCGGACGAGGCGGATCGAACAGACCCCGTGCGGCATCGGCCGGCGAAGGCTGCGCTCGAGCGCACGGCATGCCGAGCACGACCAGCCCGACCGCGCTCGCGAGCGCGACGCGCCCCCTCCAGCCCGACCGCGTGCGCCCCGGCATCTCAGCCGCCGAGCCTCGCCGGCAGCGTCGTGAACCCGCGGAAGCGGATCCGCCGGTCGCGCGTCGGCGGATCGCCGGGCTCGAGGCTCGGGAAGCGCGCGAGCAGCCGGCCGACCGCGATCCGCCCCTCCATGCGCGCGACGTTCATCCCCGCGCACGCGTGCTCGCCGTGTCCGAAGGCCAGCTGCCGGTTGGGCCTGCGGCCGACGTCGAAGCGCTCGGCGTCCGGAAACGGCGCCGGGTCACGGTTGGCGGCGCCGATGCACAGCGTGACGAAGGTGCCTTCGCCGAACGTCCGCCCGCCGATGTCGCTGGCCGCGGTCAGCATCCGGTTGTTGAGCTGCAGCGGACTCTCCCAGCGCAGCATCTCCTCGATCGCGGCCGGCAGCAGCGACGGATCCTCGCGCAGGCGCCGCTGCTCGTCCGGGAAGCGCATCAGCGCGTGCAGACCGTTGCCCAGCAGGTTGGTGGTGGTCTCGTGGCCGGCGTTCAGCAGGAAGATGCAGTTGTGCAGCAGCTCGCGCTCGGTGAGCCGCTCGCCCCCGACCTCGCCCTGGATCAGCCGGGTCAGCACGTCCTCGTCGGCATCGAGCGGATGGGCGCGCCGATGGGCGACGAGGTCCCTCAGATAGGCCAGGAAGTCCGTCACCGCGCGATTGCCGGCATCGAGCATCGCCTGCGTCGGCCGGGGCTCGAGCGCGGCGAGGATCGCCAGCGACCAGCCGCGCAGCGGCGCGCGGTCCTCGCGCGGGAACGACAGCAGGTTGCCGATCACCTCGACCGGGATGGCCGCCGCGAAGTCCTCGATCAGATCGACCTGCGCGCCGCCGGCGGCGCGCCCGGCCATCGCCTCGAGCAGCGTGTCGACCAGCGCGAGCACGCCCGGCTCCATCCGCACGATCGCCCGCTGGTTCACCGCGCCGAGCATCAGGCGCCGCACCCGCGTGTGCGAGGGCGGATCGTTGAAGACGAGGCTGCTGGTGTGATGCTCGAAGAGCGGCGTGTCGCCGTACTTCGGGGCGAACTCGCGCTGCTTGTCGGAGCTGACCGAGGCGCTTCGGTACAGGGCCGCGACGTCGTCGTAGCGGGTCAGGAACACCGCGCCCGAATCGAGCACGCGCACGGGATCGTGCTCGCGCAGCGCACGGTAGGTCGGATACGGGTCGTCGTAGAACGACTCGGACGGCGAGGACAGCTGGAACGTGCGGGCCAGCTCGGCTGCGGACGGTGTCTCCATCGGGCGATCGTAGCGTAGGCACCCGTCGCCGCGATGCCGGAAACGGCGAGGCCCCGACGGGGCGGGGCCTCTGCGCGATCCGCGCCGACGGGCAGTACGGCCCCCGCGCCGGAGGTCGGGCCGCCGGCCCGCGATCAGGGGATCAGATGACGGCCTGCGCCAGCTCGCCGTTGCGGTACTTCTCGACCATCACCGACAGGGCCGTCGCCTTGATCTTCGAGCCCTGACCCGCGCAGCCGAACTCGGCGTAGCGCTGCAGGCAGATCTTCTTGGCCGCCTCGCGCGCGGGCTTGAGGTACTCGCGCGGATCGAACTTCTCCGGATGCTCGGCGAAGAACTTCCGGATCGCGGCGGTCATCGCCAGCCGGATGTCGGTGTCGATGTTGATCTTGCGCACGCCGTGCTTGATCGCTTCCTGGATCTCCTCGACCGGCACGCCGTAGGTCTCCTTCATGGCGCCGCCGTACTTGCGGATCTCCTCGAGCAGGTCCTGCGGCACCGACGAGGAGCCGTGCATCACCAGGTGCGTGTTCGGCAGCCGCGCGTGGATCTCCTTGATCCGCGAGATCGCGAGGATGTCGCCGGTGGGCTTGCGCGAGAACTTGTAGGCGCCGTGGCTGGTGCCGATGGCGATCGCGAGCGCGTCGACCTGGGTGCGCTTGACGAAGTCGGCGGCCTGCTCCGGATCGGTCAGCAGCTGCTCGCGCGTCATCGTCGCGTCGGTGCCGTGGCCGTCCTCCTTGTCGCCCTTCATCGTCTCGAGCGAGCCCAGGCAGCCGAGCTCGCCCTCGACCGTGACGCCGACCGAGTGCGCCATGTCGACCACGCGGCGGGTGGTGTCGACGTTGTAGTCGTAGCTGGCGATCGTCTTGCCGTCCTCCTCGAGCGAGCCGTCCATCATCACCGAGGTGAAGCCGAGGTCGATCGCGCCCTTGCAGACCGTCGGCGACTGGCCGTGGTCCTGGTGCATGACGACCGGCACCGACGGGTACGACTCCACGGCGGCCTGGATCAGGTGGCGCAGGAAGTGCTCGCCGGCGTACTTCCGGGCACCGGCCGAGGCCTGCATGATCACCGGCGCGTCGATCTCGGCCGCGGCCGACATGATGGCCTGGACCTGCTCGAGGTTGTTGACGTTGAAGGCCGGGATGCCGTAGCCGTTCACGGCGGCATGGTCGAGCAGCTGGCGCATCGATACGAGGGGCATGGAGGAACTCCTGTGTGAAATTTCGCACAGCCCCGCGCGTCGTCGCCTGTCGGCAGAGGGGCTCTGCGAAAGTCCCGGAAGCTTTGATTATGCCGCGCCGATCCCGGCGGGCGCCGGGAAAATCGCACGGCCGGGCGTCGGCCGCCGCCCCGCTACGCGCGGTCGCCGACCCTGACGATCTGCAGCGTGTTCGTGCCGCCCGACTTGCCGATCGGGGTGCCGATGGTCATCAGCACCAGGTCCCCGCGCTCGACGATGCCCAGGTCGACCAGCTTGTGCTCGACCTCGAGCAGCAGGCTCTCGCGGTCCGACCCGGTGTAGGTCATCGGCACCGGGTGCACCTCGCGGTACAGCGACATCCGGCGCCGGCTGCCCTCCTCGGGCGTGAGCGCGTAGATCGGCACGCCGGAGTCGAGCCTCGACATCCACAGCGCGGTCGAGCCCGACTGCGTGAGCGAGGCGATCGCCTTGATCTTCATGTGCGCGGCCGTGAACAGCGCCGCCATCGCGACGGCCTGGTCGATGCGCCCGAACGTGCGGTTGAGGAATTCCTTGTCGAGCGAGAACGAGCCCGAGCGGTCGGCCTCGTCGCAGACCCGCGCCATCGCGGCCACGGTCTCGACCGGATACTTGCCGGCGGCCGTCTCGGCCGACAGCATCACCGCGTCGGTGCCGTCGAGCACCGCGTTGGCCACGTCGGACACCTCGGCTCGGGTCGGCACCGGCGACTCGATCATCGACTCCATCATCTGGGTCGCGGTGATCGTCAGCCGGTTGAGCTCCTTGGCCATGCGGATCATGCGCTTCTGGAGCGCCGGCACAGCCGCGTCGCCGACCTCGACCGCCAGGTCGCCGCGGGCGACCATGATCCCGTCGGAGGCCTTCAGGATCTCCTCGAGGTTGCCGATCGCCTCGAAGCGCTCGATCTTGGCGATCATCAGCGCCTTGCCCCCGGCGGCGCGGCAGAGCTCGCGCGCCATGTACATGTCCGAGGCGTTCTTCGGGAACGACACCGCGACGAAATCGGCGGCGAAGCCGACCGCGGTCTTGATGTCGTCCATGTCCTTGGCCGTCAGCGCCGGCGCCGACAGGCCGCCGCCCTGGCGGTTGATGCCCTTGCGGTTCGACAGCACGCCGCCCAGCGTGACCGTGCAGTCGATGGTCCGGTCGGTCACGCGGTCGACCCGCATGATCATCCGGCCGTCGTTGAGCAGCAGCGTGTCGCCCGACTTCACGTCGTTGACGAGGTCCTTGTAGTCGAGCCCGACCCGGGTCTCGTCGCCGATCTCGCAGTCGATGTCGAAGGTGAACCGGTCGCCCTCGACCAGCGTGACCTTGCCGTCGGCGAACTTCCCGATCCGGATCTTCGGACCCTGCAGGTCGGCGAGCACGCCGATGTCGCGCCCCAGGCGCTTGCCGATCTCGCGGACCCGGCTCACCACGCCGATATGCTCCTCGGCGGTGCCGTGCGAGAAGTTGACCCGCACCACGTTGACGCCCGACAGGATCATCCGCTCGAGGGTGGCCGAGTCGGTGGAGGCGGGGCCGAGCGTGGCCACGATCTTGGTGGCGCGCGGAATGGTCATCTCGGGCGGGTCCATAGGGGGTCGCAAGGGCTTGCATTGTGCAACGAAACGCCAGGCCCCCGACCATGACTTGACCTGCGTCAAGTCATCCCCGGGCGTGGCCGCCCGACCGGCGGCGGCCGTGGCTATGATCGGTCCACCCACATTCGGCACCTTCGCCACGCCCGCACGGATGCATCCGACCGACGCCTACCGCCACCTCGACGACCCGGAGGAGCTCGCCGAGGTCGCCCGCGAGCTCCCGGCCCGCGGCGACGGGGCACGGCGGCTGGAGGCGGTGCTCACCGTCGACGGCGTGCACTGCGCGGCCTGCGTGGTGTCGATCGAGCAGGCGCTGCGCGGCGCGGTCGACGAGGTCTCGGTCAACGCCGCCACGCGGCGCGCGCGGATCGTGTTCCGGCCGGAGCGCCAGCCGCTGTCGGGCCTGCTCGCGCGGATCGCCGCGCTCGGCTACGCGCCGCGCCCGGTCTCCCGGTCGGCGATGTCCGACGTGCAGGCCGCGGGACGGCGCACCGCGCTGTGGCGGATGCTGGTCGCGGTGCTCTGCATGATGCAGGTCATGATGTACGCCGTGCCCCGCTACGTCGCGGGCCCCGACGGCATGACGGACGACGTCAGGCAGCTGCTGATGTGGGCGGAGTGGATGCTGACCCTGCCCACGCTGCTGTTCGCCGCCGGACCGTTCCTGCGCAGCGCATGGTTCGACCTGCGCGCCCGCCGGATCGGCATGGACGTGCCGGTGTCGCTCGGCATCGTCGTGACCTTCGTCGCGAGCTGCGCCGGCGCGCTCGAGGGGGGCGAGGTCTATTTCGACTCGCTCACGATGTTCGTCGCGTTCCTGCTGATCGGCCGCTGGCTCGAGGCGGCGGCCCGCGAGCGCGCGCTGTCCGGCGTGGCCGACCTGCTCGCGAGACTGCCCGAGACCGTCGAGCGCCTGCTCGACGCCGACCGCACGGAGACGGTGACGCTGCGAAAGCTGCGCCCGGGCGACCGGGTCCGGGTGGCGGTCGGTCAGGCGGTGCCGGCCGACGGCATCGTCGAGACCGGGCGGTCCCATGCCGACGAGTCCCTGCTGACCGGCGAGAGCACCCCGATCGCGAAGCACCCGGGCGACCCGCTCGCCGCGGGCAGCCTGAACCTGAGCGGTCCGCTGACCGTCCGCCTGACGCGCGCCGCGCGCGACTCGCGCCTGCAGGAGATCGCCGATCTGGTCGAGGCCGCCTCGGCCCGCAAGCCGCGGATCGCCCAGGTCGCCGACCGCTGGGCCGGTCCGTTCCTGATCGCGGTGATGGTGCTCGCCGCGCTCGCCTGGGCGGTGTGGCACACCATCGACCCCTCGCGGGCGATCTGGATCGCCGCCTCCGTGCTGGTGGTCACCTGTCCGTGCGCGCTGTCGCTCGCCACGCCGACCGCGCTGCTCGCAGCCGCGGGCACGCTCGCGCGGCGCGGCCTGCTGGCCCGCTCGCCGCAGGCGATCGAGGCGCTCGCCGGCGTCGATGCGTTCGTCTTCGACAAGACCGGCACCCTCACGCACGACAGGCTGTCCCTCGAACGGCTCGACCTGCTCGAAGGCGCGCTCGAGCTGTCGCTCGACGGACCGCGGGTGCTCTCGGTGGTGGCGGCGCTCGAGGCCGGGTCGCTGCATCCGGCGGCGACGGCGCTGTGCCGTGCGGCCCAGGCGGGGACGCCGCCCGCCGTGCGCGATCTCGAAGAGCACGGCGGCTCGGGCATCTCCGGGCAGGTGCTGCTCGACGGCCGCTGGCTCGACGCCCGGATCGGCAACGCGGCCTTCGCGGGGGTCGGGAGCGAGAGTTCCGGCGGCGGCATCCGCCTGATGCTCGACGGCCGGCCGATCGCCCGCTTCGAACTGGCCGAGACCGCGCGCGCCGACGCCGCCTCGGCGCTGGCGGCCCTGCGCGCCGACGGCGTCAGCGTCGAGATCCTGTCGGGCGACGACGTCGCGCGGGTCGCGCGGCTCGCCGAGCGGCTCGACGTCGACGCCTGGCGTGCCGAGGCCTCGCCGCAGGAGAAGCTCGCGACACTCGCCGCGCGCCAGGCGGAGGGACATCGCGTCGCGATGGTCGGCGACGGCATCAACGACGCGCCGGTGCTCGCGCGCGCGGACGTCTCGGTGTCGTTCGCCACCGCCGCACCCCTCGCCCAGCACCAGGCCGACCTGCTCCTGCTCGGCGGGCGGCTCGATGCGCTCGTGCAGGCCCGGCGCCTGGCGCGCCGGACGATGCGGGTGGTGACCCAGAACCTCGCCTTCGCCGCGGTCTACAACGCGGTGTGCATTCCGCTCGCCCTCGCCGGCCTGCTGCCCCCGTGGCTCGCCGGCCTGGGGATGGCCGCGAGCTCGCTGGTCGTGGTCGTCAACGCGCTGCGCCTGGCGGACCGCCCGGCGATCGCGCGCGAGCCGGTCCGCGGCATCGCCGCCGACCCGTCCGCGCTCGCCTGACGGCGCGCGCTGCGGACATCCACGAGGAGCGCAGCCATGGACATCCTCTACATGCTGGTGCCACTGTCGGTGGTGCTCGTCCTCGCGATCGTCGGAGTCCTCGCCTGGTCGGTCTGGAACGGACAGTTCGACGACGTCGAGCAGGAAGGCGAGCGCATCCTCGAGGACGACGATTCCCCGGAGCGGCGCCCGCCGCAGTGACCGCCGCAGTGTCCGCTTGACCTGGATCAAGGCGGACGGCGTGCCGCTCAGCACAATTGATGCTGGGCACTCCAGGGGAGAGAAGAACGTGAGCACTTCGGTATCGACGACCTACAACTACACGGTCGTCAGACAGTTCGCCGTGATGACGGTGGTCTGGGGAATCGTCGGGATGCTGGTCGGCGTGATCATCGCCGCGCAGCTGGCCTTCCCGGCCTTGAACTTCGACCTGCCATGGCTGTCGTACGGTCGCCTGCGGCCGCTGCACACCAATGCGGTCATCTTCGCGTTCGGCGGGTGCGCGCTGTTCGCCACCAGCTACTACGCGGTCCAGCGCACCTGCCAGACGCGCCTGTTCGGCGGTCCGCTGGCGGCGTTCACCTTCTGGGGCTGGCAGCTCGTGATCGTGGCGGCCGCCGTGTCGCTGCCGCTCGGCTACACCACCTCGAAGGAGTACGCCGAGCTGGAATGGCCGATCGACATCCTGATCACGCTGGTCTGGGTCTCGTACGCGATCGTGTTCTTCGGCACGCTCGCCACCCGCAAGGTCAAGCACATCTACGTGGCCAACTGGTTCTACGGCGCGTTCATCCTCACGGTGGCCCTGCTGCACGTGGTGAACAGCGCCGCGATCCCGGCCGGCCCGATGAAGTCGTACTCGGCCTTCGCGGGCGTGCAGGACGCCATGGTGCAGTGGTGGTACGGCCATAACGCCGTCGGCTTCTTCCTCACCGCCGGCTTCCTGGGGATGATGTACTACTACGTGCCCAAGCAGATCGGGCGCCCGGTGTACTCGTACCGCCTGTCGATCGTGCACTTCTGGGCGCTGATCTTCACGTACATGTGGGCGGGTCCGCACCACCTGCACTACACCGCGCTGCCCGACTGGGCGCAGTCGATCGGCATGGCGTTCTCGCTGATCCTGCTGGCGCCGTCCTGGGGCGGCATGATCAACGGGATCATGACGCTGTCGGGCGCCTGGCACAAACTGCGCGACGACCCGATCCTGCGCTTCATGATCGTCTCGCTGTCCTTCTACGGCATGTCGACCTTCGAAGGTCCGATGATGTCGATCAAGACGGTCAACGCGCTGTCGCACTACACGGACTGGACCATCGGCCACGTGCACTCCGGCGCGCTCGGCTGGGTCGGCCTGATCTCGATGGGCTCGCTCTACTACCTGATCCCGCGCCTCTTCGGCAAGGAGAAGATGTACAGCATCCGTGCGATCGAGGTGCACTTCTGGGTGGCCACCATCGGCATCGTGCTGTACGCGGTCTCGATGTGGATCAGCGGCGTGACCCAGGGCCTGATGTGGCGCGCGGTCGAGCCCGACGGCACCCTCACCTACTCGTTCGTCGAGTCGGTCAAGGCCAGCTACCCGTACTACTACGTCCGGCTCATCGGCGGCCTGCTGTACTTCACCGGCATGCTGATCATGGCCTGGAACGTCGCCAAGACCATCGCCGGTGCGCAGCCGGTGGACGCGCCCGTGCTCGCCGCCGAGCCGGCCCACGCCTGACGCGCCGAGGAGAACGAACATGCCCTTGTCCCACGAGAAGATCGAGACCAACACCTTCCTGCTGATCGTCCTGACCCTGCTCACGGTCGCGGTCGGCGGGCTGGTCGAGATCGTTCCGCTGTACTTCCAGAAGTCCACCACCGAGCCGGTGCAGGGGCTGCAGCCCTACGACGCGATGCGGCTGGCCGGACGCGACATCTACCAGCGGGAGGGCTGCTACAACTGCCACTCGCAGATGGTCCGTCCGTTCCGCGCCGAGACGCTGCGCTACGGCCCGTACTCGGTCGCCGGCGAGTTCGTCTGGGACCATCCGTTCCAGTGGGGCAGCAAGCGCACCGGGCCGGACCTGGCACGCGTCGGCGGCCGCTACAACGACGAATGGCACCGCGCCCACCTGGTGAATCCGCGTGACCTGGTGCCCGAGTCGAACATGCCCGGCTACCCGTGGCTCGAGAAGAACCTCGTCGACCACACGACCATCGCGGCCCACATGTCGGCGCTGCGCAAGGTCGGCGTGCCGTACACGGACGAGGACATCGCCAAGGCGCCCGAAGTCGTGCGCGGCAAGACCGAGATGGAGGCGCTGATCGCGTACCTCCAGGGTCTCGGCACCGTCATCAAGTAAAGGACCGCCGACATGGACGTCAACGTGCTGCGCGGTGTCATCACCGCACTCTCCCTCGCCTGCTTCGTCGGCATCGTCGTCTGGGCCTACTCGCCGCGCAACAAGGCGCGACTCGAGCAGGACGGCCGCATCCCGCTCGACGACTGAGAAGAACGGAAGGAATCCGATCATGGCTGATTTCACGAGTGGGTTCTGGTCGTCGTTCATCACGATCGCAACCATCGTCTCCATCGTCTTCTGTCTGCTGCTGCTGCTCGTCAACAGCAAGAAGCCGCCGAAGACCGCCGACAACACCACCGGCCACGTCTGGGACGGCGACCTGCGGGAGGCGAACAATCCCCTGCCGCGCTGGTGGAGCGGACTGTTCGTCATCACGATCGTCTTCGCGGCGGTCTACCTGTGGATGTATCCGGGCCTCGGGGCCTACGCGGGTGCGGCGAAGTGGTCCGCGCACGGCCAGTACGACGCCGAGAAGCAGGCGCTCGACGCCGAGATGGCGCCGCTCTACGCGAAGTACCAGGCGCAGCCGATTCCCTCGCTCATCGGTGACCCGCAGGCCCGCGCGATCGGCGAGCGGCTGTTCCTCGCGAACTGCTCGCAGTGCCACGGCTCGGATGCGCGCGGCGCCAAGGGGTTCCCGAACCTGACCGACGGCGACTGGCTGTACGGCAACGCGCCCGAGCAGATCGTCGAGACGCTCGCCAAGGGTCGCAACGGCGTGATGCCCGCGCTCGGTGCGGCGGTCGGCGGGGCGCCCGAGGTCGAGCAGCTCGCCCAGTACGTGCTGTCGCTGTCGGGCAGCGCCACCGACCCGGTCAAGGCCGAGCTCGGCAAGCCGAGGTATGCGGTCTGCGCGGCGTGCCACGGTCCGGACGGCAAGGGCAACCAGGCGCTGGGCGCGCCGAACCTGACCGACCGCGTCTGGCTGCACGGCGGCGGCCTGCAGCAGGTCGTCTCGATGATCAACAACGGCAAGAACAACATGATGCCGGCGTGGAACACGAAGCTGACCGAAGGCCAGATCCACGTGCTCGCCTCGTACGTGCTCGGGCTGTCGCAGCGCGCACCCGCGAGCGCCGCCTCCAAGTGATCCGGCAGCGACCGTCCCGCATCCACGCAACGAGCAGTCGATGGCCGAAGTCCGCAAGGTGATCCCGATCCAGCCCGCCGTCGGCGACGACGAAGACGGCGGGCTGTTCTCCCTGTACCAGGCCCATCGGAAGATCTACCCCCGGGCGGTCACGGGACTGTTCGCGCGGCTGCGGTGGGCGGCGGTGCTGTTCACCCAGATCATCTTCTACGGCCTGCCCTGGCTGACCTGGAACGACCGCCAGGCCGTGCTGTTCGACCTCGGCGCGCGCAAGTTCTACCTGTTCGGCGTGGTGCTGTGGCCGCAGGACTTCGTCTACCTGGCGGGTCTCCTGGTCGTCGCGGCGCTGTCGCTGTTCTTCTTCACGGCGGTCGCGGGCCGGCTGTGGTGCGGGTACGCCTGCCCGCAGACGGTCTACACCGAGCTCTTCATGTGGATCGAGCGGCGCGTCGAAGGCGACCGCACGGCACGCATGAAGCTCGACGCCTCGCCGATGTCGTTCGCCAAGCTGCGCACGAAGGCGACGAAGCATGCGCTGTGGCTGGCGCTCGCGCTGGTCACCGGCTTCACCTTCATCGGCTACTTCGCGCCGATCCGCGAGCTCGGTACCCAGGTGCTCGCGTTCTCGCTCGGCCCGTGGCAGTGGTTCTGGATGCTGTTCTACTCGTTCGCGACCTGGGGCAACGCCGGCTTCATGCGCGAGCAGGTCTGCAAGTACATGTGTCCGTACGCGCGCTTCCAGGGTGCGATGTTCGACAAGGACACGATGATCGTGACCTACGACGCGGAACGCGGCGAACCCCGCGGCTCCCGCTCGAAGAAGGTCGATCCGAAGGCAGCCGGGCTGGGGAGCTGCGTCGACTGCACGCTCTGCGTCCAGGTGTGCCCCACGGGCATCGACATCCGGAACGGCCTGCAGTACGAGTGCATCGGCTGCGCGGCGTGCGTCGACGTCTGCGACTCGGTGATGGACAAGATGGGGTATCCGCGCGGCCTGGTGCGCTACGCGACCGAGAACGCCATGACCGGGCACCTGGGTCGCTCGAGCATGCTGCGCAACGTGCTGCGCCCGCGCGTGCTGGTCTACGCGACGCTGCTGGGCGTGCTGGTGGTGGCGCTGTTCGGCTCGCTCGCCCTGCGCAATCCGCTGCGGGTCGACGTGATCCGCGATCGGAACGCGCTCGCGCGGATCGTCGACGCCGGCGCCGTCGAGAACACCTACCGTCTGCACTTCATGAACGCGTCCGAAGCCCCGCACCGGCTGCGCGTGACCGTCGAGGGGCTCGACGGCATCCGTCTGGCGAGCCCGCAGGAGTACGACGTCGAGCCGGCCTCGAACCGCGCGGTGCCGGTCAACGTCCAGGTTCCGCCCGGCGTCGGTGCGCCGGGGTCCAATCAGATCCGCTTCGTGGTGGAGGCGATCGACGACCCGTCGCTCGCCCGCAGCGAGAAAGCCGCGTTCATGGTCCCGCGCTGAATGCGCGGACCGATACAGGAGACTCCGATGGCCGCAACCCCGATCGTTCCCGTTCGCCCCGCCTGGCGCGAGCCGCTGGTGTGGCTGGTCGTCGGGATTCCCGCCGCCACCGTGGTGGCCGGCTTCGTCACCTGGTGGATCGCCGCGCAGCGCGCCGACAGCAACGTCGCGGACGACTACTACAAGCGCGGACTGGCGATCAACCGCTCGCTCGAGCGCGAGTCCCGGGCGAAGGCGCTCGGGCTGCGCGCCGAGGTGTCGCTGGCGGCCGAGAACGACCTGCGGCTGCGGCTGACCGCCGGCGCCGCGCTGCCGCCGACCGTCACCGTGATGCTCACCCACCCGGTGCGCGCCGAGCAGGACCGCAAGCTCTCGCTCGACCGGCAGGTCGACGGCACCTACCGGATCGTCGCCCCGCAGGTGGGCGCCGGCACCTGGGACATCTCGATCGAGGCGCAGGACTGGCGGGTCGCGACCCGGCACGTCGCGCTGCGCGAAGGTGCGGTGGTCGTGATGTCGGCCGACGGCCGCGTCGACTGAACGGAGCCCGACGTGCCCCGCAACTCACGCGAATGGATCGCGGTGCTGTGGCCCGCGTTCGTCTCGGCGTGTCTGCTCGAGATGGTCGTGTTCGCGGCATTCGATCCGCACGACTTCAACCTCTTCGGCTGGCAGATCGACGCGGAGCAACGCGATGCGGTCTATTCGCTGGCGTTCTTCGCGTTCTGGGCGATCGGCACCGCCACCGGCGTGGTCACCTGGTCGCTGTCGCGCTCCT
>RPRK01000022.1 GCA_003818495.1 Burkholderiales bacterium
GACCTGTCGCGGCTGATGCAGGACATCCCGAAGATCGAGGACCTGCTCGAGTCGGAGGACGACGCGCCGATCATCCGGATGATCAACGCGCTGCTGACGCAGGCGTCGCGCGACAACGCGTCGGACATCCACATCGAGCCGTTCGAGTCGTACTCGATGGTCCGATTCCGCGTCGACGGCTCGCTGCGCGACGTGGTCCGCCCGCGGCGCGAGCTGCACGCGGCGCTGGTGTCGCGCATCAAGATCATGGCGCAGCTCGACATCGCCGAGAAGCGGCTGCCGCAGGACGGGCGGATCACGCTGCGCATCGGCGGGCGGCCGGTCGACGTGCGGGTCTCGACGCTGCCGACCGGCCACGGCGAGCGCGCGGTGCTGCGTCTGCTCGAGAAGGACGCCGGACGCCTGGACCTCGGCAAGCTCGGCATGGCCGCGGCCACGCTCGGCGAGTTCGACCGCCTGGTGCATCAGCCGCACGGCATCGTGCTGGTCACCGGGCCGACCGGCTCGGGCAAGACCACGACGCTGTACTCGGCACTCGCCCGGATCGACTCGAGCACCACCAACGTCATGACCGTCGAGGACCCGATCGAGTACGACCTCGAGGGCATCGGTCAGACGCAGGTCAATGCACGCATCGACATGACCTTCGCGAAGGCGCTTCGGTCGATCCTGCGCCAGGACCCCGACGTCATCATGATCGGCGAGATCCGCGACCTCGAGACCGCGCAGATCGCGGTCCAGGCCTCGCTGACCGGTCACCTCGTGCTGGCGACGCTGCACACCAACGACGCGGTCTCGGCGGTCACCCGCCTGATCGACATGGGCGTGGAGCCGTTCCTGCTCTCCTCGTCGCTGCTGGGAATCGGCGCGCAGCGGCTGGTCCGCAAGCTCTGCCCCCAGTGTCGCCAGCCCGATCCGGTCACCAAGGGCTGGCGCGCGGTCGGCTGCCTGGCGTGCAACAAGACCGGCTATGCCGGGCGCACCGGCATCTACGAGCTGCTGTCGATCGACGACGAGCTGCGGGCGCTCGTGCACCGCAACGCCGGCGAGGGCGAGCTGCGTGCCGCCGCGATCCGCAACGGCATGCAGACGATGCGCGACGACGGCCAGCGCTGGGTGCAGGCCGGCATCACCTCGGTCGACGAGGTGGTGCGCGTGACCCGAGACTGATGCCCGCCTACCGCTTCGAGGCCGCGACGCCCGCGGGCCGGATCGAGCGGGGCATCGTCGATGCCGACAGTGCGAAGCAGGCGCGTGGCGTGCTGCGCGAGCGCGGCCTGACCCCGATCCAGCTGGCCGCGGTCGACGACAAGCCCGCAGCGGCCGGCACCGTCACCTTCGGCGGCCGCCTCGGCGATGCCGAGCTGGCGATGGCGACCCGGCAGCTCGCGAGCCTGCTGTCGGCCCGCCTGCCGCTCGAGCGCGCGCTCGCGGCGATCGTCGAGCAGGCCGAGCGGCCGCTGGTGCGCGACCGGTTCGCCGCAGTGCGCAGCGAGGTGGTCGCGGGTCAGACGCTCGCCGCGGCGATGGCCAAGTTCCCTCGCGACTTCCCGGATGTCTACCGGGCGCTGGTGGCGGCCGGCGAGCAGTCGGGCGACCTGGCGCTGGTGATGTCGCGGCTGGCCGACTACGTCGAGTCGCGGACGGCGCTCACCCAGCGCGTCAAGCTCGCCTTCACCTATCCGGCGATCGTGACGCTGGTCGCGGTCGGCGTGATCGTCGCGCTGCTCACCTACGTCGTGCCGCAGGTGGTCGGCGTGTTCGCGCAGACCAAGCAGAAGCTGCCGCTGCTGACCGTGATCCTGATCGAGCTGTCGGCCTTCGTGCGCAACTGGGGCTGGGCGGTCGCGCTGCTGCTGGCCGGCGCCGTGTTCGGCGCACGCACGCTGCTCAAGAGCCCGACGCTGCGGCTGTCCTGGCACCAGCGCCTGCTGCGGGCGCCGCTGTTCGGACGGCTGATCCGCGGGCTGAACACGTCGCGGTTCGCGTCGACGCTGGCCATCCTCACCGCGAGCGGCGTGCCGCTGATCCGCGCGCTCGACGCCGGTGCCCAGACGCTCACCAACGACGCGCTGCGCGCCAACGTCGACGACGCGATCTCGCGGGTCCGCGAAGGCTCGACGCTGTCGCGCGCGCTCGCGGCGGGCGGTCAGTTCCCCCCGGTCATGATCCACATGATCGCCAGCGGCGAGGCGACCGGCGAACTGCCCGACATGCTCGAGCGCACGGCCGCGACGCTGTCGTCCGAGGTCGAGCGCCGCACGCTCGCGATGACCAGCCTGCTCGAGCCGCTGCTGATCCTCGTGATGGGCGCGGTCGTCCTGCTGATCGTGCTGGCGGTGCTGCTGCCGATCATCGAGATCAACCAGCTGGTACGCTGAGCGCGGCGACGCTTGAGATCGGCCGCGACGGCCCCATCTCCGGCCGATGTGCCCATCCACTCCGGAGGTCCGATCGCATGTGGCCCGTTCGAGTGCTCAAGTTCCTGAAGTCCGCCGGCCGAGACGGCCTCGTGCTGCTGTTCGCGCTGCGCGATGCCGGCACCCCCATCGCGGTGAAGGCGGGCATCGTCGCGCTCGCGCTCTACACCGTCAGTCCGATCGACCTGCTGCCGGACGTCGCGCTGCTGTTCGGCTGGGCCGACGATCTGGCGCTGCTGATGCTCGGCATCCCGTTCCTCGTCAAGCGCCTGCCCGCGGCGGTGCGTGCGCGGGCGTCGCTGCGGGCCGAGCAGGCGCTCGGCCGATTCGGCGGGCGTCGGGTCTGAGCGGCGGCGGGCGGGCCGCGTCTCGCGCCGTCGCGCGCGCTCAGCCCGCCTGCAGGCTGGCGGCGCCGCGGCGGGCTTCGCGGCCCAGCCACAGCGCGCCGTAGACGGCGGCCAGCCCCGCGAACACGCCGACCGTCGTCCAGCCCAGCGGGCCGGCGGCGGGGTGGGTCAGCTGGTGGTGGACCGACACGACGAAGCCGATCGCGCAGCCGATCGACAGGCCGACGCACAGCGCATCGAGCGCCAGCCCCTCGGGTGCCTCGCGGGCCAGCCAGGTCACGATCGAGATCGCGACGAGGGCAGCGCCGAAGAGGCGCGCGAGATAGATCCCGTCGGCATCAGGGCTCGCGCCGTACAGCCACAGGAAATCGTCCGGGGCGAACAGCATCGGGATCGCGAACCCGATGGCCAGCAGCGCGTGCGTGGTGAGGACCGGAGCGGGCGTCATGTCGGATCCTCCGATGCGGACACATCGTCGATGGACGTACTGTCGCGCGTCGCGAGCCCGATCGCAACCTCGGGCGGTGCGGCGGGCGGCTAAAGGCGCAGCGCGCCGGCGTAGCCGGTGAGCTCGAGGTAGCCGCGGCCGACGCGGCGGCCGCCCTCGTGGGCGGTCACGGCGCCCTCCCAGTAGGTCGTGCCGGTGCTGCCGCGCGCGTCGAGTTCCTGATCGTCGAAGAGCGGCCGCAGCTCGAGGTCGCGGCCGGCGACCCGCACCCGCATGGCCACCGGCCAGCGCGCGCCGGTACGCGCCGACTGCCAGTGGCGCAGCGGCTCGAAGGCCGGCCGCAGCCCGGTGCGCGGGATGCCGTCGCGACCCTCGCGCAGCGTCGCGTCGACCCAGGTGTCGCCCCCGTCGCGGCCACGCAGGCGGAACGCCATCAGCGCGCCGCCGTCGTCCAGGTTCAGGCCCGTCCAGTCCCAGCCCGCCGTCCGCTCGTCGAGGATCTCGCTCGACCACTCGTGGTCGAACCAGGCCAGGCCGGTGATGCGCGAGGTGGCGTCGGCGACCCGCACCGCGCCCGTCACGCCGAGCTGGGGCCGACTGTAGTAGCGGCTCGCCTGCAGCGTACCCGGCCCCTTGCGCGACCAGCCGGCCTCGCCCTGCAGCAGCGGCGGCGCGCCGGGGTCGAGCAGCAGGTCGAAGCCGAAGTCCCGGGCGTCGATCCGCGCGCGGTACCGGTCGGTCGCGGCGTCGCGCTCGAGCGTCCAGGCCTGCGGGCCGCGCCCCAGCCACACCCGGGTATCCCCCGTGTCGGCGCCGGCGAGGTCGAAGCCGGCTCGGGCCGAGCGCTCGGCATGCAGGAGCCGGCCGCGCTCGGGCAGGGCGAGCGCGGCATGGGCGAGGACGAGCTGGGTCGGCGCGAACCGGCTCGGATTCGCCGCGGGGTGGGCGGTCCGGCTGCGGAAGAAGGTGAGCTGGAAACCGGCGTCGGGCGCGCCGTCGCGGACGAACCAGCCGGTGACGTACCACCACTCGGTGCGGTGCTCCGGATGGGCCCCGAAGTCGGCCGGGAAGCGCATCGGCACCCCACGCGGCACCGGGGCCCAGTTGAACGGTTCCGAGCGGGGGCCGGCCGCGGCCCCGCCCGCGGTGCCGGTGCCGGTGCCCGTGCCCGTTGCCGCGGCCGCCGGCGCGACCGGTCCCGCGGCGGCCGACGTGCCCGCGGCGGTCGCGAGGGCCGACAGCCCGACCGACCCGGGCAGGGCCCGCAGCAGCCGTCGGCGGCGAGCGTCCATCACCAGTCCTGCCTGACTGCCGCCAGCGGCCCGCCACCGAGGGCGCCGCGAGCCGCCAGCAGCGCGCTCGCCACCGCCGCGACGATCAGCGTCGCCGCGCTCGCCGCCAGCAGCCCGATCGGCCAGTGCACGTCCATCGTCCAGTGGAAGGACTGCGGGTTCACCCGCTCGATCAGCACCAGGCCGATCGCCGCACCCACGACGCCGCCCCATGCGACGGCCACCGCGACCGTGATCGCGGCCTCGATCGCGAGCTGCGCCCTGAGCTGCGCCCGGCGGACTCCGACGTGGCGCAGCATGCCGAACTCTCGCGCCCGCACCAGGGCCTCGCCCGCGCAGGCCGCGGCCACGCCGAACAGGCCGACGAGGATCGCGATCGCCTCGAGCGCGTAGGTGACCGCGAAGCTGCGGTCGAAGATCCGCAGGCTGAGCGCGCGGATGTCGGCGGCGCTGCGCCATTCCAGCGCGGCGAGCGCGGGCGTGGCGGCTCCGATCGCCGCGATGGTGTCGTCGGGACGTGCTCCGGGCGCGAGCCACAGCGCCACGTCGGAGGCACCCGATTCGCCGCCGAGCCCGCGCCAGTCCTCGGCGGCGATCGCGACCGCACCGTGCTGCCGCGCGTAGTCGCGCCAGACGCCGGCCACGAAGAAGCGCGGCGCCGCGCCTTGCACGGGGGACCCCACGGGCAGTTCGATCCGATCCCCGGGCCGCATCCGGTAGCGATCGAGCATCGGCTCCGAGATCCACACCGGGATCGCACCCGCCGGGGGCGTCAGCGCCTCGCCGGTCAGCGGCAGCCGGTGCTGCGGATGACGGGCATCGAGGTCGCGTACCAGCAGCGCGACCGTCGGTCGATCCGGGTCGAGCCCGAGCTCGACGGTCCGCAGGAACTCCGCGCGCACCACGCCCGGCGCGCCGGCGATCGCGCGTTGCAGCGCGTCGTCGAGCGGGGCGCCGGCCGCGGAGGGCGCCCGTGCGTAGACGTCCGCCGGCAGCACCGAGTCGAGCCAGTCGGCGACCGACACGCGAAAGCTGCTGACCATGATCGCCATCGCCGAGGACAGCGCGAAGCTCGCCACGACGCCCGCCAACCCGGCCGCCACCGTGCCCGGCGACTGCGCGATGCGGGTGGTCGCGAGCCAGGCGGCGGGCAGGCCCCACAGCCTGCGGTCGGCGATCCGGGTGAGCAGCCGCCCGAGGGTCTGCGTGATCAGGGGCACGCAGGCCACGCCCGCCACCAGCCAGGCCGCGATCGCCGCGTAGGCCGGGATCGGCAGTCCGCCGAGCGGCGGCAGCGCGAGCAGCGCCGCGCCGGCCAGCGCGAGCCCGAGCGCCAGGCGACCGCGGGCGAGACCGGCGAGCGTGTCCTCGGCGCTGCCGCTGCGCAGTGCCCGTGCCGGTGCCATGCGCGAGGCCGCCCACGCCGGTGCCAGGGCGCCGACCACGCCGACCGCCAGGCCGAGGGCGGCGAAGCCGGCGAGCGCCGCCGGCGGCAGGGCGAGCCGGGGTCGCGACCCGCTGAAGTAGCCCCCGCCCAGGTCGCCGCCGACCGCGGCGAGGAGCGCGGCCGCGAGCCCGACGCCGGCGAGCGTGCCGAGCAGCGCGCCGGCCGCGCCGAGCACGGCGCCCTGCGCGAGGACCGCGCCCAGCCGCGCGCGGCGCGACGCGCCGAGCACCCCGAGCAGGGCGAGCTCGCCCTGCTGGCGCACGACCGACAGTGCCATCGTCGCGAACACCAGGAAGGCGCCGGTGAACAGCGCGACCAGCGCGAGCACGTTCAGGTTCACCCGGTAGGCGCGCGAGACGTTCGACATGCGCTGCTCGGCCGCATCCGGCGTCGACCAGCTCGCGTCGGGCCCGAGCCGCGACGACACCGCGCGCCGCACGGCGTCGCCGTCCGCGCCTTCGGCGAGGCGCAGGTCGATGCGCGACAGCCGCCCGAGCCACCCGAGCCGCCACTGCGCGCTGCCCAGGTCCATGACCGCGAGGCGCTGCCCGGGGGCGGCTCCCGGCACGGTGCCCACGACCCGCAGGGGCACCGTGCCGAGGCCCACGCGCAGCACGAGCGTCTCGCCCGGGGCCAGGCCCAGGGCCTCGAGCGCGGCCTGCGACAGGAACACCGCGTCGGGATCGAACAGCGCCGAACCGCTGCCGCCCGCCCCCCCTTCGGCGGGCTGAGGCAGCAGCGCGACGGTGACGCCGGCCGCGGCGAACGGATCGAGCGCCACCAGCCGCAGCGTGCGCGGCAGGGGGCGCACGGCCGATGCCGGCACCGCCCCCGCGCGCTCGACGCCCGCGATCGCGACCTCCGTGTCGATCACCGGACTCGCCGCGGCCAGCCCCTCGATCGGCGGATCCGCGAGGCGCGCCCAGGTCGCCTCGTCGAGCGACTCGCCCCGGGCGCGGACCTGCGCATGGGCCTCGCCGTTGACGGTCGCGATCGCCTGCCTGAATTCCTCGAGCGCCGACGCGTTCACCAGGTGGATCGCCAGCGCGAGCGCCACGCCGATGGCGACCGCGAGGACCGACGTGGCGGCGCGGCCCGGCGCCGCGCGCCACTGACCGGCAGCCAGCCACAGCCACCAGCGCAGCGTCGTCGCGTCCGGCAGGAAGCGGCTCACCGGGTCGCCCGGCCGCCGGCGCGGCGCCGCGCCATCCGGATCCGGTCCGGGCGCGCGCCGCTCACGACGCCGTCTCCAGACCGGCGGGCGTCAGCCTGAGCCGGCGCTCGGCGATCGCCGCGGCCTGCAGCGAATGGGTGACCATCAGCAGCGCCGCACCGTGCGCCCGTACCTGCTCGTCGATCAGCGCGAGCGCGGCCCCGCCGGTCCGTGGGTCGAGGTTGCCGGTCGGTTCGTCGGCGAGGATCAGTCGCGGCCGATGCACCAGGGCTCGGGCGAGGGCCACGCGCTGCTGCTCGCCGCCGGACAGTTCGCGCGGCATCGAGCGGCAGCGATCGCCCAGGCCGACGCGCTCGAGCATCGCCTCGGCGCGCGGTCGCGCCTCGGCGGCCGGAACGCCGGCGAGCAGCAGTGGGATCGCGACGTTCTGCCACAGCCGCAGGTGCGGCAGCAGGTGGAAGGCCTGGAACACGAAGCCGATCTCGCGGGCCCGCACCCTCGCGGCGGCCTCCTCGTCCATCGCATGGATCGGATGTCCGGCGAGGCGGATCGTGCCCGAGTCCGGCCGCTCGAGGCCGGCCACGAGATTGAGCAGCGTCGACTTGCCGACACCGGACTCGCCGAGCAGCGCCACGCGCTCGCCGGGGTGCAGCGTCAGTCCGATGCCGGCGAGGACCTCGCGCTCCGGGCCGAAGCGCTTGTGGAGGTCGATCACCTCGAGCGTGGGCGGCGGCGGTGCGCCAGGTGCGGCGGCGCCCCCGGGCCCGCCCTCGGCATGCGCCCGCGGCCCCTCGGCGGGAAGGACGGCGTCGTTCATCGGGGCGCTCCGATACGCGAATCGGTGGTTCTGGTCGGTCGCATCGGGCTCGTCGCGGCATCGTGCGCCGCAGCAGGCCCCCTATGATACGGGGCCTCCCAAGACCCTTCGCGACGTCCGGCCGCCCCGGCCGGACACCGCGACCCAGGCGCCCGCCCATGCAGACCGATTCCTCCGCGCCCCGGCCCCGCTTCTTCGACCATGTCGCCGGCACGCGCGACGACGCGCGCGCCGAACTCGGCCGTACGCTGCTCGAACCGAGGGCGTCGATCCCTCCGAAGTACTTCTACGACCGCCTCGGCTCGGCGCTGTTCACTGCGATCACCGAGCTCCCCGAGTACTACCCGACGCGCACCGAGGCCGGGATCCTCGCCGCCCACCGAGAGGCCATCGCCGCGTGCGTCGGCCGCGGCACCACGCTGATCGACCTCGGTGCGGGCGACTGCCGCAAGGCGGCGTCGATGCTCGACGTGCTGGCCCCGGCCCAGTACGTCGCCGTCGACATCTCCAGCGCCTTCGTCTCGCAGGCGCTCGACGCGCTGCAGCGCCAGTATCCGGCGCTCGACACCGTCGGGGTCGGCACCGATTTCGCCGAGGCGCTGTGGCTGCCGGAGGCCGTCCGCGCGACCCGCCGCACGTTCTTCTATCCCGGCTCGAGCATCGGCAACTTCGCCCCGGCCGATGCGCGCGCCTTCCTCGAACGGCTGCGCGCGCAGGCCGGCCCGGACGGCGGGCTGCTGATCGGCGTCGATCTCGCCAAGCCCGCATCGGTCGTGGTCCCCGCCTACGACGATCCGCTCGGCGTCACGGCGGCGTTCAACCTCAACGTGCTCAGGCACGTGAACACGCTGATCGGTTCGGACTTCGACGTCGCCGACTGGTCGCACGTCGCGCGCCTCGACGAGGCGGCCTCGCGCATCGAGATGCACGTCGAGGCACGCCGTGCGTGCGTCGTGCGCTGGCCGGGCGGCGAGCGCGCCTTCGTCGCGGGCGAGCGCATCCACACCGAGAACTCCTACAAGTACACGCCCGGGTCGTTCGGCTCGCTCCTCGCCGACGCGGGCTGGTCGACGACGCAGCGCTGGATCGATGCGCGCGGCTGGTTCGCGCTGGTGCACGCGGTGCCGGCGTCCCGCCCGTCCTGAGCGGGGCGGGTCGGCTCAGCCCGCCTGCTCGCAGTGGTCGGCGATCAGGCCGACCAGCATCGGCAGCAGGGCTTCGGGCAGGTCGTGGCCCATCCCCGGGACGGGCCGGAACACGGCGCCCGGCACGTTCGCCGCGGTATCCCGGCCGGCGCCGATCGGCACCAGCGGGTCGGCCCCGCCGTGCACGACCAGGGTCGGCGCGGTGATCCGTCGCAGCAGCTTGCGGCGATCGCCACTGGCCATGAGGGCGAGCATCTGGCGCGCCCCGCCGGCCGGGTTGTAGGCGCGACGCATCGCCGCCGTCAGCCGGGCCCGCAGGGCCTCGCGCGGCGGCTGCAGTCCGGGACTGCCGATCAGCATCCAGACCCGCTCCATGTGATCGAGGAGGGCGGCCTCGTCCGCGTCGCGCGGCGGCGGCGACAGCAGCGCACGGGTGGCGGGCGTGAAGTGGAAGTTGAAGCGCAGGGCGCCGCTCGAGGACATCACCGAGCACAGCGAGCGCACCCGCTGCGGCCAGCCCGCGGCCAGCACCTGGGCGATCATCCCGCCCATCGAGACGCCCACGACGTGCGCGCGCGTGATGTCGAGCGCATCCATCAGGCCGACCGTGTCGGCGGCCATGTCCTCGAGCCGGTAGGGCGGTTGCACCGGCAGGCGCAGCATCGCCTTGACCGCCGCCTTGCGCATGTCGATGGGACGCGTGCCCGGCACGCGCGTCGACAGGCCGATGTCGCGGTTGTCGAAGCGGACGACGCGGAACCCTCGGGCGACCAGGCCGTCCACCAGTCCGGGTGGCCAGGCCAGCAGCTGCATGCCCAGGCCCATGATCAGCACGACGGGCGGTCCGTCGGCGGGGCCCGCGGTCTCGTACTCGATGCGGATGCCGGAGGGCAGGTCGGTGTGCATGCACCGAGTGTACCGTCGCGCCTCCCGCGCGCCGGGCGGACCGCCGGGGGCGCGGCGCGCGCCCTCAGCGCGGGGCGCAGCTGCGGAAGCCGACGAAGACGTCGCCGCGTTCGGGGCGGTAGAAGTTGCGCAGCCGCGCATCCAGGAGGCCGCGCGGGGTGGCGAGCGAACCGCCTCGCACGACCCGGTGCGACCCGAACCACGGCTGCGAGTAGTCGCGGTACGGGCCCGCCTGGAAGCCGGGGTAGGGCATGAACGGCGTGGCGGTCCATTCCCACACCGCGTCGCCCCATTCCAGCCCCTCCAGGGTGGATGCGGCCAGCTCCCACTCGGCTTCCGCCGGGAGTCGGCGACCCGCCCAGGTGCACCAGGCCTCGGCTTCGAACGCGTCGACGTGGACCACCGGCGCGAAGGGCTCGAGCGGCACCCAGCGGTCGAACCAGCGCATCTGCCAGCGTTCGCCGACACGCCGCCAGTGGGCCGGCGCGACGCGTCCCGTCGCGGACAGCCGCGCGAAGGCGGGCGCCGACCACAGCCGCGCCCGGTGATAGCCACCGTCCTCGACGAACTGCAGGAACTCGGCGTTGGTGACCGGCTGCATCGAGATCTCGAACGGCGCGACCCGGACCGGATGCGCGTCCTGCTCGTTGTCGAACGCGAATCCCGTCCCGGGTGCCGTGCCCATCATGACCTCGCCCCCGGCGACGCGCACGTCGGCGCCGAGCGTCATCGCCGCCGGCGGGTCGTACGCAGCGCCGGGCTGCGGCAGGCCGATCGCCTGGCGGGCGGTGATCAGCGCCTCGACGTGGAACTGTTCGTGGAAGAGGGCGAGCCGGTGGAAATACAGGCCGGCGTCGTCGCCGTCTTCGTCGTGCAGGCGCGCCACGCTCGCCTGCAGGACGTCGTCCATCCACGCATTCAGCGTGTCGAGCCGGGGCAGATCGAGGGTCCAGCGCGCCTCGTGGGGGATGCTCGATGAGTCGAACCACAGGTCGGCCGACTCCAGCCGGGAAGCGCGGTCCTGCCGGCCCGGTCCGGCGTGGCGCAGGCACCACCGCTCCTGGAACCAGCCGACATGGCCGTACTCCCAGACGGGCGGGTTCAGGATCGGCAGCATCGGAACCGTCCGCTGCTCGGGCAGCAGGGTCTCGAGGAGGCGCCGCGTAGAATCCCGGGTGTCGAGCAGCGCGCGCGCCAGCTCGTCCCGTCCTGCCCGCCTCAACCCATCCGCTCCCGTGTCGTCATCGTCCGTCGCATCGTCGTATCGTCGTCGCGTTGCCGCGGCGTCGGCCGACGGCCCACAAAGGCCACCGAATCCCGTGCCGCGAAATCCCAGGGTCGCGATCATCTCACCGGCGCTGGCGGCTGCCAACAACGGCAACTGGCAGACCGCGCGTCGCTGGTCCGCGTTCCTGCGCGCCGGCCATCGGGTCGAGATCCGCAGCGACTGGGCCCCCGGTGACGGCTTCGCCGGCGATCCGCGGGTCCGCCCCGACGTCGTCGTCGCACTGCACGCGCGCCGCTCGGCGGATTCGATCGCTCGGGCCGCCGAGGCCGGACTCCCGATCGTCCTGGTGATGACCGGCACCGACCTGTACCGCGACATCGGACACGATCGGCTCGCGCAGCGATCGCTCGGGCTCGCCGACCGGCTCGTCTGCCTGCAGGCGCGCGGTCCCGAGGCGCTGCCCGCCGAGGTCCGGCCGCGGACCGTGGTGATCGAGCAGTCGGCACCGGCGAGGCGCCCGCTGCCCCCGCGTCGTCGCACCGTCGACCTGCTCCTGGTCGGCCACCTTCGCTCCGAGAAGGACCCGCTGACCGCCGCGCGCGCGCTGGCCCGCCTGCCCGACCCGGCGCTGCGCCTGGTGCAGGTGGGCGGCGTGTCGGAGCCGGGCTGCGGCGAGGCGTTCGCGGCCGCTGCCGCCGCCGACCCGCGGATCGAGCGTCGCGGCGCGCTGCCTCATGCCGCGGCGCGACGCCTGATCGCCCGGGGCCGCGTGCTCCTGCTGCCCTCGGTGATGGAAGGCGGTGCCAACGTGCTGATCGAGGCGGTCACCAGCGGCGTGCCGGTGCTGGTCTCGAGCATCCCCGGCTCGCTCGGCCTGCTCGGCGACGACTACCCCGGCGTGTTCCCGGTCGGTGACGATGCCGCGCTCGCCGAGCTGATCGAGCGCTGCCGGGACCGGCCGGCCTTCCTGGACGATCTGCGTGCGCGCTGCGCGGCGATCGCACCGCGCTTCGCGCCCGAGCGCGAGCGTGACGCCGTCCGCACCCTCGTCCGGTCGCTGCTCGACGACCCCACCCGGAGCCCACGATGAACGCCCCGCTGCTGTTCACGCCCCTCGCGCTGCGCGGGCTGACCCTGAAGAACCGCATCGTCGTCGCGCCGATGCACCAGTACGCCGCCGTCGACGGGCATCCGAACGACTGGCACCTGATGAACGCCGGGCGCTTCGCGGCCGGCGGCGCCGGCCTGGTGATGGTCGAGTCGACGAAGATCGAACGGCGCGGCTGCGGCACCGTCGGCGATCTCGGCCTGTGGGACGACGCGTTCGTCCCGGGCCTGGCACGGATCGTCGACCTGGTGCACGGCTGCGGCGCGGCCTGCGGCATTCAGCTCGGCCACTCGGGCCGCAAGGCGCGGGTCGCGCGTCCGTGGGAGGGCGGCCGGGCCCTGGTTCGCACCGACGCCGTCCCCGACTGGGACGACTGGGAGCTCGTCGCCCCGAGCGCGCTCGCCGCCGACGCCGAGTCCCCCGTGCCGCGGGCGCTCACGGTCGCCGAGATCCGCGACGTGGTCGAGGCCTGGGGTCGCGCCGCGGCCCGCGCCGATGCGGCCGGCTTCGACGTCGTCGAGATCCACGGTGCGCACGGATTCCTGCTCCACGAGTTCCTGTCGCCGCAGGCCAACCGTCGGGAGGACGCCTACGGCGGCACGCCCGAGAAGCGGATGCGCTTCGCGCTCGAGGTCGCCGAATGCGTGCGCGCCGCGTGGCCTGCCGGCAAGCCGCTGTTCGTGCGCCTGTCGGTCGACGACGACGCCGGCTGGGCACCCGCCGACAGCGTCGCGCTGGCGAGGCGCCTGGGCGCGCTCGGCGTCGACGTGATCGACTGCAGTGCCGGCGGCATCACGCCGAAGCCGGTCTCGAGCGCGCCGATCGGCTACGGCTACCAGGTCCCGTTCGCCCGCGCGATCCAGCGCGAGGCGGGCGTGCGGGCGATGGCGGTCGGGCTGATCGTGCATGCCGCGCAGGCCGAGCGGGTGCTGCGCGACGGCGACGCCGATCTGATCGCACTGGCTCGCGAGATGCTCTGGAACCCGAACTGGGCGATGGACGCCGCGGACAAGCTCGGCGTCGATCCGTTCGGGCTGGTGCCGCCGCAGGCGGGCTGGTGGCTGGAGCGGCGAGCGAGGTCGATGCCCGGAATGGTGCCGTCGACGGCGGCCGGCGCCGACGGCCCGTCCTGAGACCCGCGCCGCGCGGGGTATGGAGCGTCAGACGCTGCGAAGAAGCCGTAGCGAGCAGGCCCGAGCCGGTGTCGAGGCGCGCAGCCGTACGGATGTACGGCGAGCACCGCAGGCGCCGGATCGGGACGCGCAGTAGGCTTGTTCGCAGCGTCTAGCGGAAGCGCACCGAGACCGACGGTGTCCCCGGCAGCCCCTCGTAGACCGCCCGCACCGTCATGCCCGGCTGCGGCGGCAGCAGCCGCGAGAACGAGCCGAGCGACAGCAGATCGCCGGGCTGGAGCACGATGCCCGCCTGCTTCAGGTCCTGGGCGAGCCAGATGACGGCATTGAGCGGGTGCTCGAGGATCGCGGTGCCCCGGCCGGTGTCCAGCGCCTTGCCGGTGCCGTCGACCAGCCTCACGGTCATGTCGCGCAGCGCGTCGGCCAGCTTCGGATCCGCGGTCGCGGCGATCGGGGCACCGAGCACGCCCCGCCGCGCGCCGACGTTGATCGCGGTGATGCCGATGCCGCCCAGCTTCGCCGGATCCTGGACGACGAGATCGGGGAGCTCGATGAACGGACGGATCGATCGCAGCGCGGCGAGCACCTGCAGCGGCGTCGTCGCGTCGTGGATGGCGCTGCTGCCGACCTCGACCACCAGATCGGCCTCGAACAGTGGGCGCGCGCCGAACTTCGCCGGCACCTCCGCGCCGTCGGCGAGGATCATCCGCTCGAACAGCGTGCCGCGCACCGGCGCGTTCCAGCCGAATCGCCGCTGCACCGCCGCGTTGGTCAGGCCGGCCTTGTAGCCGACGATGCGACCCTGCGACGGCACGAGTGCCCGCACCAGCTTGTCGCGGCCGCAGACCGCGCCGGCCATCGTCATCGAATCCGGCGGGTTCGGCTCGGGTTCGAGCGCGACGTAGCGGCGCACGGTGTCGGCGATCTGGGCGTCGCTCGGGCAGGTGGGCGCATCGGGCCGCAGGCCGGCGCAGCCGGCGATCACGACCGCGAGCGACAGGACAGCGAGCCGGGGCAGGGCGGTGCGGCGCATCGGCGTCTCCGGTTGGACCTTGCCGACCGTTACTCGGCCGTCGGCATGCCGGTGGTGATCGAGAAGCCCGCGTCGACGTAGGTGATCTCGCCGGTGACGCCCGACGACAGGTCCGACAGCAGGAAGGCCGCGACGTTGCCCACCTCGTCGATCGTGACGTTCTTGCGCAGCGGCGCGTTCTGCTCGGCGTAGTCGAGCAGCTTCGAGAAGCCCTTGATGCCGGAGGCGGCGAGGGTCTTGATCGGCCCGGCCGAGATCGCGTTCACGCGCGTGCCCGTCGGCCCGAGGCTGTAGGCCATGTACCGGACGCTCGCCTCGAGCGAGGCCTTCGCCATGCCCATGACGTTGTAGTGCGGCACCGCGCGGACCGCGCCGAGGTACGACATCGTGAGGAGCGCGCCGTTGCGGCCGCTCATCAGCGGGCGCGCCGCCTGGGCGACGGCCGCGAAGCTGTACGCCGACACGTCGTGCGCGACACGGAACGATTCGCGCGAGAAGCCCTCGAAGAAATCGCCCGAGATCGCCTCGCGCGGCGCGAAGGCGATCGCGTGGACGACGCCGTCGAGTCCGTCCCAGCGCTCGCCGAGCGCGGCGAACAGGGCCTCGATCTGGCCGTCCTCGCCGACGTCGCACGGAAAGACGAGATCGGAGCCGAAGTCGGCCGCCATGTCGGTCACCCGGTCCTTGAACCGATCCGTCTGGTAGGTGAACGCGAGCTCCGCGCCCTGGGCCCGGCATGCACGCGCGATGCCGTACGCGATCGACCTGTTGGACAGCAAGCCCATGATCAGGATGCGTTTGCCTGCCAGGAACATCGGGAATCTCCGATAGAATTTGACTGATGGGGATTGTCTCACGATGGGTCGCCCGGAGCCTCGCCGGCGCGCTGCTGGCGGCCGCGGCGCCGCCCATGGCCGCGCAGCCGGCCCCTTCGTCTTCCGCCGCGCAGCCGGCCCCTTCGTCATCCGCCGCGCAGCCGGCCGCTCCGTCTTCCGCCGCTCAGCCGGCCTCTCCGTCGCCCGCTTCGGCGGCGGCAACCGTCGAAGCGGCACCGAAGCCGGCCGCCGACGCCGCCCTGGCGGCCCGCGGCGCCTTCGTCCACGGGATGGCCTGGGGGGCGACGCCCAAGTATCCGCCCGGCTTCACCCACTTCGACTACGTCGATCCCAAGGCTCCGCGCGGCGGCGCCCTGACGCTCGACGGGTTCGGCTCCTTCGACAAGCTCAACCCGTTCACCCTCAAGGGCGTGACCGCCGCCGGCGTGTACGCGCTGATGTTCGACACCCTGACCGAACAGGCCGACGACGAGCCGTTCTCCGTCTACGGCCTGCTCGCGGAGAGCATGAGCTTCGCCCCGGACGGCCTGTCGATCACGTTCCGGCTCAATCCGAAGGCGCGCTTCTCGAACGGTGATCCGGTGCTCGCCGCCGACGTCAAGCACTCGTTCGACACGCTGACCGGCAAGCTCGCCCATCCGCGCTTCAAGAGCGTCTACGGCGACGTGCGCGGCGTCACCACGCCCGACGAGCGCACCGTGCGCTTCGAGTTCAAGCAGCGCAACCACGAGCTGCACATGATCCTCGGCGGCCTGCCGGTGTTCTCGCGCAAGTGGGGCGGCGGCAAGCCCTTCGACCAGATCGTCCAGGAGCCCCCGATCGCCAGCGGCCCCTATCTCGTCGAGCGCGCCGACTGGGGCCGCAGCATCGTCTACAAGCGGCGGGCCGACTACTGGGCCGAAACCCTGCCGACCCGGCGCGGCATGTTCAACTTCGGGCAGGTCACCTACAAGTACTTCAAGGACGAAGTCGCGCGTCTCGAGGGGTTCAAGGCGGGCCAGTTCGATTGGATCAACGAGAACTCCGCGAAGAACTGGGCGCGCGGCCACGGCGGGCCGAAGTACCGCTCGGGCGAGATCGTGAAGAAGGAGTTCGTCCACGCCAACGGCGCCGGCATCCAGGGCTTCGCGATGAACACGCGGCGCCCGCTGTTCGCCGACCGGCGCGTGCGCCTCGCGCTCGCGCAGGCGTTCGACTTCGAGTGGATGAACCGGCAGGTCTTCTATGGCCAGTACATCCGCAGCCCGAGCTACTTCACGAACAGCGAGATGCAGGCGAAGGGTCCGCCGGGGCCCGACGAGCTGGCGCTGCTCGAGCCGCTGCGCGCGCAGCTCGACCCCGCCGTGTTCGGCGACGCGCCCCTGCCGCCCGACACCGAGCCGCCGGCGACGCTGCGCGACAACCTGCGCACCGCGCTCGGGCTGCTGCGCGAGGCGGGCTGGACCGTCGCCGACGACGGCATGCTGCGCAACGCGAAGGGGGAGGCCTTCCAGTTCGAGGTGCTGTCCTACTCGAAGGCGCTCGAGCGCATCGCCGTGCCCTGGGCCCGCAATCTCGAGAAGATCGGCATCCGGGCCAACCTGCGGGTGACCGACCCGGTGCTGTTCCAGAAGCGGCTCGACGAGTTCGACTACGACGTCACCGTCGTGTCGTACCCGGCCAGCCAGACCCCGGGCAACGAACTGACCGAGCGGTTCTCCAGCGGCGCCGCCGACGAGAAGGGTTCGGACAACGCGATGGGCGTGCGCGACCCGGCGGTCGATGCGCTGGTCCGCGCGCTCCTCACCAGCGACAGCCGCGCCGAGCTGGTCGCTGCCGCGCGGGCGCTCGACCGTGTGCTGCGACACGGCTGGTATCTCGTGCCGCACTTCTATTCGGCGACGCACCGCATCGCCTATCGCGACACGCTCGCCCATCCCCAGACCATGCCGAAGTTCTATGCCGCGTCGCCCTGGCTGCTGAAGACCTGGTGGCGCAAGCCGGGCAGCGGGAGCGACTGAGGTGCTCGCCTACATCCTCAAGCGCGTGCTGCTGATGATCCCGACGCTGTTCGGCATCCTGCTGATCACCTTCGCGGTGATGCAGTTCGTGCCCGGCGGGCCGGTCGAGCAGATGCTGCAGGAGATGCGCGGGCGCGGCCAGGCGGGTGAGGTGGCCTCGAGCGACAACACCTACCGCGGCCGGCAGGGCGTCGACCCGGCGAAGCTCGAGGAGATCCGCATGCTCTACGGCTTCGACCAGCCCGCGCACGTGCGGTTCTGGGAGATGCTCAAGCGCTTCGCACGCTTCGACCTCGGCACCAGCTACTTCCACCACAAGAGCGTCTGGGAACTGGTCAAGGAGAAGCTGCCGGTCTCGATCAGCCTCGGACTCTGGACCTTCTTCATCTCGTACCTGGTGTCGATCCCGCTGGGCATCGCCAAGGCGGTGCGACACGGCTCGCGCTTCGACCTCGTCACCTCCACCGCCATCCTCGCCGGCTACGCCATCCCGAGCTTCGTGCTCGGCGTCGTGCTGCTGGTGCTGTTCGGCGGCGGCTCGTTCTGGCAGCTGTTCCCGCTGCGCGGCCTCACGAGCGACGGCTTCGAGCAGCTGTCGGCGATGGGCAAGGTCATGGACTACCTCTGGCACATCGCCCTGCCGGTGACCGCGATGGTGGTGGGCAGCTTCGCGGTCACGACGATGCTGACCAAGAACACCTTCCTCGAGGAGATCCGGCGCCAGTACGTGCTGACCGCGCGGGCCAAGGGGCTCTCCGAGCGAACCGTGCTCTACAAGCACGTCTTCCGCAACGCGCTGATCCCGCTGGTCACGGGTTTCCCGGGGGCCTTCATCGGTGCGTTCTTCACCGGCTCGCTGCTCATCGAGACGCTGTTCTCGCTCGACGGCCTGGGCCTGCTGTCGTACGAGTCGGTGATGAAGCGGGACTATCCGGTCGTGATGGGCACGCTCTTCCTCTTCACCCTGATCGGCCTGTTCACCAAGCTGATCACCGACCTCGCCTACGTGTGGGTCGATCCGCGCGTGAAGTTCGAGGCCGCTTCGTGAGCGCGGTGCCGGTTCCGGGCTCGCTGCCGCCGCCGGTGGGCGCTCCGGCCGCCGATGCGCCGTCGGTGGCGACGGCGCGCTCTCCCGCGCAGCGCGCCTGGCGCCGCTTCCGGTCCGACCGCCGGGGCTGGTGGAGCCTGTGGATCTTCGTCACGCTGGTGGTGCTCAGCCTGTTCGCCGAGGTGCTCTCCAACGACCGGCCGATCGTCGTGCGCTACCAGGGCACGACCTACGTCCCCTTGTGGAACACGTACCCGGAGACGACCTTCGGCGGCGACTTCCGCACCGAGACCGACTACCTCGATCCCTTCATCCGCAGCCGCTTCGATGCGCCCGGCAACTGGGCGATCTATCCGCTCAATCCGTACCGCTTCGACACGATCAACTACTTCTCGCCCAGCCCCAACCCGGCGGCCCCGTCTCCGGTGAACGTGCTCGGCACCGACGACCGCGGCCGGGACGTGCTCGCGCGGCTGATCTACGGTTTCCGGGTGTCGGTCCTCTTCGGCCTCGCGCTGACCGCGATCGGCGTGGTGATCGGCGTGATCACCGGCGCGGTGCAGGGCTACTTCGGCGGCAAGATCGACCTGGCGTTCCAGCGCTTCATGGAGATCTGGGGCTCCATGCCCGAGCTCTACCTGCTGCTGATCTTCGCCTCGCTGTTCGAGCCGGGCGTGCTGATCCTGCTGGTGATCCTCTCGCTGTTCGGCTGGATGGGCCTGTCCGACTACGTGCGGGCCGAGTTCCTGCGCAACCGCAACCTCGAGTACGTGACCGCCGCGCGTGCGCTCGGCCTGTCGTCGTGGCAGATCATCCGGCGCCACGTGCTCCCGAACAGTCTCACGCCGGTGATCGCGTTCCTGCCGTTCCGCATGAGCGGCGCGATCCTCGCGCTCACCAGCCTCGACTTCCTGGGTCTGGGCGTGCCGCCGTCGACGCCGTCGCTGGGCGAACTGCTCGCCCAGGGCAAGGCCAACCTCGACGCATGGTGGATCACGCTGTCCACCTTCGGCGTGCTGGTGGGGACGCTGATGCTGCTGATCTTCATCGGCGAGGCCCTGCGCACCGCCCTCGACACGCGGCGGGGCTGAGACGATGAGCGCGCTGCCCCGGAACGAGGCGCCCCGCGTCGCGACGCCGCTGCTCGAGGTCGACGGGCTGACCGTCGAGTTCGACGGGCCGAACGGCCCGGTGCGCGCCGTCGACGGCGTCTCGTTCACCATCGGCCGTGGCGAGAAGTTCGCGCTGGTCGGCGAGTCCGGTTCGGGCAAGACCGTGTCGGCCCTCGCGATGCTGCGCATCGCCGGCGACGCGCGGGTCGGCGGCCGCGTCCGGCTCGGCGGACGCGAGCTCGGCGCGCTGTCCGAGCGCGAGATGCGCGGCGTGCGCGGCAAGGAGATCGCGATGATCTTCCAGGAGCCGATGACCGCGCTGAACCCGCTCTACGCCGTGGGCGACCAGATCGGCGAGACGCTGGTGCTGCACGAAGGCATGTCGCGCGCGGCGGCCCGCGCGCGCGCGATCGAGCTGCTCGAGCTCACCGGCATCCCGGAGCCCGGACGACGCGTCGACAGCTATCCCCACGAGCTGTCGGGCGGTCAGCGTCAGCGCGCGATGATCGCGATGGCGCTCGCCTGCAGCCCCTCGCTGCTCGTCGCCGACGAGCCGACCACCGCCCTGGACGTCACCATCCAGCGCCAGATCGTCGAGCTGCTCGACGACCTGCAGCGCCGCCTGGGCATGTCGGTGCTGCTGATCACCCACGACCTGCCGCTGGTGCGCCGCTTCGCGGATCGGGTCGGCGTGATGCGCCGCGGTCATCTGCTCGAGGTCGCACCGACGGCCGAGCTCTTCGCCGCGCCGCGCGACCCGTATACCCGGCAGCTGATCGACAGCCGGCCGCGGCGCTCGATCGAGCCGCTGCCCGCCGACGCACCCGAGCTGATGCGCGGGGAGGGCGTCGGATGCCGGTTCTGGTTCAAGTCGGGCTGGTTCGCGAAGAAGCCGTTCGATGCGGTGGCGGGCGTCGATCTGAGCGTGCGGCGCGGCGAGACGGTGGGCATCGTCGGCGAGTCGGGCTCGGGCAAGACGACCCTCGGGATGACGCTGCTGAGGCTGTCCTCGGGCACGCCTTCCGGCAGCGTCAGCTTCGACGGCGAGCGTCTCGACACGCGCACGCAGTCGGCGCTCAGGCCGCTGCGACGCCGGATGCAGGTGGTCTTCCAGGACCCGTACAACTCGCTGTCGCCTCGGATGACGATCGAGCAGATCGTCGGGGAGGGGGTCGCGCTGCATCGGCCGGAGCTCGATGCGCGCATGCGTCGCGATGCGATCGTCGCCATGCTCGGCGAGGTGGGGCTCGACGCCTCGGCCCTGTCGCGCTACCCGCACGAGTTCTCGGGTGGGCAGCGCCAGCGCATCGCGATCGCGCGGGCCGCGATCCTGCAGCCGTCGCTGATGCTGCTCGACGAGCCGACCTCGGCGCTCGACGTGTCGGTGCAGCAGCAGGTGCTGGAGCTGCTCGTCGGACTGCAGCGAAAGTACGGTCTGAGCTACCTGTTCATCACGCACGACCTGGCCGTCATCCGCGCGATGGCGCACCGGGTGCTGGTGATGAAGGACGGGCACGTCGTCGAGGCGGGCGAGACGCTCGCCCTGTTCGACTCGCCGAAGGCCGACTACACCCGGACGCTGCTGGCCGCCGCGTCGCACTGATCCCCGTCGGCGCCGATCGCGCCCGGGGCGTGTCGGCTCAGGTGCGCGGGCGCTTCGGATCCGGCTTGGGCGCGACCTTGGTCCGCGAGACAGCGGGCGGGCGCGGAGGCGCCTTGTAGACCGCACGGACCGACGCCGGCGCGCTGCTCGCGGTCGGCGCCGCCTTGCGTGCCGGAGCGCCGCGGGCGACCTTCGTCGGCGCACGGGCGGCGCCCTTCGCCTTCGACTTGGAGGCGGCCGCAGCGACAGGAGCGGCCGCGGCCTTCGACACCGGCGGCGCGTCGCGAACCACCGGAGCAGCGGCCCGTGCGATCACCTGCCGCGCGCCGTCCGCCGTGGTCAGCAGCGTCTGCGTCGACGCCGGGCGCACGAGCAGGCTCGCGCCCGGGGACACCTTCTTCACGCCACCGTTCCAGGCGCGCAGCTGGGACACGCCGATGCCGTAGTTCGCCGCGACCGAGGCGACCGTGTCGCGCTTGGTGACGCGGTGATAGACCGCCGGCACGGTGACCTGTTCGTAGACCTTCGGGCCCTCGAACGACTCCACCAGCCGCTCGTCCTTGACCGAACCCTGCGGCGCGATGACCTGGGTGCCCGGCAGCAGCTTGCGGCGGGGGGAAAGGCCGTTCGCCCGGAGCAGCTCGGCGGCGCTGATGTTGCCGCGCCGCGCGACCTCGTCGAGCGACTCGCCGGGCTTGAGCGTGTACGGCTGCCAGGACGCCAGCGTCTTGTTCTCCCGGTCGTGCTTCTCGACGGCGCGCACGAAGTTGTCGACGCGGTCGAAGGGCAGCTTGATCTCGTTGTTCTGGCTGGCGGCGATGACCGGACGGTTGTGGGCCGGGTTCAGCGCGACGAACTCGTCGACGCTCATGCCGGCGAACTGCGCGGCGAGCTTCAGGTCGATCGGCCGCGTCTTCTCGATCGTTGCGAAATAGGGCCGGTTGGGGATCTCGGGCAGCGCGAGTCCGAGCTCGTCGGCGCGCAGGATGATGTTCTTCAGCGCGATCAGCTTCGGGACGTAGTTGCGCGTCTCGGCCGGCATCGACAGGCTGAGGTAGTCGGTGGGCTTGCCCCGGGCGCGATTGCTCTTGACCGCCCGCGCGACGGCGTTCTCGCCCCAGTTGTACGAGGCGAGCGCGAGGAACCAGTCGCGGTCGTGCATCTCGTAGATCTTCTGCAGGTAGTCGAGCGCGGCGCGCGTGGACTGCACCACGTCGCGACGGTTGTCGACCCACCAGTTCTGCGACAGCTCGTACTGCTTGCCGGTGGACGGGATGAACTGCCACAGGCCCGCGGCCTGAGCCGAGGACAGCGCGACCGGATTCATCGCGCTCTCCACGAACGGCAGCAGCGCGAGCTCGGCCGGCATGCCGCGACGCTCGACCTCCTCGACGATGTAGTGCAGGTAGCGGCTGCCACGACCGAACATCCGCTGCAGCGCTTCGGGCCGCTGCAGATAGAAGCGTTCCTTCTCGGCGACCAGCGGCGTGTCGAGCTCGGGCATCGCGAACCCGGCCCTCATCCGCGCCCACAGGTCGCGATGCGGATCGATCGGACGCGCCGGTGCGACGACCACGGCCGGCGAGGGCGTGGCGGCGGCGGGCGGCTGCGCGGCGGGCAGGGCGGGCGTCGCGACGACGGCAGGGGTGACCGGTGCCACCGGCGCCACGACGACGGGCGGCTGTGTCGCCGCCGGGCCCGGCGCGACGTCGGGGCGGACGGCGGGCGCTGCGGCCGGCGCCGTCTCGCGCGGCTGTGCCCGCGAGACCGGAGCGCCGTCCGGCTGGATCTGTCCGACACCGGCACAGCCTGCGAGCGCCGCGAGTCCGCCGAACAGCACGGTGCGCAGGATGGCGCGCGCCGCGCCGTTCGAGTCGGACATCAGGGGGTTCTCCTAAGTGCCTGTTTTTGCAGGCCTATCGCGCCAACATTGCATCGTACGTGCCGCGGCGGGGGTGGTCAAGGGTCGCCCGGCCCGCGGGGGTGGCGGGCGGCTCGCCGGCGACACCCGCTCCGGCGCCCGGGCGGCCAGGCCTCAGCGAAAGCCGTCCTTCCAGGCCCGGACGGCCGCGAACACCTCGACCGGATCGGCCGGCGCATGCCCGAGCCGTGTCTGGGCCGCGCGCCGCACGTCGTCGGCGTCGGTTCGCAGGAAGGGGTTGGTGGCACGTTCGAGGGCCAGCGTCGACGGCACGGTCGGCGTGCCCGCGGCGCGCAGTTCGGCGGTCTGGCGCACCCGTTCGGACAGCGCCGCGTTGTCGGGCTCCACCGCGAGGGCGAAGCGCAGGTTGGAGGTGGTGTATTCGTGCGCGCAGTAGACCAGCGTGTCGTGGGGGAGTGCCGCGAGCCGGCCGAGCGAGGCGGTCATCTGCGCCGCCGTGCCTTCGAAGACCCGCCCGCAGCCCCCGGCGAACAGCGTGTCGCCGCAGAACAGCACCGGGCGCAGATCGTCGTCGCCGATCCGCCGTGCGAAGAAGGCGATGTGGTCGAGCGTATGGCCGGGAATCTCGATCACGTCGAAACGGGCGTCGAACCCCTCGAGCCCGAAGGCGTCGCCGGCTCGCCAGCGGCGGTCGATGCCCTCGACCCGCGAGGCGGCGGGGCCGTGGACCACCGCATCCGGGAACGCGGCGCGCAGTTCGGGCAGGCCGCCGACGTGGTCGGCATGATGGTGCGTGACCAGCACGGCCGCCAGCGTCAGGCCGGCCGAGGCGAGCGCCGCCAGCACGGGCGCCGCGTCGCCCGGGTCGACGACGGCCGCACGGCGCCGCTCGCGATCGCTCAGCAGCCAGATATAGTTGTCGGCGAATGCCGGCACCGGCACGATGGCGGGATGGGGCGGCACCGAGGCGTGCGGGACGCCGGCCGTGGCGGGAGGGTTCATCGGGGTGGATGCCGCCCCGCGACGGGGACGGACGACGTGCGGGACGAAGCTTCGATCATACGCGCGCAGGGCGCACGACACCGGCCGGTCCGAGCGCCGGCGGCGGTCATCGCGGCGATGTCCGGGGGCGCCC
Organism: Burkholderiales bacterium; assembly: GCA_003818495.1. Classification (GTDB taxonomy): domain Bacteria; phylum Pseudomonadota; class Gammaproteobacteria; order Burkholderiales; family Burkholderiaceae_E; genus UBA4615. The sequence goes on from RPRK01000022.1 coordinate 24,115, forward strand.
GCCGGATCCCGCCCGGCGAAGACGGCGACCCTGAGCGGTTCGGCGCCGCCGGGGCCTCCGACGCCGGGGCCGGGCGCCCCGACCCGCGTTCCGACCCGATTTCCGACGCGCCCGAGCCGGACCGCGCCGATGCGGCCGTCGAAGCGTCGCGCGCCGACCGGTCCGCAGCCGATCCGTCCCCGCGGGCCGGCCCCTCCGGCCTCCACCCCGGGGCCGTCGACCCCCCGCCGCCCGGCGACCCGGGCGACTGGCATCACTGGCTGGCCTCACCCCCGGGCCGCTACGTGCTGGACTGGGAGCAGGCCCACTTCGACGAGGCGGTCGGCGACGTCTTCGGCTACCACGCGGTGCAGTGCGGCGAGCCGCGGCTCGACGCGCTGCGTGCCAACCGCATGCCGCATCGCGTGCATGCGCTGCGGGAGGCCGATCCGTTGCCCGCGCACGAGGGGCCGCGCGTTCGCGTCGAACACTTCGAGGAACTGCCGTTCGACACGCAGTCGCTCGACCTGATCGTCCTGCCCCACGTTCTCGAGTTCGCGCAGGACCCGCACCAGGTGCTGCGCGAGGCCGACCGCGTGCTCCGGCCCGAGGGGCGGCTGATCGTGTCCGGCTTCAATCCCGGCAGCCTGTGGGGCGCGCGGCAATGGCTGCTGCGCGGCGTGCTGCCGCCCTTCCTGCCGCGCGAGGGGCATTTCCTCGGCGTGCCGCGCCTGCGCGACTGGTGCAAGCTGCTCAGCTTCGAGACCGATCGGGCGCGCTACGGCTGCTGGCGGCCGCCGTGCCGCACCCAGCTCTGGCTCGACCGCACGCGGTTCATGGAGCGCGCCGGCGACCGCTGGTGGCCGATCTGCGGCGCGGTCTACATGGTGTCGGCGATCAAGCGTGTCCGTGCGATGCGGATGATCGGGCCGGCGTGGAAGCGGCGCTCGCCCGCCCGCGCCATCGCGGTCGCGAGTCCGCAGCGCAACCGGCTGGACGACGAAGGCGCGGGCTGAACGGCCCGCGGACCCGAGACGCCGCCGCGCGCTGCACCCCTGCACCCCTGCGGCGCTCCATCCTGTCGTCTCGGAAGGGCTAGCGCTCCGCTGGCCCGTGCGCGCGGCGCGGCCCGTACATGTAGTCGCGCGTCAGCGGCAGGGGACTCGCGCCGTCGTCGCTCCGGATCGCGAGCAGCTGGTGGACGTTGATCCACCCGCGTGCGAAGGCATGCGCGCAGCCGGCCAGGTAGACCCGCCAGATCCGCGCGCGCTGCGCGCCGGCCAGCGCCTCGAACGCCTCGATGTCGCGTTCGAACGCATCGGACCAGTGGCCGAGCGTCAGGGCGTAGTGGCGCCGCAGCGACTCGGCATCGACGAGCTCCAGGCCGGCGGCCGACAGTTCGCGGATCGCCAGCGACACGTGCGGCACCTCGCCGTCCGGGAAGACGTAGCGTTCGATGAAGTCGCCCGCGCCCAGCCCGACCGAGCGACTGTCGGGGTCGCTCGAGGTGATGCCGTGGTTCAGCGCCACACCGCCGGGCTTGAGCAGCCGGTGCACGGTCGAGAAGTACGGGCCGAGATGCTTCAGTCCGACGTGCTCGAACATGCCGATCGACGCGATGCGGTCGAACACGCGCTCGCCCGGCACGTCGCGGTAGTCCTGCAGCCGGATCTCGATGCGGTCGGCGAGTCCCGCCTCGCGGACGCGCTCGGAGGCGAGTTCGAGCTGGTTCCGCGAGAGCGTGATGCCGAGCACGCTGACCCCGTAGTGCGCCGCCGCGTGGAGCGCCATCGCCCCCCAGCCGCAGCCGATGTCGAGCAGCGTCTGCCCGGGTTCGAGCGCGAGCTTGCGGCAGACATGGTCGAGCTTCGCGATCTGCGCCGATGCGAGGTCGCGATCGGGCCGGTCGAAGTACGCGCACGAGTAGACCATCCGCGGGTCGAGGAAGCGCGCGTAGAACGCGTTGGACACGTCGTAGTGGTACTCGATCGCGGCCCGGTCCGAGCGGCGGGTGTGACGTGCCATCCAGTCGACGGGATGGCGACCGCGGCCACGGTGATCGTCGGCGTCGCGTGCGAGCGCCGCCGCGATCTCGACGATGTCGGTGATGCGCCCGTCGACGTCGATGTGACCCTCGACATAGCCTTCGCCGAGCGCATCGAGCGTGGGCTTGAGCAGGTACCGTGCCGCGCGGCTGGACTTCAGTCGGATGGCGACCTTGCGGCCTGCGCCGAGCGGGACTTCCGTGCCGTCCCAGAGCGCGACCGTGACCGGCAGCGGGCTGCGTGCACGCAGCGAGGTGAGGTATCTGACGACCTGTGTCTCGAGCATGGCGGCCCCCGCGGGTGGAGGTGTGCCGTCCGATTACAATGCACGCCGCCCGCCCGGGCAAGACCCGTCCGGATCGGTCGGCTTCCTCCGGGTGGGCTCGCCAACCGCCTGATCACCGAGAGCCCGATGCCCGCCGTGCCTGCCGCTTCCGATCCGTCCCGCTGGGTCGCCTACACCGACGGTGCCTGCGCGCCCAGCAATCCCGGGCCCGCCGCCTGGGGCGCGGTGATCCTCGGCCCCGAGGGGCGCGACGCCGAGCATGCGAAGGGGTTCATCGGGCACGGCACCAATCAGATCGCCGAGATCGTGGCCGCCATCGAAGGCCTCGCACGGGTCCCCGAAGGGGCCTCGGTGGAACTGGTGTCGGACAGCCAGTACGTCCTCAAGGGGCTCAGCGAATGGCGCGCCGGCTGGGAGCGCCGCAACTGGCGCAACTCCAAGAACGAGCCGGTCGCCAACCAGGACCTCTGGCGACGCCTGTTCGCGGTCGCCGACGTCCGTCGGGTCAGTGTCCGCTGGGTGCGCGGCCACAACGGCGACACCCTCAACGAGCTGGCCGATCGGCTGGCCAACGAAGCCCTGCGCGAGGCGCGACGCTGACCCTGCGGGCGATCGCAGCGGGCGGCGGATCGGGGCTCGCGGCCGCGATGCCAGCAGCGCTCCCGTGCGTCGCGTTCCCGCGCGTCGCTCAGCGGGTCGCCAGGAATCGGGCCAGCCGGTCGACCCCGTCCTGCAGCGTCGCCGCCGGCCGGGCGACGCACCAGCGCAGGTAGCCTTCGCCGCCGTCGCCGAACGCCACGCCCGGCGCCAGTCCGAGCCGTGCCTCGCGGACCAGCGCCTTGGCCAGTTCCAGGCTGTCCGGCTCGCCGTCGACGCGCAGCAGCACGTACATCGCGCCGTCCGGCGTCACCGGGTGCACGCGGGGGACCTGCGCCAGCGCGCCGGTCAGCGTCGCGGCGCCCTCCCGCACGTAGGCCTGGAAGGCCCGGGCCGCCGGCTCGCCGTCCTGCACTGCGGCGAGGCCGGCGCGCTGCACGAAGCCCGGCGCGCACGAGGTGTTGAACTCCACCAGCTTCTCGACGTCCGGAGCCAGTGCCGCGGGCAGCACCAGCCAGCCCAGCCGCCAGCCCGTCATCTGCCAGGTCTTGGAGAAGGTGTTGGCGACGACCAGCCGCTCCTCGGGGTCGGCGCCGTCGAGGAACGAGGGCGCGCAGTCCGAGCCGTCGAAGACGAGACGCTCGTAGGCCTCGTCCGACAGGATCCAGATGCCGTGGCGCCGGCAGTGCGCCCGGACCGAGCGCATGGCATCGGCCGGCATCACCCATCCGGTCGGGTTGCCCGGCGAGTTGACCATCAGCATCCGGGTGTCCGGCGTCAGCGCGGCGAGCAGCCGATCGACGTCGAGCGTCCACCGTCCGCGCGGGTCGATCGTCAGGGCCACCGTCTCGACGCGCGCGCCGAGCACGCCGGCGATCGCCGTGAGGTTCGGCCACAGCGGGACGACGGCCACCACCCGGTCGCCGGGGGACACCAGGGCCTGGGCGGCGAGCATCAGCGCGGTCACGCCGGAGCTGGTGACGGCGACGCGGTCGGCGCCGATCGCCGGGCCCGAACCGGCGTGCAGACGGCTGGCATAGCCTGCGATCGCGTCGCGCAGGTCGGGCAGGCCGAGGTTGGGCAGGTAGAAGGTCTCCCCGGCATCGAGGGCCCGCTTGCCGGCGTCGACGATGAACGACGGCGTCGGCCGGTCGGGCTCCCCGAACCAGAACGCCAGCACGTCCGGCGCGCCCATGGCCGCGTTGGCGACCTCTCGGATCCGAGAGGCGGCGAGGGCGCGGACCGGGTCGCGGGCAACGGCTGGGTGCATGGGGGCTCGCTGTGGAGAAGTGCCGGGAGAACCCTAAAGTGTAACGTCCGGTCTCGTGGAACCCGCGTGGGGTCGTGCTATGTTGGAGCGATTCGCTCCGGACTCCTCATGAACGTCAAGTTGATCTACACCGTGGTCGCCGCCGCAGGGCTCGGCGGACTGGGGTGGTACGCCTACACGTCCCAGAAGAATCCGGCCGCGACGGGCTTCGAGGTGAAGGGGGGCCCGACGGGCGACACGAAGACCGCGGGCGGCGGCAAGGCCGGCGACGGAAAGGGTGCCGACGCCAAGTCCGGCGATGCCAAGGGTCCGCCCGCCGCAGGGGGCCCGGGCGGCCCCCGTGGCCCGGTCGGCGTCGAGGTCGCGAAGGTCGACCGCCGTCCGGTCGCCGACGAGGTGGTCGCGGTCGGCTCCCTGCGCGCCAACGAGACGGTCGCGCTGCGCTCCGAGGTGGCCGGCCGCATCCAGCGGGTCGGCTTCACCGACGGCGCGCGCGTGCAGCGCGGCGCCACGCTCATCGCGCTCGACGCATCGGTCACGGCCGCCGAGGCCGAGCAGTCGCGCGCCGAACTGGCGCTGGCCCGGGCCAACTTCGAGCGCACTTCCGAACTCGCGCAGCGCAACTTCGTGTCGGCGAGCGCCAAGGACCAGGCCGCGGCGAACCTGAAGATCCAGGAGGCGAAGCTCAAGCTCGCCGAGGCCAGGCTGGCCAAGTCCGAGATCCGGGCGCCGTTCTCCGGCGTCATGGGGCTGCGCAACGTCAGCCCCGGCGACTACGTCAAGGACGGCGCCGACCTCGCCGTCATCGAGGACATCGCGACGATGAAGGTCGACCTGCGCATGCCCGAGCGCTACCTCGGCAGCGTGCGGGTCGGGCAGGTGGCCCAGCTGTCCTTCGATTCGATGCCGGGCAAGACCTTCAACGCGACGATCGCCGCGATCGATGCCCAGATCGACGCCAACGGTCGCTCGCTGCTGGCCCGCGGCAAGCTCGCGAACCCCGACGGCGCGCTGCGCTCGGGCATGTTCGCCCGCGCCCGCGTGGTGCTGCGGGCGAACGCCGAGGCCCTGACCATCCCGGAGGAGGCCATCTTCTCCCAGGGCGTCGACACCTTCGTCTGGAAGGTCGAGGCCGGCAAGGTCGTACGGCGCAAGATCGAGGTCGGGCTGCGCCGCGATGCCCGCGCCGAGGTGCTGGCGGGGCTCGCGTTCGACGATCTCGTGGTCACCGCCGGCCAGCTCCGGCTGCAGCGCGACGGCCAGGAAGTCCGTGTCATCGACCCGAACCGCCGGCCCGCGGGCGCGCCCGGCGCCCCGGGTGCCCCGGGCGGGGGGGCCGGTCCCGGCGGACCGGGCTCGGTCAATGCGCCCAAGGGCGACGCCCCGGCGGCCGGCGCCCCGGCCAAGGGCGAGCCGCCCCCGACGGGTGCCGCATCGCCGACGGGTCCGGCCGCCGCCGGCGTCTCGGTCGCCGCCCACTCGCCCGCCGCGCCGGGCGCACCCGCCCCCGCGGCGGCGAAGTAAGCCACCCGGTTCCGCAGGAGGCTCGGCATGGTCCTGTCCGACATCTGCATCCGTCGCCCTGTCTTCGCGACGGTGCTCTCCCTGGTCCTGATGCTGCTGGGCGTGGTGAGCTATCAGCGGCTCGCGGTCCGGGAGTATCCGAAGATCGACCTGCCGGTGGTCAACGTCGAGACCCGCTATCCCGGCGCCTCTGCGGAGATCATCGAGTCGCAGGTCACCAAGCCGCTCGAGGACTCGATCGCCGGGATCGAAGGCGTCGACGTGCTGACCTCGATCTCGCGGCCCGAGCAGAGCCAGATCACGGTGCGCTTCCGCCTCGAGCGCGACGCCGACTCGGCCGCCGCCGATGTCCGCGACCGCGTCGCGCGGGTCCGCCAGCGGCTGCCGCAGGACGTCGACGAACCGGTGATCGCGAAGGTCGAGGCCGACGCGAATCCCGTCATCTGGATGGCGTTCTCCAGCGAGACGATGAGTCCGCTCGAGGTGTCGGACTACGTCAACCGCAACGTCAAGCCGCGGGTGCAGACGCTCCCCGGCGCCGCCGACGTCCGGATCTTCGGCGAGCGGGCCTACTCGATGCGCATCTGGCTCGACCCGGACCGGCTGGCGGCCTATCGCCTGACGCCCCAGGACGTCGAGGACGCGCTGCGCCGCCAGAACGTCGAGATTCCGTCGGGTCGCATCGAGAGCACGCAGCGCGAATTCACCGTGGTGTCGCAGACGGACCTGCAGCGCGCCGAGCAGTTCGAGCAGGTGGTCGTCAAGACCGTCAACAACTACCCGGTCCGCATCCGCGACATCGCACGGGTCGGCATCGCGCCCCGGGCGGAGCGCTCGATCGTCCGACTGAACGGGCGCAACGCGGTCTCGGCCGGCGTCATCAAGCAGGCGACCGCCAATCCGCTCGTGCTGGCCGAGGCGCTCCGCGCGGAGTTGCCCAACATCCGGCGCGACCTGCCGCCGGGCTTGTCCATCCAGATCGCCAACGACAATACCGTCTTCATCGATCGCGCGATCAAGTCGGTGTACCTGACCATCGCCGAGGCGGTGGTGCTGGTGGCGCTCGTCATCTTCGTGTTCCTGCACTCCCTGCGCGCCAGCGTCATCCCGCTGGTGACGATCCCGGTCGCGCTGGTCACCACCTTCGCGCTGATGCTGGCCGCCGGCTTCTCGATCAACACGCTGACGCTGCTGGCGCTGGTGCTCGCCATCGGCCTGGTGGTCGACGACGCCATCGTCGTGCTCGAGAACATCTATCGCCACATCGAGAACGGGATGTCGCCGATGGCGGCGGCATTCCGCGGGACGAAGGAAGTGGGCTTCGCGGTCGTCGCGATGACGCTGACGCTCGCAGCCGTGTACGCGCCGGTCGCCTTCACGCCCGGTCGCATCGGCCGGCTCTTCGTCGAGTTCGCGCTGACCCTGGCCGGCGCCGTGATCGTCTCGGGCTTCGTCGCGCTCACGCTGTCGCCGATGATGTGCAGCCGGCTGCTCAAGCCGCACGGCAAGCGCACCTTCATCGGCACCGCCATCGAGGCGACGCTCAACGGCATGACGCGCGGCTACGCGGCGGTGCTGCGCTTCACGCTGCGCAACCGGTGGCTGGTCCTGATCGCCTACGTCGCGGTCGCCTATGCGTGCTACGTGCTGTGGATCGGGATCAAGAAGGAACTGTCTCCCGTCGAGGACCGCGGCACCATCGTCTCGATCATCAACGGGCCCGACGGCGCCTCGATCGGCTACACCGAGCGCTACGGCCGGCAGCTCGAGTCGATCGCCGCCGGGATTCCCGAAATCGACCGCGCCTTCCTGATCGCGGGCAGCCCGACCGTCGCGCAGGGCATCGCGTTCTGGCGGCTGACCGACTGGGACAACCGCACCCGCACCGTCCAGGACATCGTCAAGGAGTTGCAGCCCAAGCTGCTCGCGATCCCGGGCGTGCTCGCCTTCGCCGTGGCACCGCCGTCGCTCGGCCAGTCGCCGCGGGAGCGCCCGATCAACTTCGTGGTGCTCACCTCCGACCCGTACGACACGCTGCAGCGCACGATGCAGCCGCTGCTGCGCGACCTGCAGACCTGGAGGGGACTGCAGGGCGTCGACAGCGACCTGCGGCTCAACAAGCCCGAGGTGCGCCTGACCATCGACCGTGACCGGGCGGCCGACGCCGGCGTGTCGGTCGACGCGATCGGCCGTGCGATCGAGACCATGCTCGGCGGTCGGCAGGTCACGCGGTTCAAGCGCGACGGCGAGCAGTACGACGTCGTCGTGCAGCTCGATCCGACGGCCCGCACCTCGCCGCAGGACATCGCGGCGATCTTCGTGCGCGGGCGCAACGAGACGATGGTGCCGCTCTCGAGCCTCGTCGGCTGGAAGGAGTCGGTCAGCCCGCGCGAGCTCAACCACTTCGGTCAGCGCCGTGCGGTCACCATCACCGCCAACCTCGCGCCCGGCACCTCGCTCGGCGAGGCGGTCGACTACCTCGAGTCGGCGGCCCGCAAGCACCTGCCCGCGGGCTACGCGATCGACTACAACGGCCAGACGCGGGAGTTCAAGCAGTCGTCGTCGGAACTGTTCCTGACCTTCGCGCTGGCGCTGGGCTTCATCTACCTGGTGCTCGCCGCGCAGTTCGAGAGCTTCGTCGATCCCTTCGTGATCATGCTCACGGTGCCGCTGGCGATGACGGGCGCGCTGGCGCTGCTGCAGTGGAGCGGCGGCACGCTCAACGTCTACAGCCAGATCGGTCTCATCACGCTGGTCGGCCTGATCACCAAGCACGGCATCCTGATCGTCGAGTTCGCCAACCAGCTGCGCGAGGAGGGCCGGGCGCTCAAGGAAGCCGTCATCGAGGCGGCGGCCCTGCGGCTGCGCCCGATCCTGATGACCACCGGAGCGATGGTGCTGGGCGCGGTGCCGCTGGCGCTGGCCACCGGAGCCGGATCCGAGAGTCGGATCCAGATCGGCATGGTGATCGTCGGCGGCATGACGCTCGGCACGGTCCTCACGCTGTTCGTCGTGCCGACCTTCTACACGCTGCTGACCCGCGGCAAGAAGTTCGGCGGCGCGCAGGCCGCCGCGGCGCAGGCCGAGGCCGACGCCGCGCCGCCCGCGCCGCACGGCGACGTGGCGCCCGGACACGGCGCGGCCGCCACGATCGCCGGCGAGCGGCCGTCACCGGCGGCGGGTTCCTGATGCGCCAGGTCGTCCTCGACACCGAGACCACGGGGCTGTCCGCGTCGGAAGGGCACCGCATCATCGAGATCGGCTGCCTGGAGATCGTCAACCGGCGGCTGACCGGACGCACGCTGCACCTGTACCTGAACCCCGAGCGCGAGATCGACGAGGCCGCGACCGAGGTGCACGGCATGACCTGGGACGACCTGCGCGACAAGCCGCGCTTCGCCGAGGTCGCCGAACGGGTGCTCGCGTTCTGCGAGGGGGCCGAGGTGCTGATCCACAACGCGGCGTTCGACCTGTCCTTCCTCGACGCCGAGCTCGGCCGGGTCGATCTCGGCCGCTTCCGGGACCGCTGCGCCAGCGTGCTCGACACGCTGCTGATGGCGCGCGAGCTGCACCCGGGCAAGCGCAACTCGCTCGACGCCCTCTGCGATCGCTACGGCGTGTCGAATGCGCACCGCACGCTGCACGGCGCGTTGCTCGACTCCGAGCTGCTGGCCGAGGTCTACCTGGCGATGACGCGGGGGCAGGACAGCTTCGAGATCGCGCTCGACGCGGGCACGCAGGACGGGCAGGGGGCCGACGCCGTGGAGTGGCCTCCGCGCGGGCTGCGCGTGCTGCCCGCATCGGCCGCGGAAGCCGGCGCGCACGAGGCGGCGCTCGCCGTGATCGCCAAGGAGCGCAAGGGCACCTCGATCTGGGCCTCGGAGCCCGCGCAGAGCGCCTGAGCCGAGTCGGCCCGCATGCGCGGGCTCGGGTCAGAAGAGCCCGGTCTCGCTCGCCAGCCCGCTCGCCGCGGGAAGTCGCCGCACGGGCGCTGCCGACTTGGCTGCCGGCGCGGTCGGGCCGCAGGCCCCGGTCGACAGATGCTGCAGGGCCTGCGCCAGGCGCGGATCGGCCTCGTCGCCGAATGCCAGGAACGGCTCGTCCGACACGGCGCAGGTCGGGGCGAGCCCGTCGAACCAGTCGGTGAAGCCGTCCCGGTTGCGGCCGATGAAGCTGACCGCGCTCAGCACCGTGTCGCCGCGCACCTGCGGCTCGAAGCCGACCGGCTTGCCGCAGGTCCGCGTGCCGACGATCGGGTCGTCCCGGTACGGCCGCAGTCCGACGATCAGCGACTCTGCCGCCGAGCAGGTGACGTCCGAGACCAGCCAGGCGACCCGCTCGAAGGTGCCCGTCGCCGCGCGCGCGGGCATCGGGATGCTCAGGTCGTCGGCGGCATGGGCGGCGTTGTGGCGGAGCTCGGTGAAGGTCTGGCCGACCGCGGCCGCCGGCGCGAGCGAGCCGGCGATGTCGGCGGCGACGTACAGTCGGCCGCCGCCGTTCTCGCGCAGGTCGACCACGAGCCGCGTCGCGCCTGCGGCGCGCAGCGACGCGATCGCCGTGTCCCAGGCCGGCCGGGCCGTCTCGGTGAAGGTGTAGAGGGCCAGGTAGCCGATCCGCGTGCCGTCGCGCTCGATCAGGCGACTGGCGAGGATGGGTGCCACGGCATAGCTCGCCTTGGCGAGCGCGATCTCGTCGACGCCGCCCGCCCGCGACACGCCGAGCCGCACGACGAGACCGGCCTGCGCCGGGCCGAGCGCCTCGCTGACCGTGCGCGCGGCGATCAGCGTGGCCGCGGCGACGCCGTCGATCGACGCGATCCGGTCGCCGCGGCGCAGGCCCGCCCGGTCCGCCGGCGAGTCGGGCATCACGAAGCGCAGCACGAGCGTCTCGCCCTCGATCCGCAGTCCGATGCCCAGGCCCACCGACACGCCATCGTCGAAGAAGCCGTCGTAGGTCGCGCGCGTCTCGACGTAGCTGAAGCGGTCGGGCGGATCCACCCGCAGCGCCTCGAGCGCCTGTGCGGCGTCGGCCTTGCCCGTCAGATCGGCGGCGGGCACGCGGTCGGCGTACAGGTAGAGGCCCGTCATCACCGACCGGACCCACTCGACCTCGGCGCTCGCCGCGGCGGACGTGCCGCCGCTTCCCCCGCCGCAGCCCGTCGCCAGCACGGCGGCCAGGACGGCCGCTGCCCCGGCGCGCAGGGCGAGCGGGGGGCGGCGCGCGACCGTGGCCGGCGCGGCGGGTGCGGCGGACCTCATGGCGTCGCGGTCGCCGGATCGCGGCCGGCCGGGCCCGGCGTGACGGGAAGGCTCGAGCGTCATCGCGCGAGCCTAGCCTGCCGCGCGGAATTGTCCAAAGCGCCCCCGGTCGGGCAGGGGGCTGCATTCCGGTAAAATCCCCGGTCCGCCCTGCCTTGCCGGCCCGGGGCGCCAGGAAGGTCCCCTTGAAAGAAACCCGCCACGCCCGTACCGGGCGCGATCGCAAAGCCCACCTGTCGGCCGATGCCGAACGGCTCGTCGCCGCCGCGCTCGGGCTCGCCAACTCCGGCAGCCGCGTCGAAGACCGCTATTGGGATGCCCAGCTCGCGCAGCGCATCGAGCGCCTGCTCGACACCGGCCACCCGCAGTCCATCCACGATGCGCTCGACCGGCTCAACCAGACCGACAGCGAGGCCTACGGTGCCCTGATCGAGGCGGTCGAGACCGCCGCCGAGTCGCTGGTGCTCGAGGTCGACGGCCAGCGCTGGGACGTGCTGCTGGTGGCAGCCCCGGTCGTCGCCTGGACCCGCTTCCGCATCCCGTCGGGCCCGATCGCGGCCGACACCGTCGTGTCGCTCGCCGCCCACTGGCAGGCGCACGTGCTCGCCCGCGATGTCCGCTTCCGGATGGCGCCGGTGCTCTACAGCGTCGATCAGCTGCCGCGCGACTTCGGCGAACTGCGCCGACTCACCCGCCGGCTCGGGCAGGCCGCGATCGTTCCGGGCGGTGCCGCGCCGCGCCTGGACCTGAAGTCGCTGCCCGAGACGGCCGACATGCTGGCCGACGGCCGCTTCCTGATCGCCGCGGTCGCCGTGCCGCAGGACGGTCCGCTGTTCCGTTGGCAGCTGCCCGAATCCGGCGAGCACGCCTCCCGCGTGGCCTGCCTGGAGCAGTGGATCACCCAGGCCCGTCCGTCGATCGAGACCCTGCTGCCCGGCTGCGGCTTCGAGTGCCTGCTGCCCGACGCGTTCCACATCAACCTGCGCGAGGCCGACCGACGCGTGCGGCCCTACGCGATCAAGGCGGCGGTGCATTTCCTCACCCATGCGCTCGACCTCGAGCCCGAGGCCATCCGCGCGACCATCGCGCCCTTCGGCGAGGACCGGCCGGACGAATACCGGATCGGACTGTCCCTCGGCGAGGAGGAGGACGTCGCTCAAGGCGTCGTCTGGCCGCTGCTCGGCGCCGAGAGCGAGGCCGACGACCCGTCGCCGCTCGATCGGATCCGCGAGACGCTGCGCGAGGCCGGCGTCACCGACGTGCGCACCTGGACGGATCTCACCGAGCCGGAGTACTGCGAGGACTGCGGCGTGCCGCTCTACCCGAACCCTGCGGGCGAGGTCGTGCATGCCGAGATGCCCGAGGACGCCGAGCCCGAGGGCACGCACTTCCACTGACCGCATCCGGCCGCGCGTCAGCGCGCCGCCGGCTCGGTCCGGAGCGCCAGCACGATCTGGTTGCGCAGCAGCCTGATCGCCTCGACCTGGCCGGCGTCCGGCGGCGCGGCGTTCGCGACCTCGCGGTCGGCGTAGAAGAAGCCCATCGGCCTGCCGTCGACCATCACCGGCAGCACCAGGAAGCCACGGGCCTTCGGGAAGGCCAGCGTCTGCCAGGCCGGCAGTCGGCCGCGGACGGATTCGGCGCCGATGTCGGCGATGTGCAGGTCCGCACCGCGTGCCAGCGCCGCATGGAACAGGTCGGGGGCGAACTGCACCGGCATCGCGACGCGCGCGCGCAGATCGGCCAGCATGCAGCCCGCGGCCGCGCGCGGCCGGTAGGCGGCGGCCGCGTCGTCCCGCGCGAGGTACACGACCCGCGTGGCCTGCAGCATCTCGCGCAGCGCCTCGCAGGCGACCTGCACGCCCCGGCCGATGCCGCGCGACTCGGCCAGCGCCTGCGAGACCGCGGACACCGACGTCAGCAGCCGCTGCTCGAGCGCGGTCGCGCGCGGCGCGACCATCGTCGAACGCCCGCCCTCCGGATCGCCGTCGTCGCCGGCGCCCAGTGCCAGGCCGCCCGGCGGGTCGTCGGGATCCGCCGCCGGCGCCTCGCCGAGCATCGCGGCGAGCCCCAGTCCCTGGGCGAGCTTTTCCGTGTCCCGGCGCGCCTGTTCGAGGACCTCGACGATCGCCTCGCCGTCCATGTCGAGCGCGTCGCCGAACCGGCGCTGCAGCGCGCTCACCGTGCGGTCGCGCCCCTGGAGTCCGTGCCGGCGCTCGAGCCGACCCGCGTCGTCGCCGAACGCCGAGGCGAGCTGGACCCAGTCGAGCGAGGAGCGCGGGGGCAGCGGCCGCGTGGCGCACGGCGCCAGCGCATGCTCGATGCGCACCGGCAGGCCCCAGCCGCCGACCACCTCGAGCGCCAGCTCCTCGAAGCTGCGGCCGATGATGCGGCGCGCCGCTGCCGTCTCGGTCGTCCCGTCGCCGACCTCCGCGCGCACCGCCGCGACCGCGTCCGGCACATGGATCGCCGCGATCAGCCGACCGACGTTGCGGAACATCGCGCCGATGGCGCCTTCCTCCGCGCAGGCCGGCCAGCGCCGCTGCAGCGTGCAGCGCGCCACCGCGGAGGCGCCGAGCGCCTGCCCGAAATCGCGCATCACCGAACGCGATTGCGCGTTCTCGACCAGCCGATCCATCAGCATCATCGACAGCGCGAGCGTGCGGATCTGGTCGAAGCCGAGCAGCACGAGCGCGCGCGAGACGGTGGTCACCGGTGCCGCGTCCCGGGTGCGGTACAGCGGCGAATTGGCCAGCCGCAGCAGGCGGTGGGTCAGCGACGCGTCCGCGAGGATCGCCTGCGCGAGCTGTTCGACGGTGTCGGACTCGCCGGAGGCCATCTTGGTGACCATCGCGACGGATTGGCCGAGCGCGGGCAGCGCCTGGTCCTCGCGCAGGGCGTCACGGATCAGCCTGAGGGGTTCTGGAATGGCCAAGAGCGGGTCGATCGGGCGTGGGGTGTCTGTCGGATGCTGACAGGCCGCGGGGCGCTCAGAGCGCGCGAACAGCGGCCGCGGGCCGCCGCTTCTCTCGGGACCGTGTCGCGCGCCGGGCACGCGCCGACTACGGCCCTGTTGCAAACCTCTGCTTTGACGTAATATAAGCAAATAACGATATAGCACTTGACGCTGGCGTCGGGTGAATCGGAAGGCAGCCGCGGCACGGTGTGTCGCGACGTCGATCCCAGGGAGGAGACGTGGACAGACCGAACGGCCCATCCGGGCGTCTGATCAAGGCACCGGAGCACTTCCTCGACGACGAGGGCATCAAGCGCGTGTTCCAGGACGGCGCGCACGGACGGCGCGACTTCATCCGCCGCGCGTTCGCCGCGGCAGGCGCCGCGGCGGTGGCGCCCGCGGCGATCGCGCAGACACAGTCCGCCCGCCCGCCCGCCGAGGGCGGGGACCCCGACATCCTCACGCTGCCCGAGCACAGCCGCGGCCTCGGCCGCGCGGTCGTGACGGACGGCTACGGCAAGCCCTCGCAGCACGAGGCGAACGTCCAGCGCCGCCGCAGTCCGGGGCTGACCCAGACCACCCAGGCTTCGGTGTCGTTCGCGCCGCTGCAGAGCCTCTTCGGCATCGTCACCCCCAGCGGACTGCATTTCGAGCGTCATCACCAGGGCTGGTGGGACGTCGATCCGTCCAAGCATCGGCTGATGATCAACGGCTCGGACGAGCGCATCGTGCGCACGCCCCTGGTCTTCACCATGGACGAGCTGATGCGGCTGCCGTCGGTGAGCCGCTTCCACTTCATCGAGTGCGGGGCGAACACCGGCATGGAGTGGGGCAACGTCGCGGTGCCGACCTGCCAGTACACCCACGGCATGCTGAGCTGCAGCGAGTTCACCGGCGTGCCCCTCAAGCTGCTGCTCGACATGGCGGGCGTCGACTACAAGCGCGGACGCTACGTGCTGGGCGAGGGCGCGGACGGCTCGTCGATGACCCGGACCGTGCCGATGGAGCTGATCGAGCGGGGCGAGGTCATCGTCGCCTACGGTCAGAACGGCGAGATGCTGCGGCCCGAGAACGGCTATCCCCTGCGCCTCGTCGTGCCGGGTGTCCAGGGCGTGAGCTGGGTCAAGTACCTGCGCCGCATCGAGGTCGGCGACCAGCCCTACGGCGCGAAGGACGAGGCGCTGCACTACGTCGACCTGATGCCGGGCGGCCTGCATCGGCAGTACACCAGCCTGCAGGAGTGCAAGAGCGTCGTCACCACGCCCTCGGGCGGGCAGGTGCTGCTCGACCGCGGCTTCTACAGCATCAGCGGCCTGGCCTGGTCGGGCCGCGGCAAGGTGCGCAAGGTCGACGTCTCGGTCGACGGCGGACGGAACTGGCGCGAGGCGCGCCTGGAGACCCCGGTGCTCTCGAAGTGCCTGACGCGCTTCAGCCTCGACTGGGCCTGGGACGGCCGGCCTGCGCTCATCCAGAGCCGCGCCACCGACGAGACCGGCTACGTGCAGCCGACCTACCCGCAGCTGCGCGCCGTGCGCGGCAGCCGCTCGATCTATCACAACAACGCCGTGCAGACCTGGCAGGTCGGCGAGAACGGAGAGGTGCGCAATGTCCAGCTGGCTGCCTGAGCGACTCGTCGCACGCAGCGCCGCGACGGCGCTGGCTCTGCTGGCCGCCGCCGGTTCCGCGTGGGCACAGGGGTCTGCCTACAGCGGCATCGGCCGCGCCGCCACCCCCGCCGAGGTCCGGGCCTGGGACATCGACGTGCGCCCCGATTTCAAGGGGCTGCCGCCCGGTTCCGGCACCGTGGCGAAGGGGCAGGACGTCTGGGAAGCGAAGTGCGCGTCCTGCCACGGCGTCTTCGGCGAGAGCAACGAGATCTTCTCGCCGATCGTCGGCGGCACCACCAAGGACGACCTGCAGACCGGACGCGTCGCGCGGCTCAACGATCCGTCGTTCCCCGGGCGCACCACGCTGATGAAGCTGGCGACCGTGTCGACGCTGTGGGACTACATCAACCGCGCGATGCCGTGGAACCAGCCGAAGTCGCTGAGCGTCGAGGAGGTCTATGCGGTCACCGCCTACATCCTCAACCTCGGCGGCGTCGTGCCCGACGACTTCACGCTGTCGGACCGGACCATCCGGGACGTGCAGCGCATGCTGCCGAACCGCAACGGCATGACGACGGAGCACGGACTGTGGCCGGGGGCGGGCATCGGCGTCCGCAAGCCCGACGTGGCCGCCCGGGCGTGCATGAAGGACTGCGCGACCGATACGAAGGTCGCATCGTTCCTGCCCGATTTCGCCCGCGACGCGCACGGCAACCTCGCCGAGCAGAACCGGCTGGTCGGCGCGCAGCGCGGTGCCGACACCACGCAGCCCCCGCGGGCCGCGTCGGCGTCGGGCGGCGCGCGCGCGACCACCGTCGC
>RPRK01000023.1 GCA_003818495.1 Burkholderiales bacterium
CGACATGGCGGGCCGCCGTGTTGCTGGTGCCGATCGAGCCCAGCACCGAGCGCTGCTCGGGTGTCATCGACTGGTAGTTTTCCCACTCGGCCAGCAGGTTCTCCCGACCGACCTTCTGGGCGAGCCGGTAGTTGGCCCGGGCCAGCCGGCGCTGGTCGGGCGTCAGCGCCGCCCACTCGGCGATCCGCTTCTCGACACGCTTCTGCTCGTCCGCCTTCATCTTGGGGAAGCGGCTGGCCAGATCGGCCCACGCCCGCTTCTCGGTGATCGGCAGCGCGTTCCATTGGGCCGAGAACGGGGCGAGCACCTCCTGCTGCGCCGGGCTCAGGTCCGACCACAGCGGCTGGACCAGCGGCAGCAGCGAGGGGCGCAGGCGGTCGGCGCTCGGCGGGTCGAGCCGCAGCGGCTCCGCCTTCTGGGCCGTCGCCGGCACCGTCGCGACCCCTTCGGTCGGCGCCGTGCCGGCCTCGGTCGGCAGGCTCGAGGCTGCCGCGGGTGCCGGTTCGACCCCCGCGGCGCCCGGTGCGTCGGCAGCGGCCGCCCGGCCGGCGCCGAGCGCGAGCAGGGTGGAGAGCAGCAGGACGGCGGTCGCCGGGCGGACGGTCATTGGCGGGAGTTCTTGATGTAGGCGCCGAAGCCCCGGTCGGTGAGTGCCGACAGCGGCACGTCGTCATCGTCCGACAGCACGATCTCGGCATCGATGTCGGCGGTCTCCGCCGCGCGCTGTGCATCGTCCCACGCCGCGATGCCGTAGAAGCCCGCGACCACCAGGAGGATCGGTGCGAGGGTGGCCAGGAGGCGGATCAGGCCCGACGGACGGTCGCTGCTCGGCAGAGCGACGGTGGCCGTCCCGCCCGTGAGGGTCGGCGCCGCGACCGTGAGCGTGCCGGCGTGGGCGATCGCGGCGAGGCGCGCCCGCTCCAGGCGCTGCGTCACGCGGTAGGGCAGGCGCTCCGACGATTCATCGAGCGCCTGGCGGATCCGGGAGGCGAAGAGTTGTTCATTCATAACGTGATTCCCTTGGCCTTCAACGCGCCGGCCAGGGTGTGGGTCGCACGGGAACAGTGCGTCTTGACGCTGCCTTCCGAGCATCCCATGGCCGATGCGGTTTCCGCGACGTCCATCTCGTACCAGTAACGCATCACG
Organism: Burkholderiales bacterium; assembly: GCA_003818495.1. GTDB lineage: Bacteria > Pseudomonadota > Gammaproteobacteria > Burkholderiales > Burkholderiaceae_E > UBA4615. The sequence continues at coordinate 1,147 of RPRK01000023.1, forward strand.
AACGCCTCCCGTTGACGGGTGGGCAGCTTCTGGACCTCGGCCTCGATCGCTTCCCGGATCTGGTCACGCTCGACGATCTCGGCAGCGCTTTCACCGGCTCGGGTGTCGCCCTCGACCTCCAGCGACTCCAGCGGGTCGGCGTCGTCGTCGTCGCTGCCAGGGCGCAGGGCCGAGAACAGCGTCGTCCAGGTGTTCCGGACCTTCTGCCGGCGGAAGTGATCGTGGATGACGTTCTGCAGGATCCGCTGGAACAGCAGGGGGAGCTCGGCCGCGGGCTTGTCCGCGTACTTCTCGGCGAGCTTGAACATGGCGTCCTGGACGACGTCCAGGGCCGAGTCGTCGTCCCGGACGGCATACACGGCCTGCTTGAACGCCCGGCGCTCGATCGCTTCGAGGAATTCCGAGAGTTCCTGCCGTGAGGCCATCAGCCACGCTCTAGCCACGAAAGCCGGGGATGCTAGCAGAGTCCTAGCCTTGACCGCCCTGCTGCGGTGCATTACTCTTGCCGGATCCCATGGCTCCATCGACGGCGCGTCAGGCGGCGGCGACGGAGTCTTTGTCTTTTTCGTTGCCGACTGACCCAGCGGCACCCGGACAGGCACGCATGCCGGAGCCCCTCCACAAGAGGCGTGAAGGCGTCCGATCAATCTCACAGGCCCCGCACCGAGGCCTGCGTCGAGGCGGCGAAAAGGCTGCGTTGGCGCCGGCGGGCGGATCCCCCTGGACCTTGAAAGGAACACAACTTGGAACTCACTGGCGCAGAGATCGTCGTGCGCTGCCTTCAGGAAGAAGGCATCGAGCACATCTTCGGATATCCCGGCGGAGCCGTCCTCTACATCTACGACGCGCTTTTCCAGCAGGAATCCGTCAAGCACATCCTCGTGCGGCACGAGCAGGCCGCGGTACACGCCGCGGACGCCTATTCGCGCTCCACCCAGAAGGTCGGGGTCTGTCTGGTCACCAGCGGACCGGGCGTGACCAATGCCGTCACCGGCATCGCCACGGCGTACATGGATTCGATCCCGATGGTCGTGATCTCGGGGCAGGTCCCGACGCACGCCATCGGCGAGGATGCCTTCCAGGAATGCGACACGGTCGGGATCACCCGGCCTTGCGTGAAGCACAACTTCCTGGTCAAGGACATCAAGGACCTCGCCGCGACGATGAAGAAAGCCTTCGTCATCGCGTCGACCGGGCGGCCCGGTCCGGTCCTGGTCGACATCCCCAAGGACATCACCCGCGACCGCTGCCGCTTCGAGTATCCGAAGTCGGTGCCGATGCGCTCGTACAACCCGGTCGTCAAGGGGCACCAGGGGCAGATCCGCAAGGCGGTCCAGCTCCTGCTGCAGGCCGAGCGGCCGATGGTCTACACCGGTGGCGGCGTGATCCTCGCGAACGCCGCGCCCGAGCTCAACGCGCTGGTCGACCTGCTGGGCTTCCCGGTCACCAACACGCTGATGGGTCTCGGGGGCTACCGCGCGAGCAGCGAGCAGTTCGTGGGCATGCCCGGCATGCACGGCACCTACGAAGCCAACATGGCGATGCAGCACTGCGATGTGCTGCTCGCGGTGGGCGCGCGCTTCGACGACCGGGTGATCGGCAATCCGAAGCACTTCGCACAGAACCCGCGCAAGATCATCCACATCGACATCGACCCGTCGTCGATCTCCAAGCGCGTGAAGGTCGACGTGCCGATCGTGGGTGACGTGCGCGAGTGCCTGACCGAGTTCTCGGCGCAGCTGCAGGCGGCGTTCGGTGCCGGCAGCCGTACCCACAAGGGCGTGCAGGCCTGGTGGCAGCAGATCAACGAGTGGCGCAAGAAGGACTGTCTCAAGTACGACCGCGCCAACCGCGAGGTGATCAAGCCGCAGTACGTCGTCGAGAAGCTGTGGGAGATCACCCACGGCGACGCGTTCATCACCTCGGACGTCGGCCAGCACCAGATGTGGGCCGCGCAGTTCTACCGCTTCGACAAGCCGCGTCGCTGGATCAACTCGGGTGGCCTCGGCACGATGGGCGTGGGGCTGCCCTACGCGATGGGCGTGCAGCTGGCGAATCCGGGTGCGCAGGTCGCCTGCATCACCGGCGAAGGCTCGATCCAGATGTGCATCCAGGAGCTGTCGACCTGCAAGCAGTACGACCTGCCGGTGAAGGTCATCAGCCTGAACAACCGCTACCTGGGCATGGTCCGGCAGTGGCAGGAGATCGAGTACGGCAGCCGGTATTCGTCGTCCTACATGGAGGCACTGCCCGATTTCGTCCGGCTGGCCGAGGCGTACGGCCATGTCGGCATCCGCGTCGAGCGGCCGCAGGACGTCGAGCCGGCGCTGCGCGATGCATTCGGCAAGTACAAGGACCGGACCGTGTTCGTCGACGTCATCACCGACCAGACCGAGAACGTCTGGCCGATGGTGCAGGGCGGCAAGGGGCTGACCGAGATGCTGCTCGGCTCAGAGGACCTGTGAGGCGCCCACGATGAAGCACATCATTTCGATCCTCATCGAGAACGAGCCGGGCGCGCTGTCGCGCGTGGTGGGTCTCTTCTCTGCCCGTGGCTACAACATCGAGACGCTGACGGTCGCGCCGACGGAAGACCGCTCGCTGTCCCGGATGACCATCGTCACCAGCGGCTCCGACGACGTGATCGAGCAGATCACGAAGCATCTGAACCGGCTGATCGACGTGGTCAAGGTCGTCGACCTGATCGAGACGCCCTACATCGAGCGCGAGCTCATGCTCATCAAGGTGCGCGCGGTCGGCAAGGAGCGCGAGGAAATGAAGCGGATGGCGGACATTTTCCGCGGCCGCGTCATCGACGTCACCGACAAGAGCTATACGATCGAGCTGACCGGCGACGGCGTCAAGCTCGACGCCTTCATCGACGCGCTGGACGCGACCGCGATTCTCGAGACCGTCCGAACGGGCGCATCGGGCATCGCTCGCGGCGAGCGCATCCTGAAGGCCTGACGCGCCGGATCCCCGGCGCACCCACGCATCCAACGAGAGGGAAGGGACCCCATGAAGGTTTACTACGACAAGGACTGCGACCTGAAGCTCATCAAGGGCAAGAAGGTCGCGATCATCGGATACGGCTCGCAGGGGCATGCCCATGCGCAGAACCTCAACGATTCCGGCTGCAAGGTCGTCGTCGGCGTCCGCAAGGGCGGCCCGTCGTGGGACAAGGTCAAGAAGGCCGGCCTCAAGGCGCAGGAGATCGGCGACGCAGTCAAGGGCGCCGACTTCGTCATGATGCTGATGCCGGACGAGCACATCGCCGCGACCTACAAGTCGGACATCGAGCCGAACATCAAGCAGGGCGCGACCCTGGCGTTCGCTCACGGCTTCAACGTGCACTACGGCCAGGTGATGCCGCGCGAGGACCTCGACGTCGTGATGGTCGCGCCGAAGGCGCCCGGCCACACCGTGCGCTCGACCTACGCGCAGGGCGGCGGCGTGCCGATGCTGGTCGCGCTCCATGCCGACAAGAGCGGTTCGGCCCGCGACCTCGCGCTGTCGTACGCCTGCGCGATCGGCGGCGGCCGTGCCGGCATCATCGAGACCAACTTCCGCGAAGAGACCGAGACCGACCTGTTCGGCGAGCAGACGGTCCTGTGCGGCGGTACGGTCGAGCTGATCAAGGCGAGCTTCGAGACGCTGGTCGAGGCGGGCTATGCCCCCGAGATGGCGTACTTCGAGTGCCTGCACGAGCTCAAGCTGATCGTCGACCTCATCTACGAGGGCGGCATCGCGAACATGAACTACTCGATCTCGAACAACGCCGAGTTCGGCGAGTACGAGACCGGTCCGCGGCTGATCACCGCCGAGACCAAGAAGGAGATGAAGCGCGTGCTCGACGACATCCAGTCGGGCGACTACGCCAAGCGCTTCATCCTCGAGAACCGGGCCGGTGCGCCGACCCTGCTGTCGAAGCGCCGGATCATGGCCGAGCATCCGATCGAAGTCGTCGGCGAGCAGCTGCGCGCGATGATGCCGTGGATCAAGGCCAACAAGCTGGTCGACCGTTCGCGCAACTGACGGGGCGGTCGGCGTGATCGACCCCGCCGCGAACGACGAGCGCGACCCGGTCGCGCCCGTCGGCCCGGACTCGGCCGCGGCATCCGCCGCGGTCGAGGCGTGGCCGCCGCCGCTGGCCGCCGATTGGCAGGACTACCTCACGGCGGAACTGGTCCGCGGCACCGAGCCGTCCGTGCTGCTGGCGCGGATGACCGAGGCCGGCCACGCTGACGGCTACGCCCGGGTCGCGATCAGTGTCGTGCGGTCGATGACCGACCGGGTGCAGCAGCAGAATCCCGCGATGCTCGGCGACTACGCGGCGGATCCGATCCGCCTGAATGTCGACGGCGGGGCGGTGCAGCGGGTGGCGGATCGCGAGGTGCGTCTGTCGATGGTGCTCGCCAATCCCAACCTCGTCATCGTCGAGGACCTGCTGAGCGCCCAGGAGTGCGAACAGCTGATCCGCATGGCCCAGGGCAAGCTGCGCCGCTCGGAGGTCGTCGATCCGAGCTCGGGTCGCCTCGAGATCAGCGGCGTCCGGCGCAGCGAGGGTGCCCACTTCGCCTATGGCGAGAATGCGGTGGTCGCGCGTCTCGAGGCCCGCATCTCGGCGCTGACCGGTGTCCCGATTCCTCATGGCGAGCCGCTGCAGCTGCTCCGCTATCCGGTGGGGGGCGAGTACGAGCCGCACCACGACTACTTCGACCCGGCCTTCCCCGGCACGGCCGCGCTGCTCCAGCAGGGCGGGCAGCGCATCGCCACGGTGATCGTCTATCTGCACGAGCCGGACGAGGGCGGAGGCACCTGCTTTCCCGAACTCGAGCTGTCGGTGCGCCCGCGGCGGGGCAGCGCCGTGTACTTCGAGTATCACAACGCCCGCGACCAGCTCGACGCCCGCTGCCTGCACGCCGGCATGCCGGTGCTGCGGGGGCACAAGTGGATCGCGACGAAGTGGCTGCGGCAGGCGCCGTACGCGAACGCGTGAGCGCAGGCCCGCTCCGGGTGCGCGTCGGGCGCGCCGCACGCCGACGCGTTCCCGCGGTTGTGTCGGTTCCCCCGCACCGGTAGGCTCTCCCGATGGAAGAACCGAAGCGTCGCCGCTTCCGGCCGTTCCGCGCCTCGCGCGCGACGCGCCCCCCCGCTGCTCCCCCCGTCGCCGATGCCGCCGCGGCGGCCCGTCCACGGTCGCGCGGCATCTACCTCCTGCCCAATGCATTCACGACGGCGAACCTCTTCGCAGGGTTCTACGCGATCGTGCAGGCGATGAACGGACGCTTCGAGGCGGCCGCGGTCGCGATCTTCGTCGCGATGGTCCTCGACAGCCTGGACGGGCGCGTCGCACGCATGACCAATACCCAGAGCGCCTTCGGCGAACAGTACGACTCGATGTCCGACATGGTGTCGTTCGGCGCCGCGCCCGCGCTGGTGGTCTACGAATGGTCGCTGCGTGGCATGGGCAAGCTCGGCTGGCTCGCCGCATTCGTGTACGTCGCGGGCGCCGCGCTGCGTCTGGCGCGCTTCAACGCGAACATCGGGGTGGTGGACAAGCGCTACTTCCAGGGCTTGCCCAGCCCGGCCGCCGCCGCGCTGATCGCCGGTCTCGTCTGGATCGCGACCGACCTGCGCGAAACCCGCTGGATCGATGCCACCGGCACGGATCTGCGTTGGCTCGCGTGGGCGCTCACGCTCTACGCGGGGGTCACGATGGTGTCGAATGCGCCCTTCTACAGCTTCAAGGACCTGAACCTGAAGAAGAGCGTGCCGTACGTGGCGGTGCCGCTGATCGTCCTGGCGTTCGTCCTGGTGTCGTCGGATCCGCCGATCGTGCTGTTCTCCCTGTTCCTCGTCTATGCGGTCTCGGGCTACGTCCTCTGGGCGTGGCGGTGGCGCTCGGCGCGCGCCGGCAGGCCCGACCCGGCCCCGCCGGATTGACCCATCGGGGTGCGGGGCGCTAGAATCTAGGGTTTTTCCGGCGACGAACCCACCCGATATGTCCGCACCCACTGGAGCGCAGCGCACCGCGCTCGTGCTCGGCAACTGGAAGATGAACGGCGACGCCGCGTCCGCCGAGGCGCTGCTGGCCGGTCTGGTCGCCGGTTGTCACGGGCTGTCCGGCGTCGCGGGCGTCTGCCCGCCGTACCCCTACCTCGGCCTCGCCGCCTCACGTCTCGCCGGAACCGGCGTCGGCTGGGGTGCGCAGGACGTCTCCGCGTTCGAGGACGGTGCCTACACCGGCGAGGTCTCCGCGCGGATGCTCGCCGACCTGGGCTGCACCTGGACCCTGGTCGGCCATTCCGAGCGGCGCACGCTGTTCGGCGACACCGACGCCGAGGTCGCCCGCAAGGCCGCCAGGGCGCTGGCCGCCGGCCTGGTGCCGGTCGTGTGTGTCGGCGAGACGCTGGCCGAGCGCGAGGCCGGGTCGACGGAGGCCGTTCTGGCTCGCCAGATCGATGCCGTCTGCCCGGTGCTGCGCGATGCCGGCGAGCGCTGCGTGCTGGCCTACGAGCCGGTCTGGGCGATCGGTACGGGCCTGACGGCGTCGCCGGCGCAGGCCCAGGCGGCCCATGCGTTCATCCGCGCGCGGCTCGCCGCGGGCGGTGTCGCCGCTGCGCCTCGCCTGTCGCTGCTCTACGGCGGCTCGGTCAAGCCCTCGAACGCGGTCGAGCTGTTCGGCCAGCCGGATGTCGATGGTGGCCTGATCGGTGGCGCATCGCTGGTCGCGGCCGACTTCCTGTCGATCTGCCGCGCCGCGGCGGGTCGGTCCTGACGGGACTCAAGAGACGCACGGGACGTACGAGAGGTACGCGGTGCACGAGATGAACGGGACGGCGCGGCATCCTGCCTGCGCCTCCTTCACGATAAGGCTCTAAGGATGCAGATCCTCGCAACGATCGCCGTGGTGGTCCAGGTTCTGAGCGCGATCGGCGTGATCGTGCTGGTGCTGCTCCAGCACGGCAAGGGTGCCGACATGGGTGCGGCGTTCGGTTCCGGCTCGTCGGGCAGCCTGTTCGGCGCGACCGGTTCGGCGAACTTCCTGAGCCGCATGACCGCCGTGCTGGCGACGGTCTTCTTCGTGTGCACGCTCGCGCTGGCCTTCGTGGCCAACTCGCGCACGGGCGCACGGTCTCCGGCCAGCGTGATGGATGCGGTCACGCCGCCCGCCACCGCGCCTGCCAGTGGCGTGCCGGCTGCCGGCGTGCCCGCTCCCGCTCCTGCGGTGCCCGCGGGAAATGACGCGACGCAAAAAAGTGGTGGTCCGGGCGACATCCCGAAGTAGAAAAAGCGGTAGAATCAGAGGCTGAGCCGACGTGGTGAAATTGGTAGACACGCTATCTTGAGGGGGTAGTGGCGAAAGCTGTGCGAGTTCGAGTCTCGCCGTCGGCACCAAATCCAGGGACCGCCCACGAGAGTCGGGAGCGGGCCCACATCAGGGAATCCTCGTGAACTTAGAGAGTTACCTGCCCGTCCTGCTCTTCATCCTGGTGGGCGCGGGCGTCGGCCTGGCGCCGCTGGTCCTGGGCAAGCTCCTCGGCCCCTCCCGGCCCGACCCCGAGAAACTCTCCCCCTACGAATGCGGCTTCGAGGCCTTCGAAGACGCTCGCATGAAGTTCGACGTTCGCTACTACCTCGTGGCGATTCTCTTCATCCTGTTCGACCTGGAAATCGCGTTCCTGTTCCCGTGGGCCGTGTCGCTCGATGCGATCGGCTTCTTCGGGTTCGCGTCGATGATGGTGTTCCTGGCGATCCTCGTGGTGGGCTTCATCTACGAATGGAAGAAGGGCGCTCTGGACTGGGAGTAGTTCCGGCGTGGGCGGGTGTCGTGGTGGATAGGGTGGCAGGGCAGGGCAGCTAGATCAGAGCATTCAGAACCGAGAAGCGCGCCCGGCCGCCGGTGGTCACTCCGCCGGGTGGGAGCGCGCTCCGGGCGGGTCGATTTCTGTGGACGACGGTCGCGCGCCTGCCGGCGCGTGTGCTGGCGCGGGTGGCATCCACCGGCAGTACGGGTGAGCACGCATGAGCATCGAAGGCATTCTCAACGAAGGCTTCGTCACGACGAGCCTCGACAAGCTGATCAACTGGACGCGCACCGGCTCGATGTGGCCGATGACATTCGGTCTCGCCTGCTGCGCCGTGGAGATGATGCATGCCGGGGCGTCGCGCTACGACCTCGACCGGTTCGGCATCATGTTCCGGCCGAGTCCGAGGCAGTCGGACGTGATGATCGTGGCCGGTACCCTCTGCAACAAGATGGCGCCGGCGTTGCGCAAGGTCTACGACCAGATGCCCGAGCCCCGCTGGGTGATCTCCATGGGATCGTGCGCGAACGGCGGCGGCTACTACCACTATTCTTATTCTGTCGTTCGCGGGTGCGATCGCATCGTGCCCGTCGACATCTACGTGCCCGGCTGCCCTCCGACGGCAGAGGCGCTCCTCTACGGCATCCTGCAGCTGCAGAACAAGATCCGTCGCACGAGCACGATCGCGCGCTGAGGGCCCTTCGATGAGTTCCCTGGATACCCTGAAGGCCGCCGTCACCGACGCGCTCGGCGAGCGTGTCGTCGCCCTGACCGAGCGCCTCGGAGAGCTGACCCTGGTGGTGCGTGCCGCGGACCAGATCGAGGTGGCGACGCTGTTGCGCGACCACCCCGCACTGCGGTTCGACACCGCCGTCGACCTCTGCGGGATGGACTATCTCGACTACGGCCATGGTGCGCACGACGGCCCCCGGTTCGCGGTGGTGGTCCACCTGCTGTCGGTCGAACTGAACCAGCGGCTGCGGCTCCGGACGTTCTGCCCCGACGATGACCTGCCGGTCGTGGCGTCGCTCACCGGCATCTGGCCGGCGGTCGGCTGGTTCGAGCGCGAGGCGTTCGACCTCTACGGCATCATCTTCGAGGGGCATGCCGACCTGCGCCGGATCCTGACCGACTACGGGTTCGTCGGGCATCCGTTCCGCAAGGATTTCCCGGTCACGGGCTATGTCGAGATGCGCTACGACCCGGAGCAGCGCCGGGTCATCTATCAACCGGTGACCATCGAGCCGCGCGAGATCGTTCCCCGCGTGATCCGCGAGGAGGGCTACGGCATCGGCCGCTGAGGCGGTCGGACCGGGGAGCAGGACCATGGCAGAGATCAAGAACTACACGCTCAACTTCGGACCGCAGCATCCCGCCGCCCACGGCGTGCTGCGACTCGTGCTCGAGCTCGACGGCGAGGTGGTGCAGCGCGCCGACCCGCATATCGGGCTGCTGCACCGCGCGACCGAGAAGCTGGCCGAGACGCGAACGTTCCTCCAGAACGTTCCGTACATGGATCGGCTCGACTACGTGTCGATGATGTGCAACGAGCACGCGTACGTCATGGCGATCGAGAAGCTGCTCGGCGTGCCGGTGCCGGAGCGCGCGCAGTACATCCGCGTGATGTTCGACGAGATCACGCGGATCCTGAACCACCTGATGTGGCTGGGTGCGCACGCGCTCGACGTCGGCGCGATGACGGTCTTCCTGTACGCGTTCCGCGAGCGCGAGGACCTGATGGACTGCTACGAGGCGGTCTCCGGCGCACGGATGCATGCGGCGTACTACAGGCCCGGCGGCGTCTACCGGGATCTGCCCGACCGGATGCCGCAGTTCGTCGTCAACAAGCTGCGCAACGAGCGCGCGATCCGCGAACTGAACGTCGACCGTCAGGGGTCGATGCTGGACTTCATCCAGGCGTTCACCGAGCGCTTCCCGGGCTACGTCGACGACTACGAGACGCTGCTCACCGACAACCGCATCTGGAAGCAGCGGCTGGTCGGCATCGGCGTCGTCTCCCCCGAGCGTGCCAAGGCGCTCGGCTTCACCGGCCCGATGCTGCGGGGTTCCGGCGTCGCCTGGGACCTGCGCAAGACGCAGCCGTACGAGGTCTACGACCGGATGGATTTCGACATCCCGGTCGGCCGCAACGGGGACAGCTACGACCGCTACCTGGTCCGCATCGAGGAGATGCGCCAGAGCAACCGGATCGTGCGCCAGTGCGTCGACTGGCTGCGCAAGAACCCCGGCCCGGTGATCGTGGACGACCACAAGGTGGCGCCGCCGTCGCGCGTCGCCATGAAGTCGAACATGGAAGAGCTGATCCATCACTTCAAGCTCTTCACCGAGGGCATGCACGTGCCCGAGGGCGAGGCCTACGCGTGCGTCGAGCACCCGAAGGGCGAGTTCGGCATCTATCTGGTTTCCGACGGGGCGAACAAGCCCTACCGGCTGAAGATCCGCGCGCCGGGCTTCCCGCACCTGCAGGCGCTCGACGAGATGGCGCGCGGGCACATGCTCGCCGACGTCGTGACGCTGATCGGCACCCAGGACATCGTGTTCGGCGAGATCGATCGATGAGCGCAGCACCCGATTCCATGAACACGTCCGAGCCGGCCCTGCTGTCCGAGGCCGCCTACCGGCGGATGGACCGCGAAGTCGCGAAGTTCCCGGCCGAGCAGAAGCAGTCCGCCGTCATGGCGGTGCTCGCCATCGCGCAGGACGAGACCGGCTGGATCTCGCAGCCGGTGATCGACGCGGTGGCCGCGTATCTGCAGATGCAGCCGATCGCGGTGTGGGAGGTCGCGACCTTCTACAACATGTACCTGACCACGAAGCCGGGGCGGTTCCGGATCGCGGTGTGCACGAATCTGCCCTGCCAGCTGCGCGACGGCGACAAGGCCGCCCACTATCTCAAGCAGACGCTCGGGATCGGGTTCGGAGAGACGACGGCGGACGGCCGCTTCACGCTCGCCGAGGCCGAGTGCCTCGGCGCGTGCGGCGATGCGCCGGTCATGCTGGTGAACAACAAGCGGATGTGCAGCTTCATGGGCACCGAGCGGCTCGACGCGCTGGTCGACGAGCTGAAGAAGGCCTGAACGGGGAGACGATCAGATGGGTGCGAACGACTTCCGCCAGGCGCTCTCCGACGTGCGCGTCCAGGAGACCTGCTTCCACGGCCGGCACATCACGCCGCAGATCTACGCCGACCTGAGTTCGCCGGACGGCTGGACCCTCGAGGCCTACCGCAAGCGGGGCGGCTACGAGGCGCTGACCAAGATCCTCACGACCGGGATGACGCCCGAGCAGGTCATCGCCGAGGTCAAGGCCTCGGGGCTGCGCGGCCGAGGCGGCGCCGGCTTCCCGACGGGCCTGAAGTGGAGCTTCATGCCCCGGCAGTTCCCGGGTCAGAAGTACCTGGTCTGCAACTCGGACGAGGGCGAGCCGGGCACCTTCAAGGACCGCGACATCCTGCGGTACAACCCGCACATCGTCATCGAGGGCATGGCGATCGCGGCGTTCGCGATGGGCATCACCGTGGGCTACAACTACATCCACGGCGAGATCTGGGACACCTACGCGCGCTTCGAGGAGGCGCTCGAGGAGGCCCGGGCGGCCGGCTTCCTCGGCGCGAACATCCTCGGCTCGACGTACTCGTTCCAGCTGCATGCCTTCCACGGCTACGGGGCCTACATCTGCGGCGAAGAGACCGCGCTGCTCGAGTCGCTCGAGGGCAAGAAGGGCCAGCCGCGCTTCAAGCCGCCGTTCCCGGCCAGCTACGGCCTGTACGGCAAGCCGACGACGATCAACAACACCGAGACCTTCGCCGCGGTGCCGTGGATCATCCGCAACGGCGGCGCGAACTTCCTCGCGGTCGGCAAGCCGAACAACGGCGGCACGAAGATCTTCTCGGTGTCGGGCGACGTGGAGAAGCCGGGCAACTACGAGATTCCGCTGGGCACGCCGTTCGCGAAGCTGCTCGAGCTCGCCGGCGGGATGCGCGGCGGTCGCAAGCTGAAGATGGTGATCCCGGGCGGATCGTCGATGCCGGTGCTGCCCGCCGAGATCATGATGGCCACCGACATGGACTACGACTCGATCTCGAAGGCGGGGTCGATGCTCGGGTCCGGCGCGGTCATCGTGATGGACGAGACCCGCTGCGCCGTCAAGTCGCTGCTCCGGCTGTCCTACTTCTACTACGAGGAATCCTGCGGGCAGTGCACGCCGTGCCGCGAGGGCACCGGCTGGCTCTGGCGCATGGTCCATCGGATCGAGCACGGCGAAGGCACGAAGGAGGACCTCGTGCGTCTCGGCGAGGTCGCCGACAACATCCAGGGTCGGACGATCTGCGCGCTCGGCGATGCCGCCGCGATGCCCGTCAAGGCCTTCCTGAAGCACTACTGGTCCGAGTTCGAGCACCACGTCGAGCACAAGCGCTGCGTCGTGCCGGCCTACGTCTGAGCACATCCATGGTCGAGATCGAAGTCGACGGCAAGAAGGTCGAAGTGGCCGAGGGCAGCATGGTCATGCATGCGGCCAACGCGCTCGACATCTACGTGCCGCATTTCTGCTATCACAAGAAGCTGTCGATCGCGGCCAACTGCCGCATGTGCCTGGTCGATGTCGAGAAGGCGCCGAAGCCGCTGCCGGCCTGCGCGACGCCGGTCTCGCAGGGCATGAAGGTCTGGACGAAGTCGGAGAAAGCCGTCAAGGCCCAGAAGGGCGTGATGGAGTTCCTGCTGATCAACCATCCGCTCGACTGCCCGATCTGCGACCAGGGCGGCGAATGCCAGCTCCAGGACCTCGCGGTGGGCTACGGGCCCTCGGCCTCGCGGTACACCGAGGAGAAGCGGGTCGTCTTCCACAAGTCCATCGGCCCGCTGGTCTCGGCCGAGGAGATGGCGCGCTGCATCCACTGTACCCGCTGCGTGCGCTTCGGCCAGGAGATCGCCGGCGTCATGGAGCTCGGCATGGCCGGGCGCGGCGAGCACTCCGAGATCATGAGCTTCGTGGGTCGCGGCGTGGAGTCCGAGCTGTCGGGCAACATGATCGACGTGTGCCCGGTGGGCGCGCTGACCTCCAAGCCGTTCCGCTACAGCGCCCGCACCTGGGAACTGTCGCGCCGCAAGTCCGTCGCACCGCACGACTCGCTCGGCTCGAACCTCGTCGTCCAGGTCAAGCAGAACGCCGTGATGCGGGTGCTGCCGCTCGAGAACGAGTCGGTCAACGAGTGCTGGATCTCGGACCGTGACCGCTTCTCGTACGAGGCACTGAACTCGACCGAGCGCCTCGAGCGTCCGATGCTCAAGCAGGACGGCAAGTGGCACGAGGTCGAGTGGCAGGTGGCCCTCGACTACGCGGCCCATGCGCTCGGTGCCGTGCGTGCCAAGCACGGCGCGGCGTCCCTGGGCGCGCTCGCCTCGCCGCAGGCCACGATCGAGGAACTGCACCTGCTCGGGCGGCTGATGCGCGGTCTCGGCAGCGAGAACGTCGATTGCCGTCCGCGCGTCGCCGACGCCACGCTGGCGACCCGGATGCAGGGCGCCCCCTGGCTGGGCATGCCGATCGATGCGGTCAACGGACTCGATCGCGTGCTGCTGGTCGGCTCGTTCCTGCGCAAGGACCATCCGCTGTTCGCGTCGCGCGTGCGAGCGGCGACCAAGCGGGGTGCCCGTGTCGCCGTGCTGCACGGCACCGACGACGACCTGCTGATGCCGGTCGCCGCGAAGGCGATCGTCGCCCCCGACCGCTGGGCCGCGACGCTCGCCGGCGCGCTCGTCGCGCTGCACCGCTCGCGCGACGAGGCGGTGCCGGCCGAACTCGCCGGCGTCGAGCCGGACGACGCGGCCCGGGCGCTTGCCGCGACGCTCGCCCAGGGCAAGGCCAAGGCGGTGTTCCTCGGCAACGCCGTGGCGAGTCATCCGCAGGCCGCGGCGATCGCCGCGCTCGCGCAGGCGCTCGCGACCGCCTCGGGCGCGACGCTCGGCTGGCTGGTCGACGGCGCGAACGCGGTCGGCGGTCATCTCGCGGGCGCGCTGCCCGGACCCGGCGGGCTCGATGCCGCGGCGATGGTCGCGCAGCCGCTCAAGGGGTATCTGCTCCTCGGTCTCGAGCCGCGACTCGACCACGGTCATCCGGCCGCCGCCGCCGCGGCGATCGGTGCCGCCGACACCGTGATCGCGCTGACCGCGTACCGGTCGGCCGAACTGCTGGCGTCCGCCGACTGCCTCCTGCCGGTCACCCCGTTCACCGAGACGGCCGGCACCTTCGTCAACTGCGCGGGCACGGCGCAGGCCTTCAGCGGCGTGGTGCGCCCGCGCGGCGACGCGCGTCCCGCCTGGAAAGTCCTGCGCGTGCTCGGCAACCTGCTGCAGCTCTCCGGCTTCGACCAGGACAGCGTCGAGCAGGTGAGGGCGCAGGCCCTGCCGGCCGACCTGGCCGAGCGTCTGTCCAACGTCGTCTCGGGGCCGATCTCGGTACCGAAGGCGGCGGGGGGCCTGCAGCGTCTGGCCGACGTGCCGATCTACGCGGCCGATCCGATCGTGCGCCGTGCGCCCAGTCTCCAGGCGACCACGGATGCCGCGCCGCCGCAGGCCCGGATGAACGCCGCCACCCTGGCCTCGCTCGGTCTGGCCGCCGGCGACGCGCTGCGGATCACGCAGGGTGGGGGCGAGGCCCGCCTCGTGGCGGCGCTCGATGCACGGGTGGCCGACGGCACCGTCCGCATCGCGGCGGCCCACGAGTCCACCGCCGGGCTCGGTTCGATGTTCGGCACGATCGCCGTGGAGGCCGCACGATGAACTGGATCGATGCCCTCGATCTGCAGGGGCAGGCGCTGCTGGGCGGTGCGTGGCCGGTGGTCTGGACGCTGATCAAGATCGTCGCGGTGCTGGCGCCGCTGCTGGCGTGCGTCGCCTACCTCACGCTGTGGGAGCGCAAGTTCATCGGCTTCATCCAGCTGCGGATCGGGCCGAACCGTGTCGGCCCCATGGGGCTGCTGCAGCCGATCGCCGATGCCGTGAAGCTGATCTTCAAGGAGATCATCCTTCCGGCCCAGGCGAGCAAGGGTCTCTACATCCTCGGCCCGATCATGACGATCATGCCGGCGCTCGCCGCCTGGGCGGTGATCCCGTTCGGTCCGGACCGCGCGCTCGCGAACGTCAACGCGGGCCTGCTGCTGCTGCTGGCGATCACCTCGCTCGAGGTCTACGGCGTGATCCTCGCCGGCTGGGCGTCGAACTCCAAGTACGCGTTCCTCGGCGCGATGCGCGCCTCGGCTCAGATGGTCTCGTACGAGCTGGCGATCGGCTTCGCGCTGGTCGTGGTGCTGATGGTCTCGGGCAGCCTCAACATGACCGACATCGTGCTCGGCCAGAACGAGGGCCGCTTCGCCGACATGGGCCTGAACGTGCTCAGCTGGAACTGGCTGCCGCTGCTTCCGGTGTTCGTCGTCTACTTCATCTCGGGCATCGCCGAGACCAACCGCCATCCGTTCGACGTCGTCGAGGGCGAGTCCGAGATCGTCGCCGGTCACATGATCGAGTACTCGGGCATGGGCTTCGCGATCTTCTTCCTGGCCGAGTACGCGAACATGATCCTGATCTCGGCGCTGGCCGCGATCATGTTCCTCGGCGGGTGGGCGCCGTTCATCGCGATCGAGGCCGTGCCGGGTCCGCAGTGGTTCTGGGACTGGTTCTGGCTGTTCCTGAAGACCTTCATGCTGGTCACGGTCTTCATCTGGATCCGCGCATCGTTCCCCCGCTTCCGCTACGACCAGATCATGCGGTTGGGCTGGAAGATCTTCATCCCGGTCACGCTGGTGTGGCTGGTGGTGGTCGGCATCTGGATGCAGACGCCGTTCAACATCTGGGGCTGAGGCCCGAGACACGGACCGCCATGGAAGCCATCAAGGATTTCGTCAAGAGCTTCATGCTCGTCGAGCTGCTCAAGGGCCTGCGCCTGACGGGCTCGCAGGTGTTCGCTCGCAAGATCACGGTGCAGTTCCCCGAGGAGAAGACGCCGTACTCGCCGCGGTTCCGCGGGCTGCACGCGCTGCGCCGATACCCCAACGGCGAGGAGCGCTGCATCGCCTGCAAGCTGTGCGAGGCGGTGTGCCCCGCGCTGGCGATCACCATCGAGTCCGACGTCCGCCCGGACGACGGCACTCGGCGCACCAAGCGCTACGACATCGATCTGACGAAGTGCATCTTCTGCGGCTTCTGCGAGGAGTCGTGCCCGGTGGACTCGATCGTCGAGACCCAGGTGCTCGAGTACCACGGCGAGAAGCGCGGCGACCTCTACTTCACCAAAGAGATGCTCCTGGCCGTCGGCGACCGGTACGAGAAGGACATCGCGGCCGCCCGCGAGGCCGACGCCCGATACCGCTGACCCCGCGCCCCCCATCGAGAGCCCCCAGTGGATCCGACTGCCCTGTTGTTCTACATCTTCTCCGCGGTGACCGTGTTCTCGGCGCTGCGGGTCGTCACCGCGCGCAATCCGGTCCACTCCGCGCTCTACCTCGTGCTGACCTTCTTCTCCGCGGCGGCGATCTGGCTTCTGCTGAGGGCCGAGTTCCTGGCGATCACGCTGGTGCTGGTCTACATCGGCGCGGTGATGGTGCTGTTCCTGTTCGTCGTGATGATGCTGGACGTCAACGTCGATGCGATGCGCCAGGGCTTCTGGAAGAACCTTCCGGTGGCGGCCTTCGTCGGCGCCGCGGTGGTCCTCGAGCTGGCGGCGGTGCTGTGGCACCAGTTCGGCACGGTCAAGGAGTCCTACGCGCCGCGTCTGCCTGCGGACTACAGCAACACGAAGGCCCTCGGCCGGCTGATCTACACCGAGTACGTCTACGCGTTCGAGATCGCCGCCGTGATCCTGCTGGTGGCGATCGTCGCCGCCATCGCGCTGACGCTGCGCAGGCGGACGGGCGTGAAGTCGCAGAACGTCTCCGAGCAGGTCCGCGTGCGCAGCACCGACCGCGTGCGCCTGGTGAAGATGCCGGGCCGGCCGGCGAGCGCGCCGGCCGCCGCGGCGCCCGACGCCGCAGCGCCCACCGCCACCGAGCCGCAGAAATGACCATCACCCTCGCGCATTACCTGGTGCTCGGCGCGATCCTGTTCGCGATCAGCGTCGTCGGCATCTTCCTGAACCGGCGCAACGTCATCATCATCCTGATGGCGATCGAGCTGATGCTGCTCGCGGTCAACCTGAACTTCATCGCCTTCTCGCATTTCCTCGGCGATGCGGCAGGCCAGATCTTCGTCTTCTTCATCCTGACGGTGGCCGCCGCGGAGTCGGCGATCGGCCTGGCGATCCTGGTCGTGCTGTTCCGCAACCTCGACACGATCAACGTCGAGGACCTGGACGCCCTCAAGGGCTGACGGTCGCAGGGAAAAGACAACAAGATGAAGACCTCCTACCTGCTCGTTCCGTTCGCCCCGCTGGTCGGTGCGCTGCTCGCCGGCCTGTTCGGGCGCGTGCTCGGCCGCACGCTCAGCCACGTCGTGACGATCCTCGGCGTGCTGGTCTCGCTGCTGGCCTCGATCACCGTGCTGCGCGACGTGCTCGCGGGCAACACCTTCAACGGCCCGCTCTACACCTGGGCGGTCGTCGACGGCATCAAGTTCGAGGTCGGCTTCCTGATCGACGGCCTGACCGCCACGATGATGTGCGTCGTGACCTCGGTGTCGCTGATGGTGCACATCTACACCATCGGCTACATGAAGGACGACGACGGCTACCAGCGCTTCTTCGCCTACATCAGCCTGTTCACGTTCTCGATGCTGATGCTGGTGATGTCGAACAACTTCCTGCAGCTGTTCTTCGGCTGGGAGGCGGTGGGCCTGGTGTCGTACCTGCTGATCGGCTTCTGGTACACCCGGCCGACGGCGATCTACGCGAACCTGAAGGCCTTCCTGGTGAACCGGGTCGGCGACTTCGGCTTCGTGCTCGGCATCGGCCTGGTGGTGGCGTACTTCGGCAGCCTCGACTATGCGGAAGTCTTCAAGGCGGCGCCCGCGCTCGCCGACAAGACGCTGAACCTGATGGGCGCGGCGGAATGGTCGCTGCTCACCGTGACCTGCATCTGCCTGTTCATCGGCGCCATGGGCAAGTCGGCGCAGTTCCCGCTGCACGTCTGGCTGCCCGACTCGATGGAAGGTCCGACGCCGATCTCGGCGCTGATCCACGCGGCCACCATGGTCACCGCGGGGATCTTCATGGTGGCGCGGATGTCGCCGCTGTTCGAGATGTCCGACACCGCGCTGTCGTTCGTGATGGTCATCGGCGCGATCACCGCGCTGTTCATGGGCTTCCTGGGCATCGTCCAGAACGACATCAAGCGCGTCGTCGCGTACTCCACGCTGTCGCAGCTCGGCTACATGACGGTGGCACTCGGCGCGTCGGCGTACTCGGTCGCGATCTTCCACCTGATGACGCACGCCTTCTTCAAGGCGCTGCTCTTCCTGGCCGCGGGGTCGGTGATCATCGGGATGCATCACGATCAGGACATCCGCAACATGGGCGGGCTGCGCAAGTACATGCCCATCACCTGGATCACCTCGCTGCTGGGCTCGCTCGCGCTGATCGGGACGCCGTTCTTCTCGGGGTTCTACTCCAAGGACTCGATCATCGAGGCGGTGAAGTTCTCGACGATCCCCGGGTCGGGCTTCGCCTACTTCGCGGTGATGGTCGGCGTGTTCGTGACCGCGTTCTACTCGTTCCGGATGTACTTCCTGGTCTTCCACGGCAAGGAGCGCTTCGCGACCGACGGCCATGGCGGGCACGGCCACGGGCACGACGCCCACGGTCACGGAGACCACAAGCACGACGATCACGGTCACCACGGCGGCGGGCTGCCGCACGAGAGTCCCGCGGTGATCACCGTGCCGCTGATGCTGCTCGCGATCCCGTCGGTGCTGATCGGCCTGTACACCATCGGTCCGATGCTGTTCGGGGACTTCTTCAAGGGGATCATCCACGTCGACGCCACCCGCCATGGCGCGATGGCGGGGCTCGCCGAGCATTTCCACGGCTGGGCGGCGATGGGCGTGCACGCGCTGCTCACGCCGGTGTTCTGGCTGGCGCTCGGGGGCGTCGCGGCGGCCTACTACTGCTACCTGGTCAACCCGGCCGTGCCGGCCGCCATCTCCCGCAGGCTCGCCCCGATCCAGACCCTCCTCGACAACAAGTACTACCTCGATCGCTTCAACGAGGTGTTCTTCGCAGGAGGCGCCCGGTCGCTGGGGGCCGGTCTGTGGAAGGTGGGCGACCAGACCCTCATCGACGGCATCGCGGTCAACGGCAGCGCGAGGCTGGTCGGCTGGCTCGCGGGCGCGCTTCGCCTGATCCAGTCCGGCTACATCTACCACTACGCGATCGCGATGATCGTCGGGGTGGCGGTGCTGGTCTGGTGGTTCGTGCCGTTGGCCGCGCGCTGACGGACACGGGGACACGACTATGACCACCTCCGTTTCCTTCCTCAGCGCCGCGATCTGGATCCCGATCCTCGCCGGTCTGTTCATCCTGGCGTTCGGCAACGACCGCAACGGCGCCGTCGTGCGCACCGTCTCGCTCGTCGGTGCGCTGGGCGGGTTCCTGGCGACGATCCCGCTCTACACCCGGTTCGACGTGACCTCGGCGGAGATGCAGTTCGTCGAGAAGATGCCCTGGATCGATCGCTTCGGCGTCGACTACCACCTCGGTGTCGACGGCATCTCGGTCTGGTTCGTGCTGCTGACCGCGTTCATCACCGTGGTCGTCGTCGTGGCGGGCTGGAAGGTGATCGAGGAGCGGGTCGCCGGCTACATGGCGGCGTTCCTGATCCTCTCCGGCCTGATGGTGGGCGTGTTCTCCGCGCTCGACGGACTGCTGTTCTACGTCTTCTTCGAGGCGACCCTGATCCCGATGTACGTGATCATCGGCATCTGGGGCGGGCCCAACCGCGTGTATGCGGCGTTCAAGTTCTTTCTCTACACGCTGCTCGGATCGCTGCTGACGCTGGTCGCGATCATCTTCCTGTACCTGAAGTCGGGGACGTTCTCGATCCTCGAGTGGCACCAGGTGCCGCTGTCGATGTCCGAGCAGATGGCGATCTTCTTCGCGTTCCTGCTGGCGTTCGCGGTGAAGGTGCCGATGTGGCCGGTGCACACCTGGCTGCCCGATGCGCACGTCGAGGCGCCCACCGGCGGTTCGGTCGTGCTGGCCGCGATCATGCTGAAGCTCGGCGCCTACGGGTTCCTGCGGCTGTCGCTGCCGATCGTGCCCGATGCCAGCCAGGCGCTGTCGGGCTTCATGATCACGCTGTCGCTGATCGCGGTGGTCTACATCGGGCTGGTCGCGCTGGTGCAGACCGACATGAAGAAGCTCGTCGCCTATTCGTCGATCGCGCACATGGGCTTCGTCACGCTGGGCTTCTTCATGTTCGAGCAGCTCGGCATGCAGGGCGGCATCGTCCAGATGATCTCGCACGGCTTCATCTCGGGTGCGATGTTCCTGTGCATCGGCGTGCTCTACGACCGCATGCACAGCCGCCGCATCGCCGACTACGGCGGCGTGGTCAACACCATGCCCAAGTTCGCCGCGCTGTTCATGCTCTTCACGATGGCCAACGCCGGCCTGCCGGCGACCTCGGGCTTCGTGGGCGAGTTCATGGTCATCCTCGGTGCGGTGAAGTTCAACTTCTGGATCGCGGCGATCGCCTCCACCACGCTGATCTTCGGCGCGGCCTATTCGCTCTGGATGTACAAGCGGGTGGTGTTCGGCGAGATCGCCAACGACGAGGTCCGCGCGCTCAAGGACGTCGACGCGCGCGAGTTCTGGATGCTGGCCGTCCTGGCGGCCGCCGTGCTGGCGATGGGCCTGTGGCCCAAGCCGTTCACCGACGTCTCCGAGGCGTCGGTGCGGGCGCTGCTCGACCACGTCGCCATCTCCAAGATCGCCGAGTGACCCCGATGGACAAGCTCAACATCACCGCCGCGCTGCCGGAGATCCTGCTGCTGCTGGCGGCCTGCGTGGTGCTGCTCGTCGACGTCTTCGCCAAGCGCGTCGACGGCGAGGAGACGAAGATCGATCGGCTGGCGATCGCGCTGCTGCTGCTGCCGGCCGCGGCCACGATCTGGCAGATCGGCACGCCCGCGCAGGTGGCGTTCAACGGCATGTACGTGGCCGACGGGCTCGGCCACGTGCTCAAGCTCGTGTCCTACCTGTCGGTGGCCGCCACGCTGGTGTATGCGCGCGGCTATGCGGTCGACCGCGGCATGCATCGCGGCGAGCTGTACGCGCTGGCACTGTTCGCGCTGCTCGGCCAGATGATCATGATCTCCGCGGGCAACCTGCTGGTGGTCTACCTGGGGCTGGAGCTGATGTCGCTGTCGCTCTACGCCCTGGCCGCGCTGCGCCGCGACCATGCGGTGTCGACCGAGGCGGCCATCAAGTACTTCGTGCTGGGCGCGCTCGCCTCGGGCTTCCTGCTCTACGGCATGTCGATGCTCTACGGCGGCACGGGCACCCTCGATCTGGACCGCATCGCATCGTCGATGGGCGGGCGCACGCCTGCGAACACGACGGTCATCGTCTTCGGCGTGGTGTTCATCGTCTCGGGCCTGGCCTTCAAGTTCGGTGCCGTGCCGTTCCACATGTGGGTGCCCGACGTCTACCAGGGCACGCCGACCGTGGCGACGCTGCTGATCGCCTCGGCGCCGAAGATCGCCACCTTCGCGATCGCGTTCCGCATGCTCGCCGAGGCCCTGCCTTCGGTCGCCACCGACTGGCAGCAGATGCTGCTGATACTGTCCGTGCTGTCGATGATCGTCGGCAACCTGGTCGCGATCGCGCAGACGAACCTCAAGCGGATGCTGGCGTACTCGACGATCGCGCAGGTCGGCTTCGTGCTGCTCGGCATGCTCTCGGGCGTCGTCGGCGGCAGCACCGACGGCATGGCCGACGCCTGGAGCGCGTCGATGTTCTACGTCGTCACCTACGTGCTGACGACGCTCGGCACCTTCGGCGTGATCCTGCTGGTGGCCCGCAAGGGCCACGAGGCCGAGGACATCGACGACCTCAAGGGCCTGTCGCGCCGCAGTCCCGGCCTGGCTTTCGTGATGCTGCTGCTGATGTTCTCGCTGGCGGGGATTCCGCCCACGGTCGGCTTCTACGCGAAGCTGGCGGTGCTGCAGTCCGTGGTCGAGGCGGGCATGACCTGGCTCGCCATCCTCGCGGTGCTGGTCTCGCTGATCGGTGCGTTCTACTACCTGCGCATCGTCAAGACCGTCTACTTCGACGAGCCGACGGACACCGGGCTCATCGCACCGGCGCCCGGGGCCCGCGCGGTGATGGCGGTCAACGGCGCGCTGATCCTGCTGCTCGGGCTGGTGCCCGGCCCGCTGATGACGCTGTGCCTCGGCGCGGTGCGTCAGGCCTTCGGGATCTGACCGAGGTCCGGTCCTTGCCTGGCCGGTCCGGATGAGCGATCACCTCGAAGAGAAGACCGTCGAGTCGGAACTGGTCTACCAGGGCCTGTTCCTGAAGCTCCGCAAGGACACCGCCCGCCTGCCCGACGGATCCCTGCACGGCCGTGAATGGGTGATGCACCCCGGGGCCGCCGCGATGCTGCCGGTGGCCGACGACGGCCGCGTGCTGATGGTCCGGCAGTGGCGCTATGCGATGCGCCGGGCCTACCTCGAGATCCCCGCGGGCAAGATCGATCCGGGCGAGACCTCGCTGCAGACCGCCAAGCGCGAGCTGCTCGAGGAGACCGGCCATGCCGCGCGCGAGTGGGCGCCGCTGGTGCAGATCCATCCGGCGATCGGCTTCTCCAACGAGGTGATCGACATCTTCGTCGCGCGCGGGCTGGAGCGGCGGGCCGAGGCCGCGCCTGATCACGGCGAGCTGATCGACGTCGAGTGGGCGACGGTGGGCGAGCTGGTCGACGCGCTGCGCGCCGGGCAACTGCCCGACGTCAAGACGCACATCGCGGTCATGCACCTGCAGCGGATGGTCGAGGGCGACTGGCCCTGGCCGGCGTTCGAGCCCGCCTGAGTCCGAGCCCGCCTGAGGCGGAGTCCGCCTGAGGCGGAGTCAGTCGAGTCCGATCCCGGCTTGGCCGGGCATGCCGATTGCCGCTGCCCGGGCGCATGCGGCGAAAGACCTGGTCCATCATGCGCAAGCTCGGGCGCGCCACCGCCACCGCAGGCGTGCGCTGGATCGACGAGCGCTGCCCGACGATGGCCGCCGCGGTCGCCTTCTTCGCGGCCTTCTCGCTCGCGCCCACGCTGGTGATCGTCATCGCGATCGGCGGCGCGTTCTTCGGGCCCGAGGCGGTGCGCGGTCAGCTCGTCGGGCAGCTGACCGGGCTGATCGGCGAGGAGGGCGCGCTCGCGGTCCAGGGCCTGATCCAGAGCGCGTGGCTGGCCGAGGGCAGCCTGCTGAAGACGCTGCTGTCGGTCGCGACGCTGCTGATCGGCGCCTCGGCGGTGTTCGCGGAACTCAGCGAGGACGTGAACCTGCTCTGGAAGGTGCCGCCGCGGCCCGGGGACGGGGCGGTCAGCGCATTCCTGCGGGTGCGACTGCTGTCGATCGGGCTGGTCGTGGGCGTCGGGTTCCTGCTGGTGGTTTCGCTGGTGCTCGATACGGTGGTGACCGCGCTGCAGGACCTGATGTGGCCGCCCGACGACGCGGTCCGCCTGCTGATGGGCGTGGTGAACGAGGCCAGCTCGCTGCTGCTGCTCGGGGGAACGTTCGCGCTGCTGATGAAGGCGATGCCGAGGGCCCGCGTGCAGTGGCAGGAGGTCACGCTCGGCGCGTCGGTCGCGGCGGTGCTGTTCGTGGTCGGCAAGAGCCTCTTCGGGCTGTACCTCGCGCGGGCCGGCACGGTCGATGCGTTCGGCGCGGCGGGGTCGCTCGCGGTGCTGCTGATGTGGCTGTTCTACTCCGCCGCGGTGTTCCTGTACGGCGTGGCCTTCGCGCGGGCCTGGAGCGAGCAGAACGTTCCGAGCCTGCCGGAGACGCCCGCCACGGCTGCGGCCGCGGGGCCGGATATGCGATGATCGGCGGGTCGGAGGGCTGGCAGAGCGGTCGAATGCGGCGGTCTTGAAAACCGTTGAACCGCAAGGTTCCGGGGGTTCGAATCCCTCGCCCTCCGCCATTCATGCACAGATGCACGACGGTTCACGGCGCTGTCACCTCCGACATGCGTAATCGGGCTCCCCACAAGGAGTCTTCGATGGATCCGCGTTCCGATCGTCGTGCATTCATCGTCCGGTCTGCTTCGGCAGTCGCGACCGTCGTCGCAGGTGCCGGACTCGCGGCCTGCGGCAGCGACGACGCGCCGCCCGCGGAGTTCAAGTACGGCGTGGCGAGCGGTGATCCGCTCGCCGATCGCGTGATCCTGTGGACCCACGCGAAGGCCGCGGACCGGAGCGACCCGATCCCCCTCACGTGGCAGGTCGCGACCGACGCGTCGTTCGCGTCGGTGATCGCCTCGGGGCGGATCCAGGCCACGTCCGACACCGGGCACACCGCCAAGGTCGATGCGATCGGCCTCGCTGCGGGCACCGCCTATTTCTATCGGTTCTTCGACGAGGTGGGCAGCATCTCCCCCGTCGGGACGACCCGCACGTTGCCCAAGGCGGACGCGACCTCGGTGAAGTTCGCGGTGTTCTCGTGCTCGTTGTATCCCGCCGGTTTCTTCAATGCATACGATGCGGCGGTCAAGTCGGACGCGCAGTACGCGCTGCACCTGGGCGACTACATCTACGAGTACGGCGCCGAGGCGACGGGGTTCGGCAACGCCGACGCCGTGTCGCTCGGGCGGGTGGTCAGCCCGGCGAAGGAGATCGTGTCGCTCGACGACTACCGGACCCGCTACGCGCAATACCGCGCGGATCCGATGCTGCAGGCGCTGCATGCCAAGATGCCGATGATCGCGGTCTGGGACGACCACGAGTTCACGAACAACGCCTGGACGGGCGGCGCCGAGAACCACACGTCCGCGACCGAGGGCGACTGGACCGCGCGCAAGACGGCGGCCGCACGCGCCTGGCACGAATGGCTGCCGACGCGACCCGACTCGAGCGGCGATCTGCTGAAGATCTATCGGCGCTTCGACTTCGCATCGCTGCTCACGCTGCACATGCTTGACACTCGAATCGAGGGCCGCGACCGGCAGTACGACGACTTCGGCGACGCCGACGGCGGACTGTCGCGCGACGCGACGGCGCTGGCGACCGGTGCCGATACGTCCCGCCGCTTGATCAGCGCCACCCAGCAGGCGTGGCTGATCGACGGCGTGATCCGCTCGAACGCGACCTGGCAGGTGCTCGGCAACCAGGACATCATGGCGCGGATGTGGCTGCCCGCGTCGGTGCTGCAGGCGCAGAACGCTGCATTGGCCTCGCCGACCGCGCAGAATCAGGCGGCGGTCTCGTCCGCGATCTCCGCCTACCTCGGTGCCAAGGCCGTGCGGGCATCCGCCGGCGCGGGCGCCCTCAGCGCCAGCCAGGCGGCGCTGCTGTCGACGACGACGAACCCGCGTCTGCCGTACAACCTCGACGCCTGGGACGGCTATCCGTCGAACCGCGAGGCGATCCTGCAGACGATCAAGGCGCAGGGCCGGCGTCTCGTCACGCTGTCGGGCGACTCGCACAACGGCTGGTTCGCGAATCTCACGACGCTCGCGGGCGAGAAGGTCGGCGTCGAGTTCGCGGGCACCTCGGTCACGTCGCCGGGCTTCGAGAGCGTCGGTCTGGGCCCGCTCGCGGGTTCGCTCGACGGCAGCGCACTCGCCGCGCAACTGGGCAACGCGGCGATCGGCGCCGGCCTGGGCCTCGTCGACGACCTCAACTACGTCGACACGGTCCGCCGAGGCTACCTGCTGCTCACCGTCACCGCGACGTCGGTGAAAGGCGAGTATGCCTACGTCGACACGATCAAGAGCCGGACCTACTCGGTCAGCGTGGGCCGGACCGTCACAGTGTCGGACACGGGCACGATCGCCTACGCCTGAGCCGCGCCACCGTCCGCGCCGATCGGCGGTGCGGCGGTGGGCGCCGCGATCCGATCCGACACGGCGAGCGCTCGAAGCATCGAGGACTTCTTGGTCTGGTGCGATCGCATGCGTCCCAGCACGTCGGCGAGGAACGCGAGCGTCTCGACGATGAACGGGCCCTTGTTCAGCATCACGCATTCGGCACGCCCGCTCATCGCGGCATCGGTGACCTCCGCGCGCGAGGGCACGCCATCGTGCGCCAGGCCGTCGAGGACCTGGGTCGCCCAGATCACCGGGACGTGCGCGGCCTCGCACAGCCACAACACCTCCTCCTGGACTTCCGCGAGCCGCTCGAATCCGACCTCGACCGCGAGGTCGCCGCGCGCCACCATCACCGCGACGCCGCCGGCATGCGCCAGGGCGGCCATCAGCAATTCGGGCAGCCGCGCGAAGGCTGTCGCGGTCTCGATCTTCAGCACGATGCCCACATGCGTTGCGCCGAGCGCGTCCAGTTCGGCCCGCAGCGCGACGACATCCTCGACCCGCTGGACGAACGATGCCGACACCAGGTCGGCCTGCTGCCCGACGACGATGCGCAGGGTCTCGCGATCCGGCGGGGTGAGCGCCGACAGCGTGAGCACGGTGTCGGGCAGATTGATGCCTTTCTCGGCGCGCAGTCGTGCCCGCCCCCCCGCGCAATGCTGGACCTCCAGTACGGCGCGCGAGCGGGCGATCTCGCGAACGGTCGTGGTGATCCTGCCGTCGTCGAACAGTACGCGGTGGCCGGGCTGCAGCCGCTTGAAGATTTCGGGCACGTCGCAGGCGACGATCGCGGGCGCCGCCGGACGGCCATCGATCGCGATCCGCCGGGGATGCCCGGGCCCGTCGCCTTCCACCAGATCGATCCGATCGCCCGGTACGAGCACGACCTCGCCCGGCGCCGGACGCATCTCGCCGACTTCGCCTTCGGCAGCCGAGCGCTTGCCGCGTCGATGCAGGAGCACGGTACCGGGAACGAGATACACGGTACGGTCCGCCTCGCAGATCGGACGTCCGTCCGTGTCGAAGGCGGCGACCCGCAGACGTCGGGACCGTCCGCGGGCATCGACGAGTTCGTAGACATCGTCGACGCGAACGCGGTGCAGCAGTCGCGGATCGACGGGAAGCGCCTCTGCCTCGGCCGGCGGCGTGCGGCGATTCGGGACCAGGCGCACCCGCGCCGGCGCGATCACCCGGCCGAGCGGGTCGCGCTCCGGGCGCAGCTTGAGCACGGCATGGCCGGGCTCGAACGGGCCGGTGCGCAGCTTGGGACCCGCGAGGTCGAATGCGATCCGGATGCGCCGCCCGACCGCGATCTCGGCCGCCCGCACCCGTTCGACCATGTGAACCCAGGCATTCGGATCGTCGTGGGCGGCGTTGATCCGAACGAGGTCGGTCCCCGCGACGACCAGATCGTGAACGAGCGTCGCGTCGGCGGCGGCCTCCGACGGCAGCGTCACCATGATGCGGGCGGCGCGCGTCGCGGGCTCGGGGCCGAACACGTCGAGCGCATTCGCCCGCAGGCGCGATTCGCCGAGGTCGAAGCGCGGATCGTACGGGGGCTCGACCGCCGGACGCCGGCCGGCGAGCGCCGCGAGTGCCCGGCCCACCGCGTCGAGCGTCGCCATCACGTGCGATTCCATGCGGCCGAGCGAGCTCAGTCCGTGACGGACCAACTCGCGCTGGAGCGGCCGAAGGTCGTGACGACGCAGGGCGAGGTAATGCAGCAGGTTGCGCAGGCCTTCGCGCGCCGCGGGTGGGCAGCGCGCGATGTCGTCGGCATGGGCGTGTTCAAGGTCCAGCGCCTCCGCGCGGAGGCCGTCGACGAACGCGAGCAGCTCGGCCGCACTGCGCGGTGTCTTCGTTGCGGGAGTCACGTCGGTATGCGCCAGTGCGGATGCGTCAGGTGCACGCAGCGAGCGATCGTCATCCATCGTGGGTACCGTCGGATAGGCGGACGGATCCGCGGTACGGTCCATCCTGCACGCGACGATTGACGCGGCGATGACGGCCCGCGGTTTCGGCTGGGACATCCAGGGCCCGGTCGGCCCAGGTTCGGTTGCCCGGCGACTCGGGTCTCGGACCGTAAGTGACTGATCGAAAAGCGTATAGTTCGCCATCCTCCCGACTGGCCATGCCGTGCGCCGGGGCCGCTCGTGACCCTCCACGGGACGCCCTCGCCGGGCGACCACATTCCATGACCGCATCCGATCCCGCTGCCCCCACCGAGGGCGCGTCCTTCGCCACGCTTCCGCTGGCGCCGCCGATGCTCGCCAACCTCGAGCGCCTGGGCTACGAGCGGATGACGCCCGTGCAGGCGGCGAGCCTGCCGCTGGCCCTCGCCGGACGGGACCTGATCGTCCAGGCCAAGACCGGCAGCGGCAAGACGGCGGCCTACGCGCTGCCCGTGCTGGCCCGCCTGGATGCGCGTCGCTTCGAGGTGCAGGCGCTGGTGCTGTGCCCGACCCGCGAGCTGGGCGAGCAGGTCTCGCAGGAGATCCGCCGGCTCGCCCGCGCCGAGGACAACGTCAAGGTGCTCACGCTGTGCGGGGGCACGACGATGCGGCCCCAGCTCGCGAGCCTCGCTCATGGCGCGCATGTGGTGGTGGGGACGCCGGGGCGCATCCTGGACCACCTGGCCCGCGAGTCGCTGTCGCTCGACGCGCTCGGGCTGCTGGTGCTCGACGAGGCCGATCGCATGCTCGACATGGGCTTCTCGGAGGACATCGCGGCGATCGCCAAGCGCTGCCCGCCGCCGACGCGCCGCCAGACGCTGCTGTTCTCGGCCACTTATCCGGACGACGTCTCGAAGCTGGCGGCCCGCTACCTGCGCGAGCCGCAACGCGTGACGCTCGCCGAGCGGCACGATGCCAGTCTGATCCGCGAGCGTTTCTACGAGGTCACCGAGTCGGGACGGCTGCACGCGGTGGGTCTGCTGCTCGAGCATTTCCGCCCCGAGAGCACGCTCGCCTTCTGCAACACGAAGCAGCAGTGCCGCGATCTGGTGGCGGTGCTGCAGGCGCGCGGCATCGTGGCGCTCGAACTGCACGGCGACCTCGAGCAACGCGAGCGCGACCAGGTGCTGGTGCAGTTCGCGCACCGGAGCTGCAGCGTGCTGGTCGCGACGGACGTCGCCGCGCGCGGGCTGGACATCGCGCGGCTCGAGGCAGTGATCAACGTCGACATCACGCCCGATGCACAGGTGCACACGCATCGGGTGGGCCGTACCGGGCGCGCGGGCGAGTCGGGTCTGGTGTTCAGCCTCGCGAGCCCGGACGAGATGGACCGGGTCGTTCGGATCGAGGCGATGCAGGGCACGCAGAGCGCCTGGCATCCGCTGTCCGAACTGACGGCGACCGGCTCGACGGGCGGGCCGCTTCGCCCGCCGATGGTCACGCTGCAGATCCTCGGCGGTCGCAAGGAGAAGATCCGCCCGGGCGACGTGCTGGGCGCGCTCACCAAGGACCTCGGGCTCGAGGCCGCCTGCATCGGCAAGATCGACGTGAACGACTTCTCGACCTACGTGGCGGTGCGCCGCGACGTCGCGGACCAGGCGCTGCGCGGTCTGAACGCAGGCAAGGTGAAGGGACGGTCGGTGAAGGTCAGGCGCCTGTGAGCCTGGCGTTCCCGGCGCTGGGCCTGTCCGAGGCGCTGCTGCGCGCGGTGGCGCAGCGCGGCTACGGCGAGCCCACGCCGATCCAGGCGGCGGCGCTGCCGCCGGCACTGCTCGGGCGCGACCTGATCGGCTGCGCCCGCACCGGATCGGGCAAGACGGCGGCCTATGCGCTGGCCGTGCTCCAGCGGCTCGAAGGCGGCGCGCGCGCCGGGGCCGGCAGGACCCGCGCGCTCGTGCTCGTGCCGACCCGCGAGCTGGCCGTGCAGGCGGGCGAGGAATTCCGAGCGCTGGCCCGTCATCTCGCCGTGCGGCCGAGGGTGGCCGTCGTGCACGGCGGGGTGTCGGCCAACCCTCAGATGATCGGGCTGCGGGGCGGTGCCGAGGTCGTCGTCGCGACGCCCGGGCGGCTGCTCGACCTGCTCGAGCGACGCGCGCTCCGGCTCGACGACGTGGCGCTGCTGGTGCTCGACGAAGCCGACCGGCTGCTCGAAGCCGGCTTCGCCGACGAGCTCGAGCGCATCACCCGGATGCTGCCCGCGCACCGGCAGGGTCTGTTCTTCTCGGCAACCTTTCCGCCGGCGGTCCGCCTGCTGGCGGCCGCGCTGTCGCGGGATCCGGTGCAGGTCGACGTGCCGGCCCCGGACTCGGCCGAGGCACCGGCGATCGCGCAACGCGCGCTCGAGGTGGATGCGGCGCAGCGCACTCGGCTGCTGCATCACCTCGTCGAGACGGAGCACTGGGCACGGGTCCTGGTGTTCGTGGCGACGCGCCACGGCAGCGAGCAGGTGGCCGAGGCGCTGCGGCGCGCCGGCGTCGCCGCTGCCGCGTTCCACGGCGACCTCGCCCAGGGGGCGCGCAGTCGTGTCCTCGCCGACTTCAACGCCGGCACGCTGCGCGTGATGCTGGCCACGGACATCGCCGCGCGCGGCCTGCATGTGCCGGGGCTTCCGGTGGTGCTCAACTTCGATCTGCCCCGATCCGCGGCGGACTACACCCATCGCATCGGCCGGACCGCCCGGGCCGGTGCCACCGGACTCGCGGTGAGTTTCGTCAGTGCCGCGACCGAGGCGCATTTCCGGCTGATCGAGACCCGCCAGGGGCGGCGGGTGCCGCGCGAGCGGATCGCGGGCTTCGAGCCGCGGGACGCCGCGGTCCCGACCGTGCCGGGCGGCGGTGGTGTCAAGGGACGCGGACGCAGCAAGAAGGACCGCCTGCGCGAGGCGGCGCTCCGCAGCGGCTGAGGCCGCGGCCGGCGCGGCCCATCCCCGTCGGGAATCCGGAATCCGCCTGCCGACGGGCCCGACGAGGCGTCGGACAATGCGCGGCAACACACAGTGCGCCGACGGCGCCGGGAGACGGACATGGATCTGGGACTGACGGGCAAGGTGGCGATCGTGACCGGCGCCACGCAGGGCATCGGGCAGGCGACCGCGCTGAAGCTGGCGGGCGAGGGCGCGAGCGTGGTGATCTGCGCGCGCGGCCGCGAGCGGCTCGATGCGGTCGTCGCCCAGATCCGCGCGCTGGGCGCCCAGGCGATCGGCGTCCAGGCGGACGTGGGTCGGGCCGAGGACTGCGAGCGGCTGGTGGCCGACGCCGTCGCGGCCTTCGGCGGCGTCGACATCCTGGTCAACAACGCCGGCACCGCGCAGGTCGGCGCCTTCGAGTCGGTCACCGACGAGACCTGGCAGGCCGATCTGGACCTGAAGCTGTTCGCGGCCGTCCGCCTGTGCCGGCTGGCGATCCCGTCGATGCGCGCGCGCGGCGGCGGCCGGATCGTCAATGTCACCAACATCGGCGCCAAGCAGCCTGCGGCGAAGACGATGCCGACCACGGTGTCGCGCGCGGCCGGGCAGGCCCTGTCCAAGGCGCTGTCGAAGGAACTCGCGCCCGACGGCATCCTGGTCAACACCGTCTGCATCGGGCTCGTCCGCGCGGGCCAGCACGACGCCCGCGCCGCCCGCCAGGGCGTCGATGCCGAGGCGCTCTACCAGGACATGGGGCGCACGGTGCCGCTGGGGCGGGTGGGCCGTGCCGAGGAGGCCGCCGACGTCATCGCCTTCCTCGTGTCCGAGCGGGCGAGCTTCGTGACCGGATCGAGCATCAACATCGACGGCGGCGCGTCGGCGGTGTTCTGATCGGAGGCCGGTGTTAGCATCCGCGCATCCTCGCCCGTCGACCAAGACATGGCCACACCCGCCAAAGCCTCAGGTTTCTCGTTCGGCAAGTTCCTGCTGTCGGTGCTGCTGATCGCGCTGGCGCTCGGCGCGCTCTACTTCGCCGTCGTGCTGAACTGGAGCTACTCGAGCGGCGAGCGCGCCGGGTGGGTGCAGAAGTTCTCGAAGAAGGGCTGGCTCTGCAAGACCTGGGAAGGCGAGATCGCCCTGGTCTCGATGCCCGGTGCGATCCCCGAGAAGTTCGTGTTCACGGTCACGGACGAGTCGGTGGCCGATCAGATCAACCGCGTCATGGGGCAGCGCGTCGCGCTCCACTACGAGCAGAAGGTCGGGCTGCCGACCACCTGCTTCGGCGAGACACGCTACTACGTGACGCGGGTGGTCCGCGTCGAGGAGGTCGGGCCCGGTGGCGCGTCCTCGCCGAACGGCCCCACCATGCCCGCGGCCCCGCCGCCGAATCCGCCCGCTCAGCCCGCGCCTTCGTCCGCGCCGGCACCCGTGCCCGCTGCCCCTGCGCTGCCGGCCAGCCCGGCGCCGGAGACGTCCGTGCCCGGCCTGCCGTCGTCGGGCGCGATGGCGCCCCCGGTGCCCCCGGTGCCCTCGGTCCCCCCGGCGCCCGCGCCCGTGCCGTCCGGCCCCGCACCGGCCCCCGCGCGGCCCTGATCCGGCATCGGCGGCAGGCGACGGCGGGGGAGGGCGCGTCGGTTCAGTCGTCGTGCTTGTGCCGGCGATGGCCCTTGCGCTTGCCCGGCTTCCCCGGCTTCCCCTCCACGTAGACCACCTCGCGCTGGGTGACCACGCGGGTCTTCGGCGTGTCGGTCACGTGGGCGCCGACGACCGAACCGGCCGCGCCGCCCACGCCCGCGCCGACGACCGCGCCGGTGCTGCCGCCGACACTGTGGCCGACCGCCGCGCCCGAGGCGCCTCCGACCGCGCCACCGATCACCGCCCCGGTGCGGGCTCGGCCGTCGGTGCCGACGGCACCTCCTGCCGCACCGCCGACCGCGCCCCCGACGATCGAGCCGGTCTTGCCGCCCATGGCTTCGCCGATGGCGGTGCCCGCGGCGGCGCCGAGACCGCCGCCGATCGCGGTCTTCGCGTCCTGGGCCGTCGCGGAAGCGGCGAACGACAGCGCGCCGCAGGCCAGCAGGGTGGAGAGGAGTCGTGAACGCATCGAATGCTCCTGGAGTCGGCGCGAGGAGATCGCGGCGCCGCTTCGGCGGATCGTAGCGGCGCACTGCGGCCACGTTTCGTCTCAACCGCGCCCATGCGGCACCGGTGGGGCCCCCGGGTCGACGAACGGCCGTGGTAACGTCCCAGCCAGGCCGTGACTCCTCTCCACTCCGTGCCGAACCTCGCCACGACGCCGCGCGAGCGGCGCGTTCCCGCTTCGAGCCTGCGCCGGGCCGCGACGATGCTCGCATCCGTGGCCTGGATGGCGCTCGCCGGTACGCATGCCCTCGGGCAGACGGCCGTCCAGCCGGTCGGCGGCGCGCCGTCGATGTCTCGGGCGACGCACCCGGACGGCACCCGTCCGCGGATCGGACTTGCGCTGTCCGGGGGCGGTGCGCGCGGTTTCGCGCACGTGGGCGTGCTGCGCGCGCTCGAGGCCCTGCGCATCCCGGTCGACTGCATCGCCGGCACCAGCGCCGGGTCCGCGGTGGGCGCGGCCTATGCGAGCGGTCTGTCCCCCGACGAGATCGAGCGCGCCCTGCGCTCCGCCGACTGGGACCGGGACATGTTCGACGACGCCCCCCCGCGGCGCGACCAGCAGTCCCGGCGCAAGAACGAGGAGAAGGCGTACCTGCTCGACCTGACGATCGGCGTGCGCGATGGCACGGTGCTGATCCCGCCGGGCCTGATCTCGGGCCAGAAGATCGAGCTGTTCCTGCACCGGATGCTGGGGGCGAGCGCGCTGCTCGAGTCGTTCGACCGGCTGCCCATCCCGTTCCGGGCGATCGCCACCGACCTCGAGGTCGGCGAGATGGTGGTGCAGGACCGGGGCAGCCTCGTGACCGCGGTCCGCGCGAGCATGGCGGTGCCCTCGGCGTTCGCGCCGGTGGTGTCGAACGGCCGGCTGCTGGTCGATGGCGGCCTGACCCGGAACATGCCGGTCGACGTCGTGCGCGCGATGTGCGCGGACGTCGTGATCGCCATCGACATCGGCAGCCCGCTGCTCAAGCGCGAGGAGCTCTCGAGCGCCTTCGGCGTGGCCGGCCAGATGATCGGCATCCTGATGGAGCGCAACATGCGCGAGTCCCGGGCGGAAGTGCGTCCGGGTCGGGATCTGCTGATCCATCCGGACCTCGGCGACATCGGTTCGACCGCGTTCTCGCGTGGCGTCGAAGGGATCCCGGCGGGCGAGGCGGCGACGCTCGCCGCCGCGACCGACCTGTCGCCCCTGGCGATGTCGCCGCAGGACTATGCGGCGTGGCAGCAGGTGCGCGCCTCGCGCATCGTGCGCGACGACCGCTACACCGGCGTGCGGGTCGTCGGCACGGATCGGTCGACGAGTCGCGCGCTGCTCGCGCAGGCCGCGCTGCCGCCGGCGGGCACGCTCGATCGCCCGCGGCTGGAGTCCGCGATCAACAGCTGGAACTCGTCGGGCGACTTCGACCGCATCGGCTATTCCCTCAAGCCCGAGGGGCCGGGACAGGTGCTCGAGCTCGACGTGCTCGAGCGCGGCTGGGGCCCGAACTTCCTGCGCTTCGGCCTGGGCGCGGCGGCGGACTCCCGCTCCAACGGCGTCTTCAACGTGCTGTTCGGGTATCGCCGACCCCACATCAACGACTGGGGCGGCGAGTTCAAGTCCGAACTGCAGTTCGGCAGCACGGCCCGGCTGACCGCCGAGCTCTACCAGCCGTTCAACCGTGGCGATGCCCGCCTCTTCGCGAATCCGCAGTTCCTCGCCGAGGAGGTGCCCGTCTGGCTGTTCAACGAGGGGGCCCGGGTCGCCGAATACGGCGTGCGGACCACCCAGATCGGTCTCGATCTGGGGTTGGGCGGGCGCATCGGCGAGATCAGGCTGGGGACCTTCGCCGGCAACCGGGACAGCTTCCCGCGCACCGGCAGCGCGCTGCTGCCTGCCATCAAGGCGGAGTACTGGGGCGGGCAGGTGTCGCTGCTGGCCGATCAGCTCGATGCGACCGACTTCCCGCGCGACGGCTACCAGTTCGGCGTGACGCTGCGCGCGGAGGAGGTCCACCCCGATCAGGGCGATGCGTACTCGACTCGCCGGCTGCAGGTGTCCGGCAAGCAGGTCGCGAGCTGGGGTCGTCACACGCTGGCCGGCGCATTCCGGTTCGGCGAGGCGAGCTCGCGGGTGGCGCTGAGCGAGGTGTTCAGTCTGGGCGGGTTCATGAACCTCTCGGGGCTGCAGGTCAATCAGCTGCTCGGCACCACGCTGCGCTACGCGAGCCTGAGCTACCAGAACCAGATCCTCACCCTTCCGAATCCGCTCGGGCGCGGCCTGTACGCAGGCCTGGCGATCGAGGGCGGCGAGATGCGCGGCACCACGATCGGCCTGGACCGCAGCGGCTGGATCGGCGGCGTGACGGGCTACCTCGGCGCGCACACCGCCATCGGTCCGGTCTACCTCGGTTACGGTGTCGCGGACAACCGCAACCGGCTCGTCTACCTCTTCCTCGGGCGCCCCGGCCTCTGAGCCGGAGGCGGTGCCGAAGCGGGTATCCTTGCGCCCATGCTGCATACCGTCCGCTCCGCCGCGATCGTCGCCTTCCACGATGCCTGCCTGGCCCGCGCCGACTGGCCGGCCGACGAGACCGCCGCGCGCGCGCTGCTGCCGACGGGACCGCTCGCCGACGCCTGGAGCTGGGTGCTGGTCAACCACAAGTTCAACTGCTCGCTCTGGAACGAGGAAGACCTCGCGCGGCGCACCCAGGCGGCTGATGCCGAGATCGCGACCAACAAGCGCAACATCGACCGCTTCAACCAGGCCCGCAACGACGCGATGGAGCGTATCGACGACGCCCTGCTGCGGACGACGGCCGAATGGCCGCGCTCGGCGGACGCGCGCCTCTCGAGCGAGACGGCCGGCGCGATGATCGATCGCATGTCGATCCTGTCGCTGAAGATCCACCACATGGGCCTGCAGACGATCCGTACGGACGTCGACGAGGCGCACCGCGAGACGACCCGGGGCAAGCAGGCCCAGCTGCGGGTGCAGCGCGAGGACCTCGCCGCCTGCTACGACCGGCTGCTCGACGAGGTCGCCGCCGGCACCGGCCGGTTCAAGATCTACCGCCAGTTCAAGATGTACAACGATCCCTCGATGAACCCGGTGCTGGTCGCCGAGCGGCAGGGGCGGCCGGGCACGGCAGGCGGCTGAGCCCGCGCGGGCGAGGGGCCGTCGTGAGGGTGCTGGTGGTCAAGATGTCGTCGATGGGCGACGTCGTGCATGCGCAGCCGCTGGTGTCCGATCTGCTCGCGCAGGTTCCCGGGGCCCGCATCGACTGGGTCGTCGAGGCGCCGTTCGCAGGCATCCCCGCGATGAATCCCGGTGTCGCCGCGGTCATCCCCATCGCCTGGCGAAAATGGCGCAAGACACTGCGCGAGCCGGCCACGCGCGAGGCGATCCGGGACTTCCGCGGACGTCTTCGCGCGGAGCGCTACGACTGGATCCTCGACTGCCAGGGCCTGATCAAGAGCGCGGCCGTCGTCCGCCTGGCCCGGGGCGTGCACCGCGCGGGACCCTCGTGGTCGTCGGCGCGCGAGCCGCTCGCCTCGCTCGCCTACGATCGGCGCGCCGCCGTGCCGTGGTCGCAGCACGTCGTCGCGCGCAACCGCGCGATCGGCGCGGCCGCCTTCGGTTACCGCATCGACGGGCCGGCCCGCTTCGGCCTGCGGGTCCCGGCGTTCTCGGCGCCCTGGCTGCCGGACGGGCCGCCGACCGCCGTGCTCATCCCCGGCGCGAGCCGCGCGGAGAAGCTCTGGCCGGAGGCGCACTGGATCGCCGTCGGGCGCCAGCTCGCGGCGCGGGGGCTGCGGCTCGCGTGGCTCTGGGGCGGCCCGGCCGAGCGCGAACGCGTCCAGCGGCTCGCCGCGGCCTGCGGGGGCGTGCTGGACGCCTCCGATGGCGGTGCGCCTGTCAGGAACGGTGCCCCGCTTCCGACCTCCGTCATCCCGCCGTTCGTGCCGGTCGCCGATGCCGCGGGGCTGATCGCCGGCGCCCGGATCGTGGTCGGGCTCGATACCGGCCTGACCCATCTGTCAGGAGCCCTCGGACGCCCGACCGTGGGCATCTTCTGCGACTTCGACGCCACGCAATGCGCGGTCAGCGGCGACGGGCCCTGCGAGAGTTTCGGCGGCGTGGGCGTCGTCCCGCCGGTGGCCGACGTCGCCGGCGCGATCGGACGGATGCTCGACGCGCCGGCTCCCGCCGCCGTGCCTGCCACCAGGAACGACTGACAGAACGATGGACCCGATCCGCTTCTCCTGGCTGCTCACACGGCGCGACTGGCGGGCCGGCGAACTGAGGCTGCTCGCGGCCGCGCTGGTCGTGGCCGTCGCCGCGATCTCGAGCGTGGGCTTCTTCGTCGACCGCATGAAGACCGCGCTGAATCAGCAGGCGCGCCAGCTGCTCGGCGCAGACCTCGTCGTCGCGTCGGAGGCGCCGCTGGCCGAGCCGCTCGAGACTGGAGCGTCCGAGCGCGGGCTCCAGCGCGTCCACACGGTGTCGTTCCCGAGCATGGCGGTCGCCGAAGCCGCCGGCGGCAAGGGCGAGGCGTCGTCACTGCTCGCGTCGGTCAAGGCGGTCTCCGCGGGCTATCCGCTGCGCGGCACGGTGCGCGTGGCCGAGCGTGCCGGCGGCCCCGATGCGCCGGCGGCAGGCGTTCCGCAGCGCGGGACGGTCTGGGTCGACCCGGCCCTGATGGCGGGGCTGGGCGTGGCGCCCGGCGGTCGGCTGCAGCTGGGCGAGAGCTCGTTCCGGGTCGAACGTCTGATCACGCTCGAGCCCGATCGGGGCGCGGGCTTCGTGAACCTCGCGCCGCGCGCGATGATCGCGCTCGAGGACCTGGCGGACACGAAGCTCGTGCAGCCCGCGAGCCGCATCACCTGGCGCCTGCTGGTGGCGGGCGAGGCGCGCGCTGTGGCCGACTACGAGACCTGGCTCAAGACCCGGCTGCCGCGCGGGGCGCGCGTCGAGACGCTGGAGGGCGGACGGCCCGAACTGCGTGCGACGCTCGACCGTGCGCAGCAGTTCCTCGCCCTCGTGTCGCTGCTGTCGGCGCTGATCGCGGCGGTCGCGATCGCGGTGGCCGCCCGGCGCTTCGCGCAGCGCCACCTCGACGGATGCGCGGTGATGCGCGCGCTCGGCCTGTCGCAGGGGCGGCTGCTCGCCGCGCTGCTCCTCGAGATGCTGTGGATGGGTCTGGCGGCCGGCGCACTCGGGGCGATGATCGGCTGGGGCGGGCATCTCGCCCTGATCGCGCTGGCGGGGCCGGCGATCATGCTCCAGCTGCCGCCGTCCTCGCCGCTTCCCGGCCTGCAGGCGATGCTGGCCGGGTTGCTGCTGGTGCTCGGCTTCGCCGCGGTGCCGCTCGCGCGGCTGGCCGGCGTGCCGCCGCTGAGGGTGCTGCGCCGTGAACTCGGCGCGCCGCCGGTGTCGGCCTGGATCGCGGCGGCCAGCGCGCTGGTGGCCTTCTCGGTCCTGCTGCTGTGGTTCGCCGGCGACCGGCGGCTCGCGGCGTACGCGATCGTCGGCTTCGCGCTCGGCGCCGTGGTCTTCGTCGGGGTGGCCTGGGGGGCGATCCGTCTGCTGTCGCCGCTGCGCCATCTGGCCGGCGGCGGGCGCGGCAGCGCGGCGCTGCGGGTCGCCCTCGCGTCGTGGACGCGCCGGCAGGGCGCGTCGATCGCGCAGATCGCGGCGCTGTCGGTCGGGCTGATGGCGCTCATGCTTCTGACGGTCACCCGGGGCGACCTGCTCGACAGCTGGCAGCGCGCGAGTCCGCCGGATGCGCCGAACCGGTTCGTCATCAACATCCAGCCCGACCAGCGCGACGACGTGGAGCGTTCGCTGCGGGACTCGGGCATCCAGGGCGCCGCGCTCTACCCGATGGTGCGCGGCCGTCTGGTCGCGGTGAACGGACGCGACATCGATCCGAACGCGCTCGGCGACGACCGCGCACGGCGTCTGGTCGACCGCGAGATGAACCTGTCGTACATGGACCGGATGCAGGCCCACAACCAGGTCGCCGCCGGACGCTGGATCGAAGCCTCGCGCCCGGAGGTCTCGGTCGAGGCGGGCATGATGAAGACGCTGGGACTGGAGGTGGGCGACGCCCTGACCTTCGACGTCGCCGGCGAGCCGGTCACGGCCTCGGTCGTCGGCACCCGCCGCGTCTCCTGGGACTCGATGCAGGTGAACTTCTTCATGGTCCTCAGCCGCAGTGCGCTCGTCGACCGCCCGCAGACCTGGATCACCGCGTTCCACCTGCCCGAGGATCGGCCCCAGGCGGTGGCGACGCTGCTCGAGCGCCATCCGAACCTCACCGTCTTCGACACCACGGCGATCGTGCGGCAGGTCCGCGGCATCCTCGATCACGTGGTGCGGGCGGTGCAGTTCCTGTTCGTGTTCACGCTGGCGGCCGGGGTCGTCGTGCTCTACGCCGCGCTCGCCAG